>JBMFTZ010000001.1:0-2980 GCA_049966775.1 Candidatus Micrarchaeia archaeon
TGTTCATCTTTGCAAGTTCCTCGTCCCAGTTCTTCACAAAACTGAGATTAAGGAAGAATGTGCCCTTTACAACGCATTTCTCATTGTAATCAGGCCAATCCCTATTGTCTTTATATCTTCTTTTTCCATATTTTCTAGGTCGTCTTACCCATGGTCGCCACCTTGGAATAGTGGTAATCTGGTAAGACACCAATAAGAAAGTTACGTCGTAGAAGATTAGGAATTATTCAATACAGCACATTTTAGATATAAAACGTTTTGACCAGGACGGGCGTTTGCCACGGCCTTGCCTCTCCTCTTTGCTGATGCTCTTGACGGCCTAAACTCTTCATGCCCCTTTCAGGACTTGCTATTTCTTTTTAGCGGCGCTCACAATCTTCACTACGTCATTATCGTTGAGTATGTAGTTTTTCGCCAGCCTTACCTTCGTCTTCGCGTCTATCGCATAAAGCATGCCATCCCCTAGATCTGTATGTATCTTGTATGCGAGCTGCTGCGCTGTCGAGCCCTTCTTTATGAGTATGGCATCAGGCAGCACATTACCGAAATGGTCCGAATATTTGCTATCGTCCTCTACCGGGTAAACGACGATATTGTCGAGCACGTCAAACACTATGTGGTTCACAAGCTCCTGCACGCCTGAGCCGTTCTCCCTAACGAAGCGCTGCATATATGCGATTGCATCTGCCTGCTCTGCTGAGAGGTTCGAGCTTAGAACATTGAAGTCTCTGTCGCCGGGCCTGTAGTCTATGAGCCCCTGCTTCGCCGCCTTCCTTAACGCGAGCTCTATGGCGGCTGAGCACGCAAAAACCTTTTCCTTGCCAAAGCGCTCCTCGAGCTTTCTTTTGTTGTCGCCCGCATTGCTGGAATCGGACTTGTTGGCTGCTATTACCATGGGCTTGTTGATCTTTAGCAGCGAAGCCGCAAACGACTTCACATCCTCATCAGTCCACGTTATGTTTGAGAGGGATAAATAGCTAGACGCTGCTGCGGCTTCTATCTGCGCCCTTGTGGCACCTATCCCGGTCAGCGCACCGGCAAGCGCTGATAGGCCGTCCGCCTTGCGCGCGCTAGCGCTTATGTTCCTTTTTATTATAGAAGAAAACCATTCCGTAATCTCGTTTATAACAATCTCAACGTCTTTCACAGGATCGCTGCTGGTGGCCTGGTTGCCATTCTGGTCCGTGCCGCCGCTTGAATCCGCCACTATTATGAGCGCATCGGCATTTGCGAGATCATTGAGAAACTGGTTGCCCATGCCTTTGCCTAGATGGGCGCCTTCCACCAGTCCCGCCACATCAACAACATTTACCGGCAGCATGCGCGTCCCATTTACGCACAGCGAATTTCTAGGGTTGCACTTGGTGCCGAGCTCCTTCTCTACGCACGGCTTGGTCGCATAGGCGATGCCGAAGTTTGGGTTTATAGTGGTGAAAGGGTAATTTGCAATCTCCGCGTCGACCATGGTCATTGCTGAGAAGAGGGTGCTTTTGCCTTTGTTGGGCGCGCCAACGATTCCTATGAGCATAAAACCACTACTTGAAAAGCCTGATCTTTACCACTTTCTTTCCTTCAAGCTCCCTGAAGAAATAATAAACTATTATAAGCGAAAGAATCATTATTATACCTATAAGCAGGGCCTCTCTGGGCATGCCGAGAATGAGTATCATAAGCAGCACTATTGCCGCGATGATGCTATATGGGTATAGGGGGGTACGGAACTGCGGGCTTGAATTGCGCCTGCGGAAATGAAGCACCGCAAAGCTGGATATTAGATACGAGAATATAAGCCCGAAATTGCTTATTGCGGCTATAACAAAGATGTTGCCCGAGAAGAGCATCACAACGCCTATCAGCGCTGAGAATACGACCCCGCTAGTTGCGACGTCGCTGCTCTTGTTGTAGCGCCTGAATATCTTAGGCAGTAAATGGTCGTAGCTTATCTGGTACAGGATCCTCGATGAGCTGAGTATCATTGCCAAGGTAGCAGACGTCGTGGCTATTAGGGCACCTATATCGACCAACAGGGAAAGCCACTGCGGCGCATGGCTATAGTTGAGTGCGAACGCGAGCGGGTCTGCGGCGATCTTGTATGAGCTTGCTGGGGCCATGAAAAGCATCGCAAGCACAACAAGCACGTAAAGTATTATGCTTATTGCTACTGAGAGCACTATCGCCTTTGCCGCGCCCCTTGCCCCGTTTCTGACCTTGTCGGAGAATGTGGAGATCGCCTGGAAGCCCGAATACGCGAAGAATACCGCAACGCTGGCGCCGAATATGGCACCCATATTGTTCTTTGATTGCTGCACGGAAAAATTGCCGAGCACGCTGCCCGGATGCTCGGAAACGAGCAAAAGGCCGAAGGCGATGAAAACCACCAATATCGAAATCTTCACGGCAACAAGCCCCATGTCAGCGTTGGCAGCCTTCTTTATGCCGAGTATGTTTACAATTGAAAGCACGGCGATAAGTGCTATCGCGAACTGGTACACAAACGCGCCGTCATGCATGCCGAGCACGCTCGAAAGGTATGTGCCGAAGCCCATTGATATGGCGGCTATCGCAGTTGAATAGCTGAAATAGAGCAGTATGCCTGTTACGAAGCCGAGCTCTGATCCGAAGGCATTATACGCGTATGAATACGATGCCCCCTTTGCGTGCGGCATTATGGAGCCAAGCTCGCCGAGCTCAAACGCGACCAGAAGTGCTATTATGCCAACAAGTATGAACGCTATAAGCGCTTCGGAGCCAGCAAGAGCTATCGCACTTCCACTTAGCACAAATATGCCCGCCCCTATTATGGCTCCAAGGCCAACAGAAGTCGCAGCAATAACGCTTATGGTCTTGCCCAATCAAAGCACCCGCGCCGATTTATGTTGAACTTAGCAGGTATTTATATATTTTTATGGGAAAAAGATGCATTGACATGCAGGGGTAGCAAAGCCTGGTCAACTGCGCGAGGTTCAGGGCCTCGTCCCGT
>JBMFTZ010000001.1:2990-85170 GCA_049966775.1 Candidatus Micrarchaeia archaeon
AGATCTCGAGTTTCGCCATGTTCTGGCGCGTTACCTGATTCCGCCATCCCGGCATTGCTCACTGTATTTAAACCGCGTAGTGTGATTGGAGCTTTATGTTTATATAGTTTTCTTGAAATTATTAGCACAACATCGCCGCAATGTAGGGCGCATGGAACGGCTGCACAACCTATAAAAAGGTATACAGCCCACATATTATAAGCTGGAGGGCTTCGCTGCGATTGGAATTGATAGGTAAATACGTTAAAATGATTTTATGACTTACAAGCCAAAAAGGTCTACAATAAGGCTCATAACGGTGCTGCTCTTTACGCTACTTGCGGCGGCAGGGGTAATATTCTCTGTCTATCTCTTCATGGTGTCGACCAACCTTTACATGTATCTCATTGCGTTTGCGTTCCTGGTGCTTTCGGTCGTGTCGGGCTTCTTCAACGTCTTTGCGGCGTACTGGTATTATAGGGCATATTTCTATCCGGACCACATCGAAAGCATAAAGAAGTCGCTCAAACCGATGGAAACGCTGCCCACCGTGGCAGTCGCCGTGCCTACGTATAACGAAAGTCCGAAAACTGTAGAAAGGACGCTGCGTAAGCTGCTAAAGCTCAACTATCCAAAGGGCAGGCTAAAGTATTACCTGCTCGACGATTCTAACAAGCAGGATATCGCAAAAGCGCTCGAAGCCTTCTGCAGTGAGCACGGCATAGTATACCTGCACAGAGACTCAAGGAGGGGCTTTAAGGCAGGCGCGCTCAACGACGCGATAAAAATATCCAAAGAGGAGCTCATGGCGATTTTCGACGCCGACGAGTATCTCATCAACAATAATTTCCTCATTGATCTTGTTCCATATTTCCAGGACGAAAAGCTCTCTTATGTGCAGACCGAAAAGAGATCCGCAAAAGGGAATTTCTTCTCGGATTCTGTAGACCTGTTCAACGCCTTCTTCTTCAAGTTCATCCAGACCGCAAGAGCACTTGACAACACTGCGATATTTGCCGGCTCGTGCGGCATAATAAGGAAAAGCATATTGGAGAGGATAGGGGGCTTTCCCGAGTATGTGATAGAGGACACATTTTTCAGCTTCGAATCCGACGAGGGCAGTTTCAGGAGCCTGTACATACCGAAGGTGTACGCGCTTGGCAGGCCTATCAAAACGTTCACGGCGCTTGCTAAGCAGCAGTGGAGGTACAACTACGGGGACACGCAGTTTCTTGCTTACCTGCTGCACAGGCTGAGGAAAAAGAAGAATGTGAGAAATCTAACCACCCTATCAAGCATGGACTATATAGCACATGGGTTCGGCCTGAACTACCTTTCGCTAATACTTATAATCTTTACACTTGTGTCGGTGCTTATAGTATTTTCGTCGTTCCCAATGAGCCGCTTCACATTTAGCCAGATAGGGCAGCTGCTGCAGCTCAAAAGCATAACACTCTACTTGCAGATGTTCGGCATAGTCGCCTTTACGCTATCTCTGCTCATACCTGTGCTGCTCACGAAGTTCTATTTCAACTCCATACGCAAAGGCGTGATGATATTCATACTCAACTTCGCGCTTGCATTTGTGAGGCTCAAGGCAGCAATAGCGGCAATGCTCAGGCTTGACCCCAGGCTGCAATGGCAGAAGGTAGGCAAGAGCAACAGGACCCTGATCGCCTCGGTGCTAAACACAAAATTTGAGATAATGTTTTCCACGATACTTATGGTGCTTGGCTACATATCGATAGCGGTCAACGACAACACGACAGGGGGGCTATGGCTCATAGGCTACGGCTCGCTGTACGTGTTTTCCACACTGTTCTTCTACAAGTATGGCTGAGTTAATGATCTACATAAAGGTGCACAACACAGACAACGGGGACATAGTTGCGATGTGCGACGAAGCGCTTATAGACAGGGTGCTAAGCGAGGGCGACGTTGTGATAGACATAAAAAGCTACAGCTCCTTCTACAAGGGGGATAAGGTGGACAAGGATTCCGCGATCGATGCCATAAGCAGGCTGGAGCATATCTATTCCGCCAATATAGTTGGCACAGAGAGCATCGAAGCCGCGATAAGCTCGAAGATCATAGACAAGAAAGGCGTGCTTTTTGTGGGCGGAGTGCCGTATGCGCATTCGTACAGCATGGATTAGCGCGCCACAGACCGCAACGCGGTATCTATCATTGGCCCTGGAGCATTAGGATCGCTTCTGCTATGTTTCCATTGGCCTTTTTGAGCGCTTCCCTTATGCGCTCCGTATCTGTTACGCCTGTCTTTTCCGCGACCACGTTTATGTCATCTTCAGTGATGTCAACAGCGCCCGGTTTCTCGGCTTCAGAGACGTCGCCGCTTATCTGGAAGGTCCTCATGCCCCGCGCGTCTATGGCAGTAACTTGCGGGTTCTCTATCACAATGTTCTTGTCAGGGAGCTCTATTACCACCCTGCTTGCCTCTATCTCTGTGGTCTTTATCCCCATTTTGTCCATTATGTTCTTCATCGCACGCGGATCAAGGTTCGGCATCATCAAATCACTGCTTTGCATGATAGATTTGGCTGCCAAAGCATAAATAACTTTTTGGTGCGGCAGATGAAAGAGCCTGAAAGCGGCACCCGGCCAGGGCATGGCGGCACACCCAAAGCTACGTTCATGCAGAAAGGTCTTTAAACACTCTTCTTTGGCGGTGCGCAACATATAAATATATAATAAAGGTAAGTAGTGAGTGCACATGCTACTGCACCAATGGTGCGCAACACAATATATAATTATTTATTGCGTGCAAATAGCATGGTGCAGGGATGGCGGAGCCTGGTCAAACGCGACGGACTCAAGATCCGCTGACTTAGGTCTACGGGAGTTCAAACGACGCGAACAAATCTCCCTCCCTGCATTGGAATTGGTTGGGGCGATAAAATGAACGGAAAACTCAAACATAACAAAAATCCCGCAAAGGCAAAAAGTCCAAGAAGGCAGTATAGGGAGTCTAAGATGCTCGACATACAGAATTATCCCCAGTCTGAGGAGTTTACCAGCGCCGCGGCATGCGCGCTTATGGCGCTTAAATACATTAACAAGAACATGAGCATAAAGAGGAGCATGGAATATGATATCTGGGAGGAAGCAAACTATGGAAGTGTTTGGCATGGATCCCGCTACGGCCTTGCGTATGCGCTTGCAAAGCGGGGCGCAAAACCCTATATAATAACGAACGCCAAGGATGAGGGCTATGAGAGGAAGCTTGCTGTTTACGAGGGCATAAACCTTGAAACACTCAGGGCATCATTCAACGAAATAAAAAAGCGCGCAGAGGAGCTCAAGATAAAGGAGATAAAGAAGATCGTAACGCTTAACACTATAAAGAACGAGCTCAACATGGGCAGGATACCCATAGTGCTTGTAAATGCAAACAGGCTAAGCCCGCAGGATCACCCTGAACCAAGCCCGCACTGGGTCGTAGTCAAGGGCTACGACAAGGACACCGTATATATAAACGACCCCTATTCCAATGAAACAATAAGCATGGAGCCGCAGGTGTTCAAAAGCGTGCTCGGCTATGACAACGAGTACCACATGATATCGGTAAGCACAAGGCACTGAAGAAGCAGACCATGCTGCTTTTTACACCGATTCGAGAAGCAGACGTTTCTCCTATTTCTATAGCGCCACCATATCAGCGGATGGCACAGCGTTTGATGCCAGCATATGGTAAGTATAATAAAACTTGGTTTGAGATATATATCAAGTCCGATGAAGAAAAGAGTAACTTCTGAGCGGTGATGAAGCCCATTTCGGCTGAGGACTATCAGGGGTCTGCATGGCGGACAAAGGTAAGACTATTGGTATAATAGTGCTGCTCGTGGCTTTTGCATTGGGCGCTGTGAACTCCGTACTGGTTACAAACCCCAGCATACTTGACACCGATTCCAGCACGTATGTGATAGTAGTAATGCTCATGCTGCCAGTGATGATAATCTTTTCTGCGAAGGAAGACTTGAAGCTGGTTTCTAAACCTTCAAGCGCGATATATGGCGCAGCAATTTTCGTAGCATTCCTGCTCATCATGGTGCTTTCAAGGCTAGAGCTGTCGTTTGCATATTTCTCCTACAGGCTGGACACATTCATATGGCCTATCTTTATAATGGCACTTGTTGCGACGCTCTTTGGACCTGACGGGGTAAGGAAGATGAAGGCATTGCCCGTGTATGCGCTCTTTGCTTCGCCGCTGCTGCTCCTGCCGCTGTTCGGCTTCAACGGCGCGTGGGCGAGCGCCAACTCCAGCCTTGTATACGCGATGCTAAAAGCGTTCGGCGTGCCGCTGTCCAGGATAGGCAACACCTTCTCGGGACTGTCAGGACCAGCGATAACAATATCCGCGACATGCGTATCGCTGGGCACGTTTGTAGCGCTGCTCATGTTCATGATACCAGTCGCGTACCTGTACCGGGGTAGCATGAAGGGCAAGATATTATGGCTTGCCGCAGGCGTGGTGCTTATGCTCCTGCTAAACATTCTAAGGATAGCCTCTGTGATGCTTGCCGGCGCATACTACGGCTTGGACAGCTCCGTGCTCCTTTTTCACCTCTTCGCAGGGCAGGTGCTATTTTATATCGCAGTTATAGCTATGATTATCTTGGGAGGCCGCTTTGGCCTCCACATAGAAAAGCTCGGCGCGCAGAGGAGCTCAAGACATCAAGCACTCCACAGCAATGCCATTGCTCCACTGGCGCTTGCGCTGCTCTTCGGCGGGATGGCACTCGCACTTACCACGCAGTACGGCAGCGCGATAAACACGCCAGCGCTGCTCTTCGACAGCAATTCCAGCATCACGCAGAGCGCGCTAATAGGCAGGATCATAGCAAGCCTGGAAAGCACCCACAGCAACATAGTCCAGCTTTACACCTCAAACACGCTCTTGCTTTACAGCCTCGACAACAAGAGCGCCAATTCAACCATATACGCGCTAGTTGCGCTTAACAGGCACCCTAATGG
Organism: Candidatus Micrarchaeia archaeon; assembly: GCA_049966775.1. Taxonomy (GTDB): domain Archaea; phylum Micrarchaeota; class Micrarchaeia; order Micrarchaeales; family Micrarchaeaceae; genus JAKAWW01. Next base: position 7,962 of record JBMFTZ010000001.1, read on the forward strand.
GGGCTACATTATCACGAATAATTACAGCACTGAGAGCGACGCGCATGCCACTCTGCTTGCCAATGGCATAGCACTTAAAGGTATTTCGATCGGTGTGCAAAACAGAACCTTTGAGGTAGATTATTTTTCTGTGCCTTACAATGTGGAAGGCGCATATGTTACTGAGGATTATGAGCTCTTTGCTCCATCAAACGAGAGTTATAAGATACCATTATGCAATGCGGCAATGAGCAACGGCCTTGCAAACAACTTAGAATCCGAGTTATATAACGCGCTTGAGATACACGGTATGTCCACAGGTTTCATGTGTGCGGCATACCGCATAGCGGAGAGTGCGTGAAATGGTCAAATTTGTGTTTGACGGCGGATTTCTGATTTACAAGTACTCTGAGGGCAAAAGGCGCTACCTTTTCCTTAAAGGGAGAGGGCACCTCGACCTGCCGAAGGGGCATATAGAGAAAGGAGAGACATCACTGCAAGCTGCTGTACGCGAAGCGTTTGAGGAAACAAGCATAAGGGTCACTCCGGACAGGTACTTTATATACCACATCACCTTCTGGTATATGGAAAACAATCAAAAAGTGAAGACAGAGCTCACGGTCTATCTTGCAAAAGTCGGCGAAAGCGCGAAGGTGAAGGTGACAGAGCATTCTGGATACGTGTGGCTCACATACGAGCAGGTAATGTCAGGGGATGTAATAAAGAATGAGAGGGATTTGGTTGCATACGGCGACTCGTACATTGAGAAAAGGGAAGCATTAGATCGCCTGAATGAGGAATATGCAAAACTGCCACGCAGTTTTGCAAACTGGAACCTTAGCCGGAACTTTGTGCCTGGCGAGGGGCCTTCCAATGCAGGTGTCATGATAATAGGCCAGGCGCCTGGAAGGAACGAGGACATGCAGAAAAGGCCTTTTGTAGGCGCAAGCGGAAAGCTCCTGGACCACCTTCTGAGGCTTGCTGGGCTGAATAGGGATCGCGTTTACATAACTAGCGTGGTGCAGTTCTTCCCGCCAAAAAACAGGCAGCCCAGCAGCGCGGAGATAGAATCCTGTAGATCCTACCTGCTCAGGCAGATAGACATTATAAAGCCAAAGCTTATCGTGCTGCTCGGAGCGGTAGCAGCAAGGGAGTTAATAGGCGGGGTTAGCGTGATGCGCGCGCATAGCAACCTTTTCAAGGACATGTATTTTGTCACGCTGCACCCCGCAGCTGCTGTAAGGCTCAAGAAGAACGTGCCCATAATTGAAAATGATTTCAGAAAGCTGAAGGGCGTGCTCAAAGAGCTGCGAATATGACATAAGGGCTTTGCCATTATAAGCCTATCGCGTGCGGATCCTCTCCGCCGACAATGCCGGCGGTATCCCCGCACGCAGCAAGCCTTTCTGCAAGCCGCCGAGTGCCCTGGCACTCCCGTGGGTTTTCCGGTCGCATTGTTAATTGTTTACTTTACTACACAATGGCATATAGGAGTTGCGTCCTGCGTATCATATGACATAAAACCCAGCCCTCAACGAGGTTGAGGGAATTCTATAAGTATTAATTAAGCTTCTGGCTGCACTCTCTGCCCCGCAGATGGGACTGATTTCGTTATCTGCCGCATCGCTGCCCAACTGGGATACAAGCGTAGATGATATAGTTTCAAAGCTCATCGTGCAGCGCCCTTAGAAAAAAGAGGGTCGGCCTGTAGCGCAAGGCTACAGGCCATTTACTGTGGGGGTGATATAATGAGCGCATTGGTCGTCTTGCCAGCACCATATTTGTAAAAAACCTTGTGACCAAGCTGGTACCTTGTTAGCAGGCCCTGCTTGTAAAGCTTGGTGAGCCTAGCGGTAGCCGCATTCCTCCCTTTATAGCTAAGCTGTGCCTTAATATCATCAGCGCATGCCATGCCTTTCCTCTGTATTATCTGGAGTATCTTTGCATCGAGATCCGATACAGGCAACTCCTTTGGCAGGCTTGCCTGCGCTTCCCTCCCAGCTGGAGGCTCAACAGCATCATTACCATTTTCAGTATCATCATCTGCAAAGAGCTCGCTTTCAAGCCTGTTTATCCCTTCCGCAAGGCTTTGCAGTACCATTGTGGTTTTTTTGTTCTCGTCTACGAGGTACTTGATAAGCGAAAACAGGCTCGAATTTATCTGGTCGGCCTTTACCCTCTCATCGATGAGGCTGCTTATTGCAGAATTTTTGTCCTTGAGGTCTTTTATGCCGTGCTTTATCTTTTGGACATCATGCTCAATTTCCTTCTTTGATTTCACAAACACCATCCCATCACAATCCGTTCATATAAGAATCATGAACGAATCATGAATTAATTGTGAATGATAGATATTTAAATGTTGTTATTTTCCAATGTATAAATACAGATTAGCGGAACTCTAACAAAGCACGTAGAACTGCAGAGAAACGACGATAACCTATATAATGGTAAACGCTAAAAATATAAACATGCAATCCATATATCCTACAAGTGTTTCAATGCAACGCGTTCTTATACCTATGGAGAGGCTGAAGCTCATGAAGAGGGACGGCAGCATTGCGGAGCAGATAGAGAAGTGCTGCCGCTGCAATGTCAGCGTAGGCGATGACGGCGTGGAGGTAAGCGGTGATCCTCTGGGTGAATTCAGCGCAAGCAATATCGCCTTCGCGTTTGGCAGGGGCTTCGACATCGGCACGGCGTGCATGCTCGCGCATGAAGATTTCTACTTCTCCTTGATAGACTTGGAGCAGTACTTTGGCAGCGAAAACCGCATACATCAGGTGAAGGCGAGGATAATAGGAGAGAATGGAAAGGTCAAGATGACGATAGAGCGCGTAAGCAATGCGAAGATGAGCGTGTACGGCAACACTGTTTGCTTTATAGGCACGCACGAAGGGATCAGCGAAGCCAAGGCAGCGGTGGACGCGCTCATAGCAGGCGAATCGCACAGGAATGCGTACAGGAAGATGGAAGCAACACACAGAAAGAACAGGGAGCTATCGCGCGGGTTGCTGAATAAATAGGCGATTGCACGGCGGAGAGGACAGCTGAAGAGATATTTAAGGAGTTCAAGGAGCATTCCATAGCGGAGTTCTTCAAGAAAAATAGGCAGATGCTCGGCTATGCCGGGAAGGCACATTCCCTTGTCACAATTGTGCACGAGTATGTCACAAACTCGCTTGATGCATGCGAAGAAGCTGGTATGCTTCCAGACATTAACGTGGCTGTCAAGAACATAGGCGAAGAAAAATACAAGGTTATAGTGGAAGACAATGGCCCAGGCATACCAAAGAATTTTGTTGGAAAGGCACTGGCACAAATACTTGCTGGCACAAAGTTCCACAGGTATATACAGCAGAGGGGCCAGCAGGGCATTGGCGCGGCCGGATGCACGCTATTCTCGCAGATAACGACAGGCAAGCACATATTTGTAAAATCCACGACAGCTAAGGGCAAGAGCTATTCGTGCTTTGTGGGCATCGACACGGTGCACAACAAACCGGTAGTAACGGATATGCGTGACATTCCGGATGGCAGCGAACACACTGGGCTCTACGTAGAGGGGGATTTTGCTGACTTAAAATATGAAAACAGCGATCACGGCGTTTTCGAATACCTGAAAAGGACAGCGCTCTCTAATCCGCATGTTCAAATCAGATTTACAGATCCCGACGGCAAGGAGTCCACTTTCGTGCGCGCCGTAAATGCGGTACCGGAAAGGCCAAAGCTTGCCAAACCGCACCCGCTGGGGCTTACCGTTAACGATCTTATAGAATTCGCGCAAAGAAGCGAAAGCAGGAAGATATCGTCGTTTCTGCTTGACACGTTCGCTAGGGTGACGCCAAACAAGATAAACGAGATAAAGGAAATGCTACCGCAGCTTGACATGGAGAAGGACCCAAGAGCGCTTACGTGGCAGGACGCGGAGGAGCTCATTAGAGCATTCAACAAAACAAAGTGGATAGCTCCGGATGCCAGTGCTATAAAGCCCATAGGTGAAGAGCAGATAAGGGTGGCACTTAAGAACATACTCAATCCTGAGTTCATGGATGTTACAGAGAGGAGGCCTGCCGTATTCAGAGGGGGCATACCTTTTATAGTCGAAGCGGCGGTGGCTTTTGGGGGTGCGGCGGGCAAGAAAACTGAAGCCGGCTACGAAGGCAACACGCTCAGATTTGCTAACAGGGTGCCGCTTCTTTTCGATAGCGGGAACTGCGCCATAACTACAGCGGTTAAGGGCATAGAATGGAAACGCTACGGGATAGACCTCGACACGCAGCCGGTGAGCGTGTTTGTAAACGTGTCTTCGGTTTACATCCCTTACTCTGGGGTGGGCAAGGAGGCCATAGCGGAGGAAGACGAGATAGTGGACGAGATAAAGCTTGCGCTGATGGACGCTGCAAGGGGCTTGCAAAGGTACATAAGCGGGAAGGCGCACCTGCACGAGGAAGCAAGCAAGTATAACGCGATAATGCGCTACACTAAGCAGCTCGCTAGCGACTTGAGCAGCATAAGCGGGGCGGATCGCGCGACAGTAGAGAAAAAACTGGAAGCCCTTATAGCAAAGCACTATCCGAAGGCGGCCAAGTTAGACGAGCCAGAAGGGGCAAAGGGCAGCAGCACCGAGGAATGAGACAACCACGATGCGCGCGCACATCTAAGCGAATGCGTCCCCTGGCGCGTCGGCGTCGACAAGCCTCACGCTGCCTGCGGATAGGTATATCTTGAGCTGCTCTGTTTCTGGGGTAAAAGAGGTATAGAGCGCCTGCCTGAACTCCTCAAGCCTGAACGAATTCAGGAACGCGATATATGTCACCTGGTTGCTGTACACGGGCACGTTCATGAACTTGCTTGTCTTAGAGTAGATGACGATGTATGCGCGTTCGCCATGTATTGTTGTTACTATATCTGCAAGGTTGCTGGCATCGAGATCGGTGAACAGGTAGGCGTGCGTTACAAGGTATAGCCTTATCTTCTTGAACGTCGCAAGATACTCTATGTCATGCCCGCTCTTTTGCACCCACTCAGCAGGCGCATACAGGTCGTCCGCTCCTACAAGGTATCCTTTCACGACGAGCTGATCAACTATCGACTCCGCGTTGCTATAGGTTATGCCGACAGGCATGTTGTTGTACCTTATGTTTGACACTATTGCAGAACGCAGCTCTTCCTTGGTAAGCGGCATGAACCTCCAATGATAGCGCACGTTAAGCTTGTCGAACTGGCTCAGTATCTCTTTTGCGCTAACCTTTATGTCTACCTTTTTCTGCTGGGGCAGGCTCGGTACGTCTATGTAAAACTCGTCCCTGTTGGGTGCCTTCACCATCGTGACCATCAATAGCACTACTATTACGACTATCGCAAGCTCGATGTACTGCCTGTTTATCACCACTTTTGGTGGGGTATGCACAACCGTGTACGAGAAGTTGGAAGAGAGCATCGACAGCGTAAACTTCAGGTTGCCGTACACCTGTGGGGTGCCAGCGGGCAGGCTGTAGTTGACCACGCCATTCTGCACAATGCCGCTGCTCTTGTATGCGCCATTCATGCTCGCGGTATAGTTTATGCCCGAAAGAGGCAGGCCATCAGACTGGAGGTAAAACCTGTATGTGTTGCTTGAGAAGTTCTTACCTACGAGCGAGATTTGCACGGCAGGAACGTTGAAGAGCGCTGACGCGTACAGGTTTCCAGAATAGCCTTGCAGCTCCGCTATGTAGCTACCAGGCGGCAGATCAAATGCGATGTATTTTATGAAGGTGAAGTTGCCATAAGCCTGCGTGAATTGCAGCGGTATCGCGTATATGCTAGACATGTTTAGACTGTAGAGCGTTATATGGGGCTGGATTGATACGGGCAGCGTGGAGTTGGTAAATATGGTCATCGTGACTGGTACAGTATATGTGGGAACGACGTTTTGCTGTATGCTCACGGTGCCATTGAGCGTGTGCGCCGGAGCAAAATACAGATACGCATAGCGCGTTTTCTGGCCTGCGCTGCTGGAGAAGTTGGCCCTTATGGTTATTATGCCGACCCCGTTTTTGAGCAGCGAAATGGAGCTAAGCGATGGCACAAGAGACGTGTTGTTGAGCACTATGCCTACAGATGCGCTTGAATTCAATGCGGTGGTGTTCATGCTGAGCGCACCGCTTGCCGCTCTTGGTATCCATAGCGCACTATATATTGCTTTAGCTACGTCAGAAGCCATCTCATGCGCCGATTTCCATGAAGAAGGGGTGTTTGAAAACGCAACTATGGCGCCGGGGCCCACATACTCGTACGTAAGCGGCCCACTAGAGTAGCCTTTCGTGAAATTGAACGTGGTAGAATTGAAATAGAACCTACTCTTTCCGGTGTATGAAAAGGGCTGCGTAGCCAGATAGCTTGGCGGGGACGTATCCGGCACGACCACCGAACCGGGTAACAGCATTCGCGAGAAGTTGTCTCCTATGTATACGACCACCACCTGCTTGTTCATGAGAACAGTCAATGGGGTGATCCCCGTGCTCGAGTTGATGGGCTCGACGAGGGCGCTTGGCATGAGCCCGCTCGGAACAACAAGTATCGAATAGTTGGCGATGCTGGTGACACTAGCCAATGATACGTTTGATATGCGGGACAGATTGCTTAGACCATAATTCTCGAGATTGCTGGCGAGCGAAGAGGCGAATGCCTGCATGTTCACGCACTGGTAGCACTCGTTGGTGGTGTTCAGGATATACAGCTGAGATGGCAGAGCACCCATCAATATCGTGGCATTAAACGCTATGCTGGTGGTATTGATCGCGTTGTAATTTACAAGCACATATGGAAAAAGCTCCTTCGAATTATTGAATAGAAGCAGATTCTGGCCTGTCACGAAGCCGGTTATTGCCGGCTGCAAAAGCTTTGCCTGCGTTACAGGTACCCTTACATGAGCGAGCATTGTGCCCAAATACCAGAATAACGCTGAGACCGCAATGATGAGCACTACGATTATTATTATAGCAATTTTGAGCACGTTGGAGTGCCTGCCAGATCCCATATGCTCACACCTGCTGCTCGCGGGACTTGTCACCCTGACCGAACAGCTTCATGAAGAAACGCGTGAATGCCCTTGACAAGATGTTCTGCTCGCCCTCGACCCGCTTGGCGATCACATATACCCTGACATATCTTATTTTCTTGTTTATCCTTATCACGTATCTCATGTGCTTCAGCCTTTCAGTGTTATGTATCCCTGCGAAACCATCTTGTTGAGTATCTGCTCAACCCTGGTGGGCGAAAGTTTGTAATTCTGCGCAAACTCGTTTATGTCTATTGTGCTGTCATGAGCCTCGAGCCAGTTCTCAACCATAACCATCAATGATTCGTCAGAATATGCCTCAAGGGCACTGAGCCTGTCGTGCAGCTCCTTGTTTTCAGCGCTCAGCTGCTGCGCTTGCACGGTTAGGCTCTTGTTTGCTGCCGAAAGCTCCAGATTTAGCCGCTTGAGCTCCCTGTATTCGTTGAAAAGTGAATCGTAATTGTTGAAAAGGGAGCTGTAGCTCTGGGACATGGAATTCAACACGTCGTCTATGGCAGAATCTGTATACTGGAAGAGCTCTGTGTTGTCTACCATGTACAGATCTGATACAAGAGAGAGTATACTGAGCAGCACCTTGAGCACATAGAGCTTCCTTATTTTCGGGCTAGAATCTAACGGTATGGTATAGTCGACGGTGACGCTGTCCTTGGAGAACGTTATTATTATGAAAAGAAAGGGGCGCTTTTGTATGTCGTGGCTCTCAATCCTTGCGATTGACAGCTCGCTCGCCGCCTTTTTTATCGAGAATGCTTGCAGGGTCGATATGCGGCTTGCCATCGCATCGAACGTGCCGATAAGATCCCCCTTAAGTACAAGTTGATCCGCCTTGGGCTCTACGACGTTTTGGTTTTCTTCCGCCAACACCACACCTCTGCTCTGTAGATTTTTATGTTCGATGGCTTAAATATCTTTCCATACCTGGCTACACCTTCTTTTTAGCAGTCTTTGGCGCACGTAACGTTTTGGCTTGCTGCATCTTGCCCACCTGAGGCAGCTTCAGCGCGGGCATGTAGCTGAGCTGCGCGAGAAGGTACATGAATATTATAATGAGCACCCCGTAGAATACAGCTGAAAGCTCATGCCCTCCTGAGAACGCAATGAGCAGCGCGGCGAATATCACACCTATTGCAAGGTACGCGACCTCCCTGCGCGTGTAGCTATCGCGTGCCTTTTTATATTTGGGATAGCACTCCTTGCACACCACGAGCCGGTAGCCCTTTTCGTTTCTTGTCACGTTCCTCTTGAACCATCTTATCGTATCTATGATATAGTCTTCCTTTACCTCTATGCCGTCCTTCTCTAGACCACAGATTATGCACCTATTCTCCTCCATTAAATCAGCTGAAATCAAGCACTATATTGTACACGCGCCCCGTCTCTGCCGAGATCTTTTGCACGTCAACCATCTCGAACACGTTGGCAATTGCTATGTCGTCCAATCCTATTCGGCGTAGCACGTTGGCCACTTGGTCCCTTTCGAGCCCTATCTTCTCCAATTGCGACACGAAAGCCATCGCGTTAAAATGCCGGTGGCTCTTTTCCATTGCGGCGAGCAGCGCCTCGATGCTCTTGTCGTCGACGTGCATAGCCGTGAGTATGCGCCTCAGCGCAACGCGCTGCACAATAAAGGTGTTCTGGCTAGCCATTCTCGACACCGGAAACCGCGATGATTCTCGTTATGAGCAGGTCATCAATGCTCATGCTTTTTAGGAATGACACGATGTTTACTATGGTGGTACCCGCTTCAAAGAGCGCCCTGATGAAATCGAGCATCTTCATGCTCCTGTCCTGCGCGTCCATCTGCGAGAAAAGCGCATCTATGGCCTCGCTGCTCACGTTGTATTCTATTAGCTTGCCCTTCAGCTCGTCCATCTCGAACTGGAAGTCCTTGGGAAGCACGTTGGCAGAAAGCTCGCTCTGCGTGAGCACGTCCGACATGTCTATGGTGTATATGTGGAGCGGCTCTTCGCCCTGTATGCGCTCCAAAACAAACGTCTCCGGGAACCTTATTGCAGTCTGGAATGCCATTTCTACTGCCGCCTGGCCTACCCCGAATTTTGTTATCTCCGACCTTATGAAATTGGAAAAGTTCATCGAGCTCTGCAGATAGTTCAAAAACTTTTCAAACTTTATCCTGAGCACAAACGTGGTACCCACGTTCGAGAATATCGCCTCGTTTATATCAGTAGGGTTCTGCGAGGCCACAATAAGCCCGAACTGGTACTTCCTGCCCTCCCTGACTATCATTACGGCATCGCTCCTCTCGTCGCCCGCGATCTTCCACGCCTCGTCAAGCACCACCAGCGCCTTGAGCCCCTTGGCCTCGCTCCAGCCCTCGCTTCGCATTCGCTCCTTCAGCGACTGCAGTATGAACAGCGCCGCCAGGGCCCTGAAGCGCTCGTCGGGCAGCGACGAAAGGTCTATATCCACGAGCCCGGAAGTGGTGAGCTTGCCCAGGTCTATGGTGCTCTGCCTTGCGAAATAGTCTTCGCCTTCGCGCGCGAACTGCCTTAGCCTGTATATCGCATTTTCAAGCTCGGCTGGGTATTCGTACGTGCCTTCTTGCAGCTTTTCCTGGAGCAGCGCTATGACGTCCTTCAATGTGGGCGCCTGCTTGCCTTCAGGCGCTTTCTCGTAAACAATGAAACCACTATTTGTATAAGCCTGTTCTATCGCTTCCTCGGTAATGCGCCTCTGCTCTGGGTATTCCCCTATATCGGTGAGTATCTCCAATGCGGTTACGATCTGCTTGGTCCTGTCAAGTGGTTTCATGCCGCTAAGATCCATTATGTTCAGGAACGCGCCCTTGCCAAGTGACACCACTATCCCGCCGCTCTGATTGACCCATGCCTTGTATTCTCCGGCCCAGTCTATTATCACCGCATTTGTATTCCACACATAGCTTGCCCTTATGAGGAAGGTCTTCACGAAATAGCTCTTGCCTGCTCCGGTTATCCCCACAACCGCTATGTGGGGATTGGTAAGGTTTATGTAGGACCACGTGAAAGGCACCTTGAATATCTTTGTGGTGCCTATGTATATCGCCTGGAACGGATCGCTCAACAGCACGGTAGCGGGCGGCTCCGGCGGCCTTGACAAAAAGGACCTCTTTGCCACCTCGTTGGTGGTTATGTGCTGCAGTTTCAAAAGGGTCATCAGCTTCACTAAATACTATTGACACGCCAAAATTATTATTTCTGCTGGTCGAAAAACGACGCGGCATCTTCGAATGAAGTGGGCACTCCGAAGTTAAACTTGAATAGTGTATACAGCTCGCGGCCGCGAACCTGCATAAGGTCGACATCGAAGCCGCTCAGCGCTATCTGCAGCGCGCGCACCTGCGACTCCAGCGCATCCGTAGCCGCCCTCTCGCTTATGCCTATGGCTGTAGTCTCAGCATACATGAGTGTGGCCACTGGCTTCTCGCCCGCTGATATGCGGTCTATCTTGGCTTGCAGCGCGCTTATCTTTCTCTGGATGTCTGTCACCGTAACCTCGTTGGCGTTGTTCTGTATGGCTCTGGAGAGCTGGAACTCCTGATACGACCGCTTTCCTTCAAGCTCATCGCGAACGCGCTGCACGTCCATGCCAACTGCGAATACGTGGTATTTGAATGGAAAGCTTATGTTCATCAGCGCGCGCTCCCACAGCTCCGGCGCGCTGGCGATCCTGTCGTCCTCGTTGACCAACTCTGTGGCTTCGAGCTTGAATATATATGAGAATAGGTTGGCGGTTATGAAGCCGGTAGCATAATAGAGGCCGTTTACCTCTTTAATCACCGCGTCTTGCGTCTTGTTTATCCTATAGTTGGCGGAAGGCTGGAAGGTTATGCCAAGTAGTGTGGTGAACAGCGGGAATAGCAGAAAATCGGCCCAGTTGAGTATGAGCACGACGGCCACACCGAGCAGGAGCAGCACAAGTATGAGTATAGCCACAGCGCCATGGCCTATGCTGCCTATCACAGCGAATGCGATCAGGTAAAACAGAAGCGTTAGCACAAGGTACATGATGCCTTCTTCGTCCATTATATTACCTCCTCCTGCATATTCTTCGATATCTGCTCGCTAACTGTTGAATAGGGTATCAGGAACTCTGGCTCGATGAACTTCAGCATGTCGCTCCCTATCACAAGGTTTGGCGATACGCCCAAGGTGGCTCCTATGCCTGACATTATCTCCATCGCCTTCTGGTGCACCGCGTTGACCGCCTCGTACTCCTTTGTGCCCTTTGACGAGAGCGTAGCAAACGAGGCTAGCTCTAGCGAAGTGCCCTTGCTTACGTTGTCAAGCATCTTCTTCCACATTGCAAGCGCGCCATGCACCTTGCTTATCTCGGTCTGCGGCGCACCCTCCTGCGTGAGCTTTGCCTCCTGGTTCTCTATCGTGCTTATGGTATCGCGCAGCTGCTGTATGTATGAATCCTTGTTCATCATGTAAAGCTGCGCGGTAACGCGCATTGGATAGCTTGTTATGCTTGAAAGCCTGCCGATCTGCTTCGCGAAGTTCAGCCTTTCTTCCGCGCTCATCTCGGTGCTTGATACATAGAGCGGTATGTTTATAATTACGGTGGCGATGAAGTCATCGCCCTCCTTGCGCAGTATGGCGTCGTTTGATGAAGAGAGCCAATATGCGTTGTCGCTGCTCAATACAAGATGCTTGGAATGCTGCGTAAACAGCGGTATTATGAGGTACGAGTAGTAGCGCGACGCAAAAGCGAGTATGCTGAACGCTATGCCGATAAGCAGCAAAATCACTTTTGCAAGAGCAAGCAGCAGATTTACGTTGGGTATAGAGGCGGCTGCAGCAAGAAATACAAACGCCACCGCCAGGAACACAATGAATATCATGAACTTTGTCTGCATTTCAAACGCGCCTTATTAGTAAATTCCAAATATATTTATATAAATCCTCTCATTCTGCCACCCATGCGGCTCGCTCCGCCTATCAGGTTGGCAACCTGCACTATGAAAGCGTATGTGACAGAGGTTATTAACACTGGGTAGAAGAGTATGAGCAGCCAGAGCGAACTCATTGCGCTGCTCGCCGAGGATATCATAAGAGGGAGCGGGCTTGTGGGAGAGAGCGAGTTTTGCACCGATGCGGTGCCGCCGAACCGCGTGGTCTGCGCGGCTATGGCTGCAAGCTGATTGAGTAACCCGGGAGCGGTAAAGTAGTAGGCTATTGCAAACATCGAAGGCGCAACAATGTAGAACCCAAGCGCTATCGCAATAAGTATGCCCCCGAATGCCCTGGTGGGCATGAAAGCCCTGAACACCACCCCAGGTATTAGGAAGACGGGTACAGCCGCTATGGAAAAGAACACGATCAGGTAATATTGAGCATAGAGCGCAATGATGCCATCGGAGAGCAGCCCGGCAATGTTGAGCGCTGGATCCATGTAGTATATGATCACATACGCGTAGACTGAGTTCAGTAGCGTCTGCATGAAGCCCAGCTCTTGCAGGTCGACCGCAAACGAGACGTATTCGGCAGTATGCATGTATATGTTGGTGATGCCCGTTACGACGCCCTCCGCATTGCTTATGGTGCTGCCGATCAGGTTGAATGCTGTAGCGTATGGGTTGATGCTACCCACAAGCAGGCCAGGGGTAACACCAAACATTACCGCGCACACATACAGGAACAAGCCCACTATTATGGCGCTGGCGGTGGCCTCGTAAGCCTCGCCTACGCCGAAGTTCTTGATGCGCTCGCTGTGCATCGCTATGCCAGCCATTATTATGAGCGCTGCTATGGAGAACGCGAGCAGCACCGCAAGAAGCGCAAGAGGTATGTAGGGCCTCCACTCGCTGTATATCTGCTCGTTTATGGGGCAGTACCACGGCTCATATGCAGAGACGCTTTGCGCGAGGCTTGGCGGCAGCAAGCCGCATGTGGCTTGCGACGCGCTGCTGTAGCATTCCACTCCAGGAGCGCTGATCACCAGACCAGAAGGCGAGGTGCCAACCGCCGCCTGGCAAACGCCGACGCTGCTCATTGTGTAGCCTGATGGGCACGTATAGCCAGACTGGTAGGCATTGCATACAGGATACGGCTGGTATGTCTGAGCTGTGGGAGCGCGCGCCGCTACGGATAGCACTAGAAGGGAGAGCAGAGAAAGCAGTGCAACCTTTTCAAGCGTGTTCATCTTCGCACCATTATATTATATTTGAGAGCAAGGACATAAAATCCATCTGCTCGCCTATCGACCTTGAGAAATCTACTATGAACGCGTCGACAATCGTGAAATTGAGGAATGGTATGAAAGTGAGCCCCGCAAGCAGGTAGCCAAAGATGTCAACGCCACCAGTTAGGCTGCCAACCAGGAATGACGACGGACCAGATCCGGTCACATACGCAAAGAGCAGAGACAGGAGCGCACCAGCCATTGAAGGACCGCTGCATACAGAGCTCGGTATGCACACCGCAATCAGGTTTGTGTCTATAAAACCGTACGTGATAGTGGTCAAAAGCGGGTATACGAGGCCAAGACCTAGACCGAAGGCAATCATGGCGCCGCCGAACGTCCTAGTGAACCCGAATGTTCGCATCACCAAGCCAAGTGTAAGGAAGACCGATAGGAAGAGCAGCGAGCCCGAGAGTATCAGCAGCTGCAGCTGGCTTATCATAAGCGCAAACATAAGCCCAGAGTAGGCAATCGGGAGCAGGTTGTCGATTTCGCCAGGTAGCAGGGCCACGTTAAAACCTACCGATAGGTATTCGGGGGGCACGTCCGGCAGGGAAGCAGTAATCGATAGGGAGGGCACTATGCCTGCCATGTAGGAAACCACATATGTAAATTCTGCGGCAGTTGATGCCACTCCATTGAAAAGCGAAAGGTCGCACACTGAGAGCTGGTATATGTCGCTTGCTCCGGAGCAGCCGCTCTGCAGCGGCAGCTGGTAGCCCAGAATGTCCACCGCATAGCCCTGCGGCACTATGTTAAGCCCCTTCGGCCCGAAGGCGCCCTGCGGGTTTATGAAGAACAGATACGAGAACGCGCCAAACACGAGTATCATCACTATGGACAACACTGCCTCATATATCTGCACGCGCGCCCACGACTTTGCGCCATCACTTGCTATTACGGTTGCAAGCATATATACGAGCGCAGCCACCAGCATGACCACAAGCACAGCAATGAATGCTATAGGCAGCCATGTCAACGGCGTGAACATAAATCCCAGCAGGGGTGCGCTCATGGGGAACGCTGCAAAGAGGCGCGCAAGCGCAAGCATTGCAAATATGGCGATTACCATTACAACAGCCTCTTAAGGGTCCTAGACGAACTCAGGCTCTGGGCGCCGAGCAGGTCGCCCAGCACCTCCATGAAATTGTACGATATTATGAACGAAAGCACCACGCTTATAACGTAGAAAAGCGACGGTTCCATCACGCTGCGTATGAAGCCTATCAAAATCCCTGAGCCCTTGGTGTTGCTCTCCACGATGCTTTGAAGCTGCGTGAGGGTGCCAGTAACGGAGCTGAAGCTTGATGCGGAAGCGGAGCCGCTCACAAGCGAACTGTATGATGAGCTGCTTGCGACCGGAGCGGATACAGTAAACGACGAAGTGAATACGTATAACATGAGGGGCAGCACTATGAAGAAACCGACGAACATCCCCAGGAACGCGCCTCCTGCAGCTCTGGTCCACGGGATGGTGCGCAGCACAATGCCTGCAAAAAAGAACAGCGGGAAGAGCTTGTATACTATCAACAGCACAAACATCGTGGCAAGAAGCAAGCCGAAGAACGCGCCGGTTATATTGAGCATCATCTTGATCACGCTGTTCACCACGGTAAGCCCGGCCCATGGCGAGAACGCAACGCCAAAGAATACTGGCTGTATCGTGACCTGCACTGAAGCCAGGAACGATACCACCATTTCGTTTATGATAAGCTCTATGATAGGCACCACCATGCCAAGCGAGGTGCTGTAGAGCGCCTCGCAGTCGTACATGTATATGCCGCTTCCGAACGTGCCCTTGCCTATCGCCAGGAAATTACCGGGTGTTGAGACCGAAGTGACCGCAAACGCGCCCAAGAAGACAAATACTATAAGCAGCGTTATGACCACTTCGCCTATCTCGCTTTTTGCGAACCTGACGAGCTTATCCACTTTTATCGCGTAGCCGATGGCGTAGAGCATGCCTGCTATGATGAGCATTATAAGCATCAATATCAGGGATATGGAAAGCAGCGTCGTTACGGAGGTGCCACCGGGCAGCACATTGCCTCCAGTGAAGAGATTGCTGCAGAAGGCGGCGGCATCTGCGCCAGATATGCTTGGCGCCGCTAACAGAAGCAGGGCAACCAGCAGCAATACGTTTTTGCGCATCATACCAGCCTCGCCAATCCCGCAAGCTCAGTGTCGCCTCCGAGCAGTGAGGAGACTCCGAGCACGGCTGACAGTGTAACCATAAGGTTTATGAGCGGCAGGAAATAGGCGGTCACGCCCATTATGCCGTAGATCTGAAAGAGCATGTATGTGGCAGGCATCACGCTGCTCGGCGGGCACATCGCGGGCAGGTAGAAATACGGGGCCACGTTGCCGCTTTCTGCGGCTGAAAGCAAGCCGGCTCCAACGCTGTAGAAAGGTATGAGCAGCACGCCTACGTCTTCGGCCTCGCCTTCTAGTAAGTTGTCACCTGGGGGCATGCAGCCTAGATGGCCAAGCGCCTGCTGCACGCTTGGCATTGCGAAGAAGTTGAGGGTATATGTGCTTGTCGAGCTGGAAACACTGTTTGAAGGTATGGAGGTTACTGTAGAATAGCCGAAGGCTGTGTTGTAGTAGGCGCTGCTGTTTGCAAGGGAAAGATACTCCATCGCGTATATGGCAGGCAGAAAGACGAGGAAACCCAATGCAGCTGCAATCAAGAGACCGCCAATCTTCCTTGTAAAGAACACGGAACGGAGCAGCAGCCCGAAGAATATCAGGAACGGCCATACGTCTATCGCTATGACGTTAATGGAGAGCTGCGCCACGAACGATTCGACAGCTGTCGTCATCAATGTCCCTAGCGGCGTGAGGAGCCTGTATATCATCGAGTAGCCTGAAAACGGGGTAAACTGCACATGCAGCAGGAAATCGGGCACTGAAAGCGTGCCATACAAGGGTATTACGCACGGGCTCACCCACCCGGGGTAGACGCACACGTTAACCTGCGGGCTCAGCTTTGAGAGGAAGCCTATCCACGCATCGAACAGAAAAGCGCCGTTGTAGTCTGCTACCGACTGGTTTGTGAGGTTTGCCATTATCACGCTCGTGGCAGCAAGCGGATAATCCAGCTGCGCGGTAAGGCTCGGGCTTGAGCCGAGGTTCACCATGCTGCACAGCCCGCTGAAACCTGTAGACGGATTGCCGCCCAGGTAAGCACCGAGTATGTTGAACGGGTTTGATGTTGTGGATTCGTAGCCGTTTATGTTGTTGCACATTGTGGTTATAGCATTCGAGTTCATAAGTTTGGTGCTATTGAGGATTGAGATATAGGTGGAAGCTATCACGTACGCGGAGCCAACCACTATGGCTATGAGTATGGCGGTGCCTATGAGCTGGTAGAACTCGTTCGTCGCTCCCGCCTTGACCGTGGGGTTGCCAAGGAGCGCGCCTATTATGTACCAAAGCGCTATGAATGCTGAATCGAGCAACAGGGCCATGAGCACAAGCGGCATAAGCATGCTTTTCACTGACGTGAATCCGGCATTGAACAGGAACATGCTTATCGGTATCATTAAGTCACCTACAGATTGCCCCAGAATGTTGATGCGCCTTCCACGCCGCTGTTCAGGGCCTTTGCAACACCCATCGCAAGCCCCGCCGTGACTCCTATGTTTATCGCAAACATGAATATTCCCACAAACATGAACTTTGAAATCTCCTCTATTATGGTGTTTGTCACATACGGCGCTGTCAAAACGCTTGATGCCAGTGATCCAAGCTCTGCCAGGGGATTGAGACTTATGCCGGCGCTGCTCACGAACGACTGCAAGTAAGATGGAGCAGTGCTCGGGTTGCCCGCTACGAGGCTGCTCGAAGGAAGCTCGGCAAAGAACGCGCTTGGCGAATAGGGCGTGAAGGTGTAAGCGTATGAAAGGTACTTGTATGAGGGGTTGTTTGCCGAAAATATCCAGCTCACCGCGTAACCGTCAAACCCCACCATGAGCGGGTATACGAGATACGCCGCTATCGCTATGGCAAGAAACGCGTTTGCGGTGTTCCTGAGGTTGCCGCCAACAAACGAGAGGGAGCGCATCACCAGCGCCACGGGAAGCACCACTATGAACGCGGTGTACTCAAGCAGAGGCAGCATCACCCACTGCAGGTAGAGGGCGCCGATCGTGGTTATGAGAACCATCGCGAAAACAGACATGTACACGTCGCTTAGTATCTTGAACACCTTGCCAAGGTTCATTCTCGTAGCGAACGAGACTGACAGGCCATTAAATTTTGCCGCAAACGCGAGCGGGTTATAGCCGTTTAGTATACTGCCGTACGACACCTCGAATATTGTGCTCTCTATGCTGTATTCAACTGACGTGAAGTACACCTTTGATAATAGGCTCAATCCGGAATTCATCGTAAGGTTTCCTATGTAATAATCAGCGAATTGGAACGGGCTGAGCGCCGATCCGGTCACTGTGCTGCTCATCGAAGTGGAGATGCTGCAGGCGGCGCTAGCCATGCCGAGCAGCACCATAATTATTACTGCGCTGAGGAGCGCCTGGGTGAGCTCGGTTCTTACTGCGCTCGTCACCTTTCCGCTGAACCTTGAAGGCAGAATCCTAGAAATCGCAAGTATAAACGCACCTATAAGCAGGCTTACCAGTATTACGAGCAGGTTTATGCTAAGCCAGCTGTTCACATATGTGGAGCCGCCCAATATCGCACATGCGTTTATCATACCAACACTACGTAAGCTTCATCTTCCCTATGCCCATCTTGCTCAGGCTCATCGTGCCGCCCAGCATCCTTGCTATCTGGTTCACCACGGCGAGCCCTATCACCAGGTCGAACACGAACAGGAAGAACTGGATCAGCAGGTAGCTTGTCTGGTTCACCACAAAGTTTAGAATGCCCACTATGCTGCTTGACAGGGGCGAAAAAAATCCGGCATTTGAGCCGGCGTTAAACCCGTCTATCATTTGGGTACCGATATTCGGATAGCCTTGCACTACCGGATTGCCGCCCATGACGAACGTGAGCAAAAAGCCCCCACGTATAAAATACAGGTCATTTTCGAAATATTGCACGACGTAATTGATCAGTTGCCCTAGAAGACCGGGCGCCGGGGGTGCCGAGCTCACTGACACGATTTGCGAAGGCAGTATGCTGGACAGATAGTCGGATATGGGCTGGTTAAAGCCCACGAGCAGCACTGGATACACAAGCGAGGCGCCTATGCCGAGAGCAATAAACGTGCCGCCGATGCCACGCGTGAAAGGCAGCGCCCTGAGTATAATGCCGACAGGCAGCAGCCCGCCCAGGCCCAGCAACATGACCACGCCCAAGAAGTCGTACTGGAACTGGAACGCGTAGAGCATTGGGAATATGACAAGGGTGAACATGTCCTTTATGAATGAGAACACCGCCGCAGAAGAGAGCGTCTCTATGTAGCTGCTAACGTAAATGTTAGCAAGGGAGCCAAACTGGATTGTCAGTATGGGCACCGGCACTGGCGGTATCGGCAGCGGGAACCACGTGCCCAATGATATGCTCTTCAGCGCGGCTATGCCCTGCGACACGCCCATCATGGTAGCAAAGTCGACATACGACTGCGCAAGCCCGTATGCAAGGTAGCTTGTGGCGCCGTTGCACAGCCCCTGGAGGTTTGTGTTAAGGCTGCCCAATATGGATGATGAACCGCTCGTTTGCAGCGACGCACTGTTGCCCACAAGCATGTTTGCTATGGCGCTTGCTATGACAATCGATGAGAACAAGACCACTATTATGATTACGCTTTTCGAAACTTCCCAGAGCTCCGTCCTATACCAGCCTTTCAGCGGGCCGTAGTTGAGCACCTCTCCAGCCATATAGGAAACCGCTATAAGGAGGAATGAGATGGCAATGCCGATTGCTGCGAGCCCGATGAACGTGGCGAAAGCTGAAGCGCCAAGAGTCATGCTGCATACGCTCTGCGCCGTGGACATGCCGGCAAGCGCGAGCAGCAAAAGCAGCATAAGCGGGGCGGCATGGCGCATACTGCGAGAGTAGCGTGCTGCAGCCTGCAAACCGCCCGGCCTTCGCTGCGTCATGTGATCACTACATAATGCAAACGATACGCATCTGCTTCACATATGAATGAAATCGCATCGCCTTGAAACCCTACAATAGATGCAACGGCGCTGCTTGCCTCGGGGCATTCATCAACAGGCATTCCATACCTATTGGGATGAAGCGCCCTTTCTGCTTTTGGAGGGCGTGCTGCAACAATATCTAGCCCGGATTTGCGCGCGACTGCAAGTTCCATCACATCCCTTTTGTTCTGCAATAATATATACTTATCGCTATTATTATTATCGTTATTTTTGGTTCCTGCGATTGATGTTTTGAAGCCCAGCACGGAGCGATAAACTTTCGCGGGTACCAAGCAGGAAAGGGCTATCGCTTGAGTAGTCTGAAGCGCTTCATGTACATCTCGCTCTGCAGCACCGCAAGGAAGGGCAGTATGAATAGGGAGTTGAATACGAGCATCGCGTACCTCGAGTAAACGGTGCCCGAAGCTGCTATGAACACAAAATCGAACAGCGTGATAAGCGCGATCGCAAGAAAGAGCCACAGTATGAAATAGTCGAAGCGCCTGAAGAAGAAGGAGACGCTTGCCCTGAAAGACCTTAGCACCTTGTTGTCATCTATCACAATGGAAGCGGGCGCGTAGAACACGAACGGCGTAACAACAAGTATTGCCACGCTGGTGATTATGCCTGAATAACCGGTGCCGAAGCTTAGCATGTCAACCAGTATTATAACGGCGCTCAGCATCAGCAGCACTATGAAAACCTTGCTCGTATACCTTTCAAGGCCCCGCATTACCTCCCTTGTTATCTTTCTCTGGACGCGGCTGTGCTTTACTACCACGTTTATCGCAACGATTGCGAAGCTCAGGAAGAGGAGCGAGAAAAACAGCGACACGATTACCACCATGGATGAAAGCATGCTCATGTTGGAGAAGATGCTGCCGGTGCGCAGGAATATGCCGCCCGCATCATTGTAAGTTGGAAAGGCAGCAAATACAGGTATCAGGAACGCTATTACGAAGGCGAGCGAAAACGATAGTATTAGCTTTATGTTGCCCGCGTATGTGGACCATGCGTAAGAGAGCACATTGGTTATGCCAGCACCTGCCGCTTTTTGGCTAAGCTAAATAATAAGGGAAAGAAAAAGATAAAAGCCTTACATCGTAGCAGTATTTAGGTGGCCTTGCAAGCGCTTGCAATGGAAGCGTTGCCCGTTATGACCTGGAGTATGTACGGCGCTATGACAGCTATGATCACGCCGATGACGCCGCCGAGGATCATTCCCATGCCGTAGCCCTGCACCTGCCCCTTCGTTTGGCCTGGTATTACGTGCGCGCCGGCATAGAGGGCGCCTCCAAGTATTATAAGCACAAGGCCGAGTATGAATATGACGCTGACCACACCGTTATATACGCTGCATATCGCATTTACTGCAGTAGTTGAGGATTGCCCATACGCAGCTGAAACAAGGCTCAGCAAAAGCAATAACGACATTGCGGGTCCGAGGATTCCCCTCGCGTTGAATAACTTGCCGAACAATAAGCCCGTGTTCATGAAACCACTTCGCCTCTTTATATATACTAAAATACATTTAAATATGTATCGGTCGCACTGCTACGTATAAGCTGCCGACTTTATATTTTTGGCTCTGCAGCACGCGCATGCCATATGCAGAGCGCTTCACTTATGCGCCCCGGCCCACACATATAAATAGGATAATGTTGTAATAAAGTTGCATATCGGGTGTGTAATAGGATGATCCTATGAGGATATTGCAGCTTGACGTGGACAACATCACATACGAACTCGTAAAGCCAGAAGCGAGCGTGTACGAGGATTCGAACGAGAAAAAGGTGAGCGTAGACGATGCAATGGCTCTGCTCGTGAGCGTCGAGAAGGGCGACACGGAGAGCACCGCGGATCTGGCAGTGAAGGAAGCGGCAGAAACAATGGGCAAGCTGAAGAGGGAGCGCGTTGTGGTATACCCTTTCGCACACCTGAGCAACGACTTGGCTGAGCCGAAAGAGGCGATGCACATTATTGACTACATGTTCGACGCGCTGAACGGTCGCTTCGAAGCCAAAAAGGCGCCATTTGGCTGGAACAAGGCGCTCTCACTGAGCATAAAAGGGCACCCCCTGGCTGAGCAATCCAAGAGCTACGGCGCGGAAGGCGCAGGAGCCAAGCAGTATGCTAAGGCGAAGCCGGTGAGCGTAAACACTGCGATAGTGAGGAAGAGCGATGTATCGGGCTTGCCCGCCAACGACCATAGAACCATCGGCGAGAAGCTTGACCTTTACAGCTTCCAGGAGGTATCGCCGGGCATGGTTTATTGGCACAGGAACGGCAACGTTATATTCAGGCAGCTCCTTGATTTTATGAGGGAGCTGCTCGACCACTACGACTACAGTGAGATAAGCACGCCGACGCTTGCCAACATCGCACTCTGGCATGTGAGCGGCCACATAGAGCACTACAAGGACAACATGTTCATATTCGACAACAATGGGGAAAGCATGGGCATGAAGCCGATGAACTGCCCTTCTACAATACTGATATACAAATCGAGGAAATGGAGCTACAAGGAGCTGCCGTTCAGGACAGCCATATTCGACCATGTCTACAGGAACGAGATAAGCGGAGCGCTTACCGGGCTCTTTAGGGTGAGGGAGCTGACCCAGGATGACGGTCACATATTTGCCAGGGAGGATCAGATAGAAAACGAGGTGGCGCTGCTGCTCGAACTTGTAAACAAGGTGTACAGCACATTCGGCATGAAGTACAAGGCGAAGCTGTCGACGATGCCTGAAGACCACATGGGCGACGAGAAGCTGTGGGAAAAGGCGACCGAAGCGCTGAGGAAGGCACTCGATACCAACAAGATGGAATACGAGGTAAAAGAGAAAGAGGGCGCATTCTACGGGCCAAAGATTGACTTTGACGTGCTTGATTCTCTGGGCAGGTCGTGGCAGTGCGCCACCATCCAGCTCGATTACCAGCTGCCGCTCAGGTTTGGCATCACATATACGGGTGAGGATGGAAAGGAGCACACGCCGGTGCTTATCCACAGGGCCGTACTCGGCACCATTGAGCGCTTCATGGGCATCATGATCGAGCATTTCAATGGAAGGTTCCCCACATGGCTGGCGCCCGTGCAGGTGCGCGTGATAACCATATCAGAGCATGAAAACGACTACGCCATGGAGCTATACAAGGCCCTGAAGAGCAACCACATAAGGGCGTACCTCGATGACAGCGACCGCACGCTTGAATACAAGATAAGGGAAGCCCAGACGCTAGAGGTGCCTTACATGCTTGTCGTAGGCAAAAAGGAAGCGGAATCGCATAGCGTGACAGTCAGGCAGAGGTCAGGCAGGCAGGAGCACGGCGTAAGCATAGACGCTTTCATAAAACGGCTATTGGGCGAGATAAAGGAGAGGAAGCTTGAGAGCGGATAGTGCAGCTCAGCGCCTTTCCCTGCTGGCTCCAAATTCCCTTACTGCGCTATGCGCGGGTACCTCCCTCCTTATGTAAGCTTCTATGCCCCTTACCATCTTTGCATTCCTGTATGCGTAGTACACAGCGCCTATGGCAAATATGAGCAGCGCCACCGCGAGGCTTTCCACCCCAAGGTAGAGCATCACGAGCAGTATCGTGGCAAAGCCCGAGAGCGGTATCAAAAAGAAGAGCCTGTGCCTTATCAGCGCCCTCTTGTCCTTCTCGAGCCTGAGCCAGAGGCTCAGGGCGGAGATGTTTATTATCGCGTATGCCGTCAATATGCCCGCGTTTGACAGCTCCACTATGGTCCTAAAAGAGACGAATAGTATGAATAAAACCGCGAGCAGCGAAGACAGCAGTATGGCGTTTATCGGAGTTGAAAATTTGTCTATGTAGGAAAGCTTCTTTGGCAGCTCGCTGTCCCTGCCCATAGCGAAGAAGACCCTTGAGACTCCGAGTATGCCAGTAAATATCACGCCCGCGGTGGCCACGACGCCGCCTATCGCCACCGCTATGTCGAGCGCGGTTATGTGCAGCGAGCTAATCGCATAGGAGAGCGGCGCGGCGGAGTGCTCGAACTGCTGGTACGGCACAAGCCCCACGGCGCCCAAAGCGATGCAGATGTAGAGTAGAGATGAGATTATTATGGATACCATTATCGCCATGGGTATGGTGCTCCTGGGATTTTTCACCTCGTCGCCCACTGTTGTCACACGCGAGAACCCCGTAAATGCGAAGAATATAAGCGCAGATCCAGCAAGCACGCCATTGGCGCCATTAGGCGCGAAATTGGATATGTTTGCAACTTGGAAATGTGCCATCGAGAACGCCACAAAAAGCGCCAGTACCGCAAGATTTATGCCTACCATTATCGCAATTGTGCGGGCAGAATGCTTTATGCCCAGGATGTTTATTATCGCGAATGCTGCTATCGCCGCTATCGCATAGTATGCTGGATATATGCTCGTGCCTACGAGCAGGTTGAGATAGCTGCCGAAGCTGAGGCCGACTGCCGCCACGGCTATTATGTTACCTATGGTCCACATCCACCCGGCGAGAAATCCCGCGCTTGGTGCAAATGCATCCTTGGCGTATTCGTACACGCCGCCTTCCTTTGCCACGTGAAGTGCTATCTCGGAAAAGCTGAGGCCGCTCAGCACAGACACTATGGCAGCTATGGCTATTGATAAAACAACTGAAGGGCCCGCATCGCCTGCAGCAAGCCCTATGATCACAAATATGCCCGCGCCGATTATGGCACCAAGGTTTATCATGAGCGCGTCGAAGAATGTGAGCGCGCGTTTCAGCTTGTACATGATTTGAAATGCTCAGAAAAAATTATTAAGCCTGCACTGCCTGGCGAAAAAAGAAGGGAAGGCCTATCTGCGCACGTCAACCTCTAGAAGGCCTATTATGCTGCCGATGAACACGAGCACAGCCCCGACGACAAAGCCGCCGCCGTCGACCATGCTTATTATGGAGGCAACAAGCGCCATGACCAGCCACATCTCGCTGCTTGCCTTCTTCTTGCCGAGCTCGCTTGCTGTGACAAGCACAAGAGCGCCGAGGAGCAGGCCGATTACCCCGAGAGTTCCGATGAAAACCCCTGAGCGGAACATCGTCAGCATCATCGCGCCGACGCCCCCGAGCACAAGCGTGAAAAGCGCACCTATTATTATGAGAACGCCGCCTATGTAGAACAGCATCTTCGGTGCTATAAATCTGTTGGCCATGTGTATTTTTCACTGTGAAAATCTAAAAAGCTTCCTATCAACTTTCGCTTTAAGTGCAGGGAGAGAGATTTGAACTCTCGCAGCCCTAAGGCACAAGGTCCTAAGCCTTGCGCGTTTGACCAGACTCCGCCATCCCTGCAAAACACCATTAATGCCTTATTGGCACGTATTTATATTCTTGAAACACATTTATAAAGAGAACGGAACGCCGCTTGCAAGCGTGCATGATGCAGAGCACAGAGCAGCTGCAGGCGCACGAGAAAAGTATATAAATATGAATTGCATAACGGATAGGTGTCTATATATCAGGTAATGCAGCTACGGTGCTGCGATAACATGATACTATGATAACTACCAAATATGTGAGGGACAACCTGGAGGCGATAAGGAAGTCGCTTGAGACGAGAAAGGGCGGCTATCCGATAGAGGAGCTCCTGAAGCTCGACAAGGAGTGGCGCGAGAACAAGGCGAAGCTGCAGGAGCTGCAGTCGAGACGCAACAAGCTCAGCTTGGGGATAGCGGAGCTAAAGAAAAAGGGCGCCGACGAAGAGGCAAAAGACATGGCAGCTGAAGCGGCGCAGGTGAAGAGCGGCATAGACGAGCTGGGCGCCGAAACGGAAAAGCAAGAAGCCAAGATAGAATACCTCCTACTCAACCTACCAAACGTGCTGCACGAAACGGTGCCTTACGGCAAGGACAGCAACGACAATGTCGAAATAAAGAGATGGGGCGAGCCATCAAATAGGAATGCATTAGGCCACGACGAGCTGCTTAAGAAGCTTGGTCTGCTTGACACGGAGCAGGCGGCGGAAGTGGCGGGGGCGCGGTTCTACTATCTGAAGGGGGATCTCGCGCTGCTGCAGCATTCGCTTATGCGCTTTGCGATAGACGAGCTCATCAAGAAGGGCTACGAGCTTATAGACCCGCCATTGCTCCTTAAGAAGCAGTACTACAAGGGCGTTACCGCCCTTGGTGACTTTGAGGAGATGCTCTACAGGGTTGGCGAGCCCGTGGAATCGAAAGGCAAGGGCATCGAGCATGTCGACGAGGATCTCTTCCTTATAGCGACATCGGAGCACCCGATCGCAGCAATGCACGCCAACCATGTTTTCGCGGCGAAGGAGCTGCCAAAGAGGTATGTGGGATACAGCCCGTGCTTCAGGAGGGAAGCTGGCGCGCACGGCAAGGATACGAAAGGGATATTCAGAACCCACCAGTTCTACAAGGTGGAGCAGTTCATCTTTTCAAGACAAGAGGATTCGTGGAAGTACCACGAGGAGCTGCTACACAACGAAGAGGAGCTGTTCCAGAAGCTTAACATACCATACAGGGTCGTGAACATCTGCACCGGCGACATCGGCATCGTTGCCGCGAAGAAGTACGATATAGAGGCGTTCATGCCGGCACAGGGCGGCTACAGGGAAGTGACATCGTGCTCGAACTGCACCGACTGGCAGTCGCTCAGGCTGGACATAAAGTACGACGAGGGAAACCAGAGGAAATACGTGCACACGCTGAATGCAACCGCCATATCTGCGAACAGGGCGATGGTCGCAATAGTGGAGAACTACGCAATGGATAATGGAAAGATAAAGGTGCCCGACGTGCTCGTGCCGTATATGGGCAAAGATGTTATAGGGTAAGGATGACGCAGCCGCTGGGGCGGCGCGCCATACCTGCATCTTTATCATTTTTGTTATTGCTTTTGGTTTTTACATTATTTCAGCGGCGAAAAAATGAAGAAGGAATACGATATCAAGAAGGAGCTCAAGAGGCTTTCAAGCATAAGGGGCTCGGGCACTGAGCTTATCAGCGTTTATATACCGCCAGGATTCAACATTTCTGACGAAATAGGAAGGCTTAGGGACGAATATGGCCAGGCTTCCAACATAAAATCGAAGACCACGCGGCTGAACGTGCAGGGCGCGATCGAGCGCATCATGCAGTACCTTAAGCTCTACAAGGAGCCACCCAAGAGCGGCCTTGCTGTTTTTGCAGGCAACATCTCCAGCATGCAGGCAAATCCCGACATAGAGCTGTTTTCGATAGAGCCGCCGATGCCGATAAAGGCCAACATATACAGGTGCGACTCCACGTTCCTTCTCGAGCCCATAGAGGAGATGCTCGAGGCCAAGGAGCAGTACATAATAGTGGTGATGGATGGCAGGGAGGCCACAATAGCACTGCTCAAGGGAACGCACATAAACGTGGAGAAGAAGCTGCATTCTTTCGCACATGCAAAGGTCAGGAAAGGGGGCCAGAGCGCTGGAAGATATGAGCGCGCGATAAGCGAGAGCATCGAGGACTTCTACAAGCAGATAGGCGATTCCGTAAACGCGGTTTATGAAAAATACGGAGGCAAGATAAACGGCGCCATCATAGGCGGGCCAGGCCCGGCGAAGGACAACTTTGTCAAGGCCAAGACGCTAAACTACCAGATAAAAGTGCTGGGCGTGTTCGACACGGGCTATACCGACGAGCACAATGGCATAGACGAGCTGCTTGAAAAGGCGAAGGAGCTGCTTGCCGAGCAGGCGTCAGTGAAGGAGCGCCGGATCATGGACCGCTTCCTCAACGAGGTGTCAAAGAATGGCCTTGCGGCATACGGTTACGAGAAAGTGAAGGAGGAGCTTGAAAACAACAACGTGACGAGGCTTATAATAAGCGACGACATCGACCTAGCAAGGGTGTCATACAGATGCAATTCGTGCGGCGCCGAGTTCACCGCGATAGAGCAGGGTAATACAAGGCAGCAGAAGCATTCGTGCGGCGGGAGCCTCACCATCACAAAGGAGGACGATCCCATCAGGGAGCTTATAGACAAGGCCGACAAGGACGGCATTGAGGTTGTTTTCGTCTCTACGGACAGCCAGTACGGCAATGAATTGCTGCTTGGCTTCCAGGGCATAGGCGCCATGCTGAAATACAAGCACACCAGATAGTTGGGCTGCTTCTCGCATAAATCAAGCGCCGAATCATACAGAGCATGCGCTGGTTATTGCCGATATTGAAGTGCCAGTTATAATCGAAAGCACGTACGGCGCCACCATCGCTATGATCACGCCGATGACGCCGCCGAGGATCATTCCCATGCCGTAGCCGAGCACAGGCCCGCGCTGCTGGCCCGGCAGCACATGACCGCCGGCATAGAGGACGCCGCCGAGGATCATGAGCGTAAGGCCTAGTATGAATATGACACTCTCTATTGTGGTGTAAACGGAGCAGATGGCGTTCGTAGCTGCGCCAAGGTTGGCGATCGAGCCTGAGCCAAAGGTGGCCGAACTAGAACCTGAGCCAGAGCCTGAGCCAGAGCTCGAACCCCCAGTTGGGGGCGTGCCGCCGGAAAACACTGTGGTGGTAGACGTGCTGGTTGATGTTGTAGTGGTGGTGGTAAATATGTATGCTACAACCGCATAGCCGCCAGCCCCGTTAAGCGATCCCGAAACGGTATACGTTCCTGGCGATAAGTCTATGCACTGTGCTGCATAAGTGGTTTCATACGAATCGCCGCCGTTGTCGTAGAATAACTGGGTGCAACCGGGGGGCACAGTTATGCTCGAGCATTCAAACCAGCCGCATGACAGCGATAACACCACGTCTGACGGGTTTGACACCGAGAAGGCCCAGTTGAACGAAGATGTGCCGCCGGACGCCGCGCCGCTCTCCGTAGTGTACGGGACAGACGAGTCAACAGCCACGCCGCCGACAGCTATGTCCGAGTGGTCGGAAGCATCACTGCAGACGTTTGACCCCTGATTCCCTGCGCTTGCATAAGTTGAATATGAAGTGGCGTCGGGCGACCACGTATAGCTCCTTAGCGCGCCGTTGCCATCACCGCCATTGCAGAAGTAATAGTTGGCGCCGCTAGGCAGCGTGTAGCTGGCCGACCTGCTGCCCGTGGTCCCACCATACCCCACTATTGAAAATACAGATGTAGACGGTGAGCTTGAGCTCGCTGGGCAGCTGTAAGTTGACGAGCAGTAGCTAGAAGGGGCAGCACAGCCAACATAGCCGCCAACAACGCAGCAGCTTTCATAGCTCGGGCATGTTACGACACAGCCGCTGCCGGGGCATAATATGGTATAAGCGGTGGATGTATTAGAAACAAGCGAGAGGGCCGCAATGGCAAGCACCACCGATAGCATAATACTACTATAATGCTCGAACATGCTTCCAGCCTCGCCGAACGCTTTCCGGCAATATATTAAGCACCGAAAAGATATTAATAATGTGCGCGCATGCATAGGGCACGAGCGCCGTGCGCCTTTACGAGAGAGCAGGTGCTATGCCGCACTCGCCGAGGAACGCCGCATCGCCCTGCATTACGAGCTTGTCTGGCGTTATTATCGTGCTGTTCACGCTGCTGTAGTTTATGAACACGGAAGGCATGCTTTTGCTCACATTAATGCATTCGCTTACCGGCAGCTGCGTGGAATTGGATGCTTCCCCGAGCGCCTTGGAGCTCGTGAAGCATGCGGTCTGATTGATAACAAAGAAGTCAATAGTGGAAGCATTCCTGTGGTATTTGGCGCTCGAAACTATGTTCTCCACGATGCTTGTGGCGCAAGGCTCTGTGCTTGCAAACACCGTGCCGTTATAGGCGGTCATGTATATCGCTACGCTCTTCGCTGAATGAAAGTTGCTTTCAAATGTGTAGAAGGGCTGCCCCGTGCTTGGATGATAGAAAAAGAGCAGCAGATCCAGCGCCACGAGCGCCGCTATCGCGTAATATGCAGCAGCATTGCCTTTTTCTGCTTGGCGCGCCGCGGCTCCAGCCTTCACGGCTTTGCCTGCATTTCCATTGTTGTTGCTTCTCTGCATTGCTTTTCACCCTAGCAGCTTGCCAAGCGTGCAGCCGCTGCCATACGTCGCATTGCCCTGCGCGGAGAGCATGTTACCGTACACGCCTTTGTAAGCGATATAGCTCGGCGAGCCGCTGCCGAGGTGTATTATGGGCGTGCCCGCAGCTAGCAGCTTGTTGAAGCACTGCACTCCCGAAAGCGATGCGTTGGCAGAAATGCACGAATAGTTCTGCGCTGCGAGTATCGCCACGCTCTTGCCTTCACTCTGCAGCGACTTCTGCAGCGAAGCTGCGCACAGAAGCTGAGCCGCATTGAACGAGCCCGAATCGTTGACTATTATGGCAGCGCTGTGCGCGCTGTGGAGCCTGCTCGCAAACATCGAAAATGGTAGGAACGCGTTAGCGCTCTGCGCCGCTGCGAACGTCGCATATGTATAGATGAGCACCAGTATGAACAGCACTATGAAAACGATGCTCCACGAGCGCCTCACCCGCCTGTTTAGCTTTATCTTCTTTCTCTTTTTGAACCTTGCATATGTTAGCGAGTATACGAGCAGCACTATTATTACGCCTATTATGAACGATAGAAGCGCCGCATATGCTGGCGATGCGGCGATCTTGGCGCTTACCGAACCGGTTGGGCTGTATAGCATGTAGCTTACTATGCCCCCGTCAAAATCCTTTACCAGTGCACCGAAAGTGAACGGCGTGCCGGAAAATGCGGCTATGCCTTTGCTCACGGCACTCTCGTTGGCAAGCATCGCCTGCAGCGAGGAGCTGCTCACGCCCTGCATGAGCTCAAGGGCAATGCCCTGCTGCTCCGCGGAGAGCTTTGCAAGCTCTGGTGGCACATGCCTGAAATCCAGCTGGTCCCTTATCGCGGCGACAGATGCGCTGCTTATGCTGGAGTTGAGCGGAGCGTAGAGCGCGTCAAGCTTCGAATACAGCCCGGTTACGTTAGAGATGCTGGCAAGCAGCTCTGTATTAGCAAGCGCTATGCTCTGGTTTATGCCCAGCTTCTTTATTGCTGCAAAAGTGGCTACTAGTTTAGACACGCTCTCATTTAGCGTTGCATTGTTTATTCTCGACAGCAGCGCCTGCGCATTGAAAAGCGTGGAGTTGTATTTTGGCATTGTCGCATTGAGGAAAGCGTCAAAAGCGGCGGTTTCCTTAGCCCTCACTACAGGCGCTATATACGCATATGCGAGGTTTGAGGCGTTTGCGCTGAGCTGCATGATGCTCGCATTGGAAAGCGGCAGCATCGAAAGCTGCTGCACCGTGTTCTGCATGCTTTGCAGCAAAGTGGAATTGAAAGTGGTGTATTCGCACATTCCTATGTCGACGCAGTACCACGGTTCCTGCGTTGGCGCCAGATAGCTTGGGCACGAAGAAAAGTTTGAAGCGGAGAAGTTCTGCGGCACTGGAAATATCGGGTTCTGAGGCAGCACCGTTGCTATGTGAGAGATGTTGCTGAGGGCGTTTTTCATTGCGGATATGCTCGCATAAGGATCGACAGAAGCGTTGTGAAGAGCATTGTAGAACGCGCTGTAGTTTGCCACGAGGTTGCCGTATTTCGCAGAGAAGTTCATTATGCCAAGGCCCATTACGCCTGTCGGTCCACCGTAATCGGGGAGCCAGTATGAGCATATCGGCACGGTCTGGCACGAGAAGCAGCCGTTTGTGGCGTTGCACGTATAATAGTTAAGCCCTGTTTCTATGCGGCAGTCGTCAAGCGGCGGCGCGGCCTGCGCCTCGTAATTGCTCATTGAAGCATTGAGAGATGCGAGCACTGACTTGCTCGGCGCATACACACTCAGCACATAAGGCCTAAGCGCCTTGTATATCTGCGTTGCGTTTGTGAGCATTGAGTAGTTGCCATGAGTGGCATTTACGACAATGAAAGAGATGCCGTGCTGCATTATCGTGTATGCATTGCCGCCAATGCTTTCATTATGCATCGAATAGGAGCTTATCGTCGAATTGGGCATGTATATATGAAGGTACTGCACAAGCGACGCATTGGCGCCCAGTGCGGTAGTTGCGAGGAGTGAAAGCATAATTGCAGCAAGAATTTCAACGCGCATGTGGTCGCCCTTTCCATATATTATTGAGTAGAAATATTTAAATACGTGTTGCCAAAAGGCGACGATAAAAATCCGTATTTAAGGAAGAAGCGCGGGCATAGATTCAAGAGAAGGCTCGGCAACAAATAGGCATTGAGGATTGAAAACAGAATCAAAAAGGATCAGAAAAACCTAAAAGAGAAAGAAAAAAGAAAGAAAGAAAGGCAAGCAGGTTTAGCTGCTTGCTGCCTTTGCATATAGCTGCTGTATGAATGCGTTTGCCGCTGCGGTTGTCTGGTTGGCGTAGTAGCCCGCTATCAGTATGCGGTTTGTTCCATACGCCTGGTCTATCTGCGTTGTGGGCGTCATTGAGATGTTGTATGCCTTCTGCAGCTGTGCGCTCAGCGTGTTGACGTAGCCGCTTCCCACCAGTATCAGGTTGCTCGCCGGGTTTGCCTGTGAATCAAGCACTACTAGCGGGCTTGTTGGCAAGCTGCTCAGCAATACTGGCTGGTCTGACGTGCTGACTGACGGAGTTGCCGTTATGTTGCTTATGCCCGATATGGAGTAGTGCGATGCCTGAATGCCCGATGCTGTTATGTTGGCTATGCTTACGTTCGGTAGGTTTGTTGCTTCACCTATAGTGTAGCCTGGGCCTGATGTTGGGTATATCTTGTAGCTCTTTGTTATTGTGGTTGTTGATGGACCTGCCGCGAACTGGAGCATGTCTACGCTCTTCGCAAGGTTCAGTGTTACTGCTGTTGTGCCAATCGATGCCACTTCGCTGCCGCGCTCTGTTATGAAGCCCTGAGGCACATTGAATGGGCTGTTGTAAGTGTATCCTGAAGGCGTGTATGTGACGTTGTTAGAGAGCGATGACGGTGTTCCTGAAGGCGCTGTTGCATTGAGGTAGTACAGAGGCGTTGCAGAAATGCCTCCCGTAGAGTTGGTTATGCCCACTGTTAGTGTGTCTGGCGCCGAGTTTACTCCTGGTACGGGATATTCTGGTATAGAGTAAGTGAAGTACTCATTCCTTACTCCTGGCGTTGACACGCTTGTTGGTGCCAAAGTGAATGTCTGCTGAAGCTGCCCGGGCTGCTGGTATGTAACGCTTGATCCTGAAGTGAGCAGGTCATAATTCTTTCCTGCCTGGGTGTACATTATTTCTGGTGATGAGTATGGAGACAGTGTTGCAAGAGTTAAGTAGTTGCCTGACGTGGGTGCGTTTGATGATGTATATTCACCAGCGGATAATCCATTCACGTTTATCACATCCATAACATTGGCTGTGAACCCTGGATTTGGCACTGCTGCATGAGAGCTGAGGTACATGTTTATGTTTGTGACGTTGTTGAATGGGGCCGACACTGGCAGATAGTAATAATAGTCACCAGCTGGGCTGGCCGTATCGAATGTTGCTGTTTGTGTTGTCAGGGAGTTTTGCGTTGTGTACCCTGTTACTGCCACAGTAAGTGGGTATGTGCTGGATACAAAGCTGTTTGCTGGCGCGGCTGACACTACTTCTACCACAATGGCGTTCGCGCCGGATAGCGAGCTTGATATATAATTTGCAGTTTCTGTAAGCTCATACGGGTTAAGGTTGTATGTTAGCGTTGAGGTTCCTGCTCCTGCCACCGTGAATGCGTTTGGTATCTGGCTTGTCACTGTGAAGAGGTTTGCCGGCTCTGTTATTGCTGTGTCGTTTACTCCGTAGCTTGAACTACTGCCTGCAAGGTTCTGGTATGTCACGCTGCTTTGTGTTGAAGTCGCAAGCTGCAGTGCGTCGAAGTCAGTAGATCCCGGGCTTAATGTCTGGCCTAGGAATGTGAGCTTCCATACCGCTGGGCTTGTCATGAGCTCCATGCTATGGTCTGGAAGTAGAGTCTGGGAGTTTGCGCTTGTGCCATATATTGTTATGCCCTGAAGCTCGTTTGCAGAGCCACTGCTGGTTGCGTTTGTTGTCCACTGAAGCTGCACGTCGTAGTTGGGGTTTGCGCTGTTGAATGCACTGCCGCTTGAAAGGTTTACTATGTTGGAGAACAGCTGTATGCGCGCCCACCTCTGGTACGAATACAAACCTGCGAATGTCTGACCCACTTTCACATAAAGCGTGTGGCCGCTGACATTGAACTCAGTTGTGTTGAACCTTCCTATTGATGTCTCGTTTGTCAGTACTCCGTTGTAGTAAACGCCTATTGCCGCTGGTGTTCCGCTAGGATAGCTAAGGTCCTGCAGCTTGACCGTGAAGTTGCCTGCCGATATAGAGTGGCTTACATTTACGATTGTTGACGGTGTCATCGCTTGCGCCAGTGAGATTTTGCCTCCTGTGACGAAATTGCCTGAATTGACGGTTATAGATGGCGGACTAAAGTTGTATGTGGTATAGTTTGCGCCTAAAAGACTGAAGGCCTGGTTTGTGGGCGCGTTGCTTGTCTTCACATTTATTGGGGAACCGAATATTACCTGGTATGCGAGGTTGGCGTCAACCAGCGCAAGGCTCTTTGCATTTTGGTCGTATACTGGGAATCCTGTAACCCAAAGGCTTTCTGTTTCACTTGTTGGGCCGCTGCTTGATAGAAGTCCTGCTGGCGCTACTTTGAGTATGTTGTCATATGCTGGGTTGGTGCCCGATGAAAATGACGAGAACGCAACGCCACCTCCGTTCTGTGTTGCAGTAACGCTAGTTGCAAGCGGAACGCCTATGTTCACGTAGGGGCTTTCTGCTGTATATGGTGACGACGCAACTATTGAATATTGCTCAGGATAAACGTATGGGCTGCTAGAACCCTGCAAGGACTTTGTTGAAGTGGCTGCACCTGGATTCTGCGGTACTGCTCCGTTGAGCACCGAGCCTATCAGCGCGCTGAAGCCGTATGTTCCGCTTGATATCGCGGTTCCTGACTCGTTGAGCCAAACCTGCGGGTTTACAAGCGCGTGGCTTGACGAATTCGACACTGACACAACGTGCAGCACGCTTGCCGCCTGTGTCGCATTGACACTCGCGGTTACAGGCACGCTAGTGAATGCAAGGTTGCCTATCGCAGCTGCGATGTTTGCCGCTGCAACGCCGTCGCTTGGCTTGGCAGCGCTTCCCACAACGATCTGCACCTGTGGCGCTCCTGCGTTGCTTATTATTGGCACGTTCTGGAATGTTACAGGGCTTGCGAACGCAAGGCCGAGTCCTAACAATGCCGCGCCTGCTGTTATCGCGGCTATCTTCTTTGCATTTATGCTATTCACTTGCTCACCTAAACATTTTTTGTTGTTCTATTAGTCAATTGAAAAGTATTTAAATACATATGTTACGTATAATAATTTTTTTATAAATAAACTTTTATACTTCGCCATTTGTCAAATTTCCCATCTTTTATTGACATAGCCCTCCGACGCAAGTTCGCTGATACACGTTATGTGCGTTATGCTGCTGCACACCCGCGCGCATGCTTCCAGACGCGCCGGCCATGCCAGTCAGGGCACCTATAATATAGTATAATAGGCTTAAATAGGCTTAAAAACCTTTCTGGTTCGTGCAGCAACCCCAACCAAAGGGCTGACTGACTTTCTGCCGGAAAACCAGATTAACCGGGGCACCATGACATAAGGCAACACCGCGGGACCAAGCAGCCCGCTTCCCGCGCTAAAGCTTATCCCATGCCTGGTGTGAGCATACGGTTTGGAAGGCAGCAGACGCGCGCACCAGGCCTGCAAGAGTGTGCGCATTCGCCTGAAGAAAGGCGGCCTGCATCGCCCGCCTACGGATGACGCATTCCGATACTCAAAGCCCAGGATTCAGCTGCATATGCCGTTCGAAGCCTGTGAGGAAAGCTTTGCCATGTTGACCTTGAGGTTGTAACGCGCAAGAACACCGCTTGAATTATACGCTCTTATCGCGGTGATTGCGCTGCTGCTGCCGTTGTAGGCCATGCCTATGAAAGAGAACACCTGCTGCTTTGTAGGATTTGAAGGTATGTTAAAGCAGCCTGATTGCACGATTGTGGTGCTTACCCGGCGCTGGGGCGCGATCCTGCCGATGGCGAAAAGCGCCAATGCTGCTACCACCATCACAGCCAGCGCAACCGTAATGTAAGCGAGTGATTTAGCCTTGCCGTTCAATCTGAACGCCCCTTATTTCGCTTCTAGCAGTGAAGGCATTCAGCTGTTCGCCAGAGCCTGCTTTCCAGTGCGCCAGGTTCTTCTGCAATAAGCGTATGTGGTGCAAAACTTTTATATTGGATTGCAAATAAATTCCGTGATGGACGTATCAAAAAGCGCGCAGACGCGCGCGCGCTTGTACAACCTTATAAAAGAAGGCTATGCGTCTGCGCTGCTGCTAAGGCCGGAATTGCTCGAGCATAAGGAGAGCGCCAGGCTTATGGACAGGCTTGAGGAGCTGCTCGACAGGAACGGCTTTACAGTAGTTGCAAAATACAGGCTTGAGCAGAGGCGCGAGTTCATCGACGCGCACTACATGGGCGTTTCTGAGAGCGGGATGACAAGCAAGCTTGCCGAAAGCGGCATAAAGATACTGCTGCTGCTGGGCTACGAGAAGCTGAACATAGCGGATGTAACTGAAAGGCTTAAGGCATATCATTATATTAGTGACACAGATGCGCAGGCGGTTGCGGGGAGCATGCCGCTCCTGAAGAGGCTCGCCGCGGAGCTATTGAATAGCGGGCGCAAGGACATGAATGGGATGGTCACGCTTCTTGGCATTTTTGACAGGGAAGAGCGCGGCGCCGCCATAAGGGCTCTCGAAGCGCTGGGCTCGGCGCTGCTTAACGTGGAATACAGGAACATAGGCAGCGCGCTAGAGCTATGGGTCGTGTGCAGCAAGGAGGGCAACGCAAGCTCAAGGCTTTATGCACTGAGGGGCGGCACCGATCCGCTCCTTGCAAACCCAAACAGTATGCGCGGAGCCCTGAAAGAGGTAAGCGAAGGCAAGAGCCTGGCGTGGAATCTGCTCAACAGGGGCGTTGTCTGCCAGATTGTGCATACGGAGCCCAGCGCCGAGGGCATAATAGACATGCTGGAAAGGTTCGCCAAGCACGGGCTTATGAGCGCGGGTGACATGGATGCGCTTGCTGAAAAGCTTAATAATCTGCTTGGCAAAGAATCAATGCGGTGACAATATGCGCGCTTACATAGAGATGGAGGCTGGATCGAGGGTAAAGCACGTCTTCAACGAGAAGAAGAAAGAGCTGCTCATGCATAGATTGCTTAAGGAACCGCTCATAGAGCCTTTCTGCTACGGCTTCATAAAGGGCACAAAGAGCGGGGACGGCGACGCGCTTGACGTGTTCGTTATGAGCAGCAGGCACATAAGTGCTGGCGATGAGGTGGACGCCGAGCCGATAGGCGTACTCTACTCAGAGGACGAGATGGGCGAGGACAACAAGATCATCGCGGTCGAGAAATACGACAAGTCATATGGCGGTATGCTGGACATATCGCAGGTAGACAAGAGGCTGCTCTATGCGCTGCTCTACCAGATAGAGCACAACAAGGACGGCCTTGAAGGTAGGTTCACAAAGATAAAAGGCATCGGCAACGCGAAAGAGGCCAAAGACGCGATAGAAAAGGCTTCGGCGCAATAGCACTTATGGCAATTTCACGAAGTTGTCCGTTGCCGCTATTCTGTATGCATTTGTTCATATATTTTTGTTAATTGATGCATACGTTTTAGGAAAAGAGCAAAAAACAAGAAGTAATTTAAAGACGGAATAAAAAACCAGATAGATGGAAAGCATAAAGGTAAAAGGCGTAGATCTAACCATAGAGATGAAGCTCAAAGACACAAAGAATGCAACTGCAAGGCTCAGGAATGGAGTTATACTTGTTACGCTGCCGGTGCGCCTTGGCGAAGAGCACAGGAAAGAGATATACGAAAAGCTCAAGTCAAGAATGATAAGAAGAATAGAAAAAAGAGGCATAAGCGAATTCCAAAGCGGTGGCATTGAAATCAAGGACGGCCAGTCTATAAGCGCAATGGGAAGAAGCTTCACAGTCAGCATAAGGCATTGCAATAACAAGCGCTATTCCGGCGCAAGAGTGAGGGGCAACGAGATAGAGATAAGGCTTGCGAGCGTTGTTGGCAAGGAGCTTGAAGGCAGGGTTGCTTCCATGCTTGCGATAAAGGCAATCTCAAGGGCTTTGCAGATGAGCATTGAAAAAAGAGTAAGAGAGCTCAACGCGGCGCATTTCAAAGCCCAAATAAACAGGGTGCGCATAAGGGACAACACAACGCTATGGGGCAGCTACAGCATGAAGAGCGGGAACATAAGCATCAACTTCAAGCTTCTTCTTGCTCCTTCCGATATGTTGGACTATGTGATAATACACGAGCTTGCCCATACAAGAGTGCACAATCACAGCAGGAGATTTTGGGCCCTTGTTGCAGGCGCAATGCCTAACTACATGGAAAAGAGAAGATGGCTCAGGAGGAACGGTGGCCTGCTTGGCATGGCGGCAAGCGCAGGGGCAAGCGCTGCCGGAGCGGGGCCCAAATGCCTGGGCGGACCAGAAAACACGGTAGAGCACAGCAAGATATAGATACTTTTCTGGTCATATTTAGCTGATTCTCAAAGTTGTGCGGATGTGTGCTTTCAATGCGTTATTCAGAAGCTAAGAAGCTCTTCGACCTGAGCAACAGGTATGTTTTCATAGCGGCAGTGGTAATCATACTTGCCATTGGCGTATTCGAAAGAACCGGCATGATGAGATTCCAGGGCTTGTATGAGCCGGACGGCTTTTATTACTACAGCATAATAACGCAGACCATCGCAAACCATTATATAAGGCCCCAATACTCGGCGCTTTCGGGTTTCCCCACACACAACATCGTCGCAGAATCACCAGGGCTTGAGTATATTACAGTGATACCGTACATGCTACTTCATTATTTTGGGATCACTGCGCTTCAGATAATGCGCATCATGCCCATTGTGTTTGCGCTGCTTGAGATTATCACGGCATATTACCTTACAAGGTTCATCGTTGACAGCAGGCTGGCTGGGCTTCTCGCCATGTTCTTCATCGCGGTGTCTAGCGGGAACATAGCAAGAACCGCCGCGCTTGTATACAGGGGGGACAGCTTCATAAGCCTCTTCTTAATGCTCGCACTTCTCTTCATGCTTATGGCGCTGCGCGATGCAGACATGCTGTATAGGGAGAAGAACGCGCTGAGGCGCCGCATGCTTAGGGAGCACGTAGGCAGCGAGCTCGTGCGCATGCACCAGCGCGACGAGAGGGAGCTCGGGCGCAGGCACAGGGCGGAGCTTGCCGTTATAAGCGGTCATGAAAGCACCGAGGTGGAGAAGCTGAGGTCGCTGCACGAGGAAGAGGAGAGAAAGCAGCTAGAGATGCATCTTGAAGAGGAAGAAGCGCTTTACGGGCGCACCGCAGATATGCACGCGCGTGAAGCCAGGGAGCGCGCGCCAAGCATATGGAAGCCTATTTCATACCTGCTCATATCGGCGTTCATGCTGAGCATGGGCGTGGTGATATGGACAGGATCGCCGTACATTGTCGTGGTTTACATGTTCGCCATATTATTCATGCTCGTCTATGCGTTTCTTGCAGGCGACGAGCACCTGCTGCTTTCTGATGTGCTTCTCAGCGTTGGCCTGCTTGTGGCGTATCTGCTTGAAAGGCTTTTCATGCTCATGCACTTTGCTCCGGCAGGCATTACGCTCACGGGCAGCAAGTTCTTCGTTTTCTACGCGCCGCTTCTTGTGGGCACGATTGCTGCATGGTATCTTGTAAGCAGGAACTTCAGGATCGCAAGGGATCCAATAAGCAGGCTGTCGCTGCTCGGCATAATAGCGGTGATAGTGCTCGCACTCTCCTTTACGGTATTGCTCCCGTTCGTAAACGCGATGACAAGTACCGTCGGCATACACCTCATACCGCTCCCTTCAAGCATAACAAACACGATCACATACGCGGTGGGCCAGACAACGCAGGAGCTCCAGAGGCCCACATGGGCCTTCCTGTTCGGCAGCTTCCATGTGCAGCTGGTGCTTGCCCCGCTCGGCATAATACTCTTCCTGCTTGTTGGCGGCAGGGTGGGCGCCACAAGAAAGCATAAAGCGGGCGTATACTTCAACTTCAACGAAGGCATGCTTGTGATGCTCGCATACTTCACTGTCACAGCGTTCCTGCAGTATGCAGCGATAAGGTACAACGCGCTTTTCTCTATACCTATCGCGATATTCGCCGCGTACGGCACGTACGCGCTCTGGGCGCTGCTCAGGGGGAGATTCCTGACCCAGAAGGTGGTGATAGCGTTCGTGACTGTGGTTTTCGATATAGCAATAGCCTACGAGCTGGCGGCGAAGGTGTACCCGCTATTTGCCACGGGGCTCGCAATGCTTGTGGTTAGTGCGGTGATGGTAAACCTGCTGCTCGTATATGTATTCGCATACAGTATCTATGCAACGGTGAAAAGCAGGCTCAGCCTGCAGAGCGTGTTCATCGGGCTTATGGCAGCGCTGCTCGTGATGAACTTCTATTCGACGTATGTGCAGAGCATCTCTTCAAGCCAGGCTGACGGCATCAACGCGCAGTTCCTGCAGGCCATGGCTTGGATGCGCAGCAACACGCCAAGCAACGCAACGGTGCTCACCATGTGGCCCGACGGCTCTGTTGTCGAGGCGTGGGCGCATAGGCAGAGTTATACAGATAGCGTTGGCGGCGAGAACGCTTCCAGGATCTACCCGTTCGCCAGCTTTCTCTTCAACATGACTCCCGCGAGCCTCTCTTATATAGGCAGGGTGCATCCCGATTACATCGTGGCAAGGAGCTTCTGGTTCGACGAGCTGGGCGGCGTCGCCGTTGAGGGCCTCGTGCAGAACGCGAGCGCGTACGGCTATGACATACTAACGTCGCTCAAGACGAACAGGAATGCTACAGCAAGCTTCTATCTCTTCAACTCTTCGCTCTACAGGGCAGAGATGATAATACAAAACGTGAACGGCACAACCAAGCTTTATGCATACATAGGGCCGTCTTCATCTACGCTGCTTGCGCCAATAGCAAGGGTGCTCTTCTACAACGTTTCGAGCTATACCTACTCTATAGTGAACACGAGCACGAGGCCCGCGGCAAACGAAACGCTCATGGTATCATACTCCCAGAGAGGCATAACAGGCGCCACAATATTAGGGCAGAAGCTCTTTGGAAGCAACATCTTCAAGCTCGTCTATCTATGCGATTATGAAGGCTGCCCGTACAACGGCTCCATAAGGATGCGCGACGTCTACATGAACAACGACACGCGCATCATTGCTGTGTATTACAACGTTTCCACAACATGACACCAAGGCAGCGCGCTTTAATAAATATCGCAGTGATATTAGATTATGCTCGGGTATGTGCTGCCGTTGCTCATAGACACTTCGTTCTCGTGGGTGCGGATGTTCATCGCACTCGGCCTATCGATGGCACTCGGCATCGGCATAGGCATATACGCGGCGATAAACCAGAAGGCTGAGAAGGTTGTCATACCTGTTGTTGACATACTGCAGACCCTGCCCATACTCGCGTTCTTCCCGTTCGTGATCTTCGTGATAGTGGCAACGCTGCCCGGCTTCATAGGCATAAACGCGGCCGTAATATTCCTGATAATAACAAGCATGCTCTGGAATATAATATTCGGCGTGTACGAGGCGGTGAAGAGCCTGCCCAAAGAGTTCATGGAGCTCGCCGAGCTTTACGGCATGAGCGCATCCGACAAGCTCAGGAAGATATTCATACCTGCGAGCATGCCAAAGGTTATGGAGCAGTCGACGCTCTCGTGGGCCATAGGGCTTTTCTACCTTGTTACAAGCGAGATATTCTCAACATCGAACGCAAATTATGCGGTAAAGCATGGCATTGGCGTCGCGCTGACAGCGCTCGCAATAGGAAGCAACTTCGCGGAATACGCGGTGGGCATACTCATCTTCATAGCGTTCGTAATAGCGACAAGGCTTCTCTTCTTCGCGCCATTGGAGAGGTACGTTAACAGGTATAACGAGGGCAGCCCAAAGCTCGGCGCGGTAGGAAGGGCTAGGATGCTTGTATCGAGGCTGGGCCATGCGCACATGCTTGCTCTACACAGGCACAGGATGCACAAGGTCGCGCTCGCCCATGCAGTCACAGCGGCGCAGTTGCAGCGCACGCCCATCGTGAAAAAGCGCTTAGGCGCGGAGCGCATCACATACGCGCTACTTGCAATATCAGCTATAGCGGCGCTCATCTTGAGCAAGCAGCTCATGCGCGACGAGCTCTTCGTGCTTGCTTCGCTCGCCGCTTCTTTCGTGCGCGTGTGGCTCGCGTTCGTAGCGATAGTGGTAGTGGCAGTGCCCATAAGTGTATACCTGATCTTCATGACAAAGAAGCCTGGAGCCTATGTGCTCCTCTTCCAGGTTATTGCTTCAATACCGGCTACGATACTGCTGCCACTGGTTGTGCTGAGCCTAAGGAACGCTCCGATGCACAGCGAGCTTGTCGCCTTCGTGATATTCTTCCTTAGCGGCATCTGGTATGTGGTGTTCAGCATACTCTCGCACAGGGCTTATATACAGCAGAGCGTTTTCGAGGTGAAGAAGATTTTCGGCGTTAAAGGCGTGCAGGCATGGAAGAAGATATACATATACGCAATACTTCCCGGTTTACTCACCGGCGCCGTAACCGGCATAGCAGCGGAATGGAACGCGAGCATAGTGGCAGAGTACTTTACCACCACGGCCATAGGCAGCGGCGCCGTAGTAACTTCAGTATCGATCGGCATAGGCAAGCTTCTGGATACCGCGCTTGATTCGGGCAACATGCCGCTCATGGTGCTCGGGCTGGTAAACCTGACTGTGATGATTATTGTAATAAATAGGTTTGCATGGAAAAGATTTTATGACAGGATAGGCGCAGTGTACAGATAGCGCCGCGTGTTACGATGCACATGCTCGATGTTGAAAACGTCTCTTATTCAATAGGGCAGGCAAACATAATAGACGGCATAGGCTTCAGCGCTGACAAGGACGATTTCGTTTCGGTAATAGGCCCTTCTGGTTGCGGAAAGAGCACCCTGCTCAGGATTATGGCGGGGCTTATCAAGCCCAGTAGGGGCAGGATACTCTACAACGGCGCAGAGGTGCTGGGCCCCAACCCGGAGATATCGTTTGTATTCCAGGATTTCGGCCTACTACCATGGCTCACTAACATAGAGAACGTCAAGATAGGGCTGTCGCTGCTGGATCTAAGCGAAGAAGAAAAAAGGAAGCGCGCCGCCGCCATATTTGGCACCATGGGCTTGGAGGGCTTCGAGAACGCGTATCCGAACATGCTCAGCGGGGGTATGAAGCAACGCGTTGGCATTGCGCGTGCGCTTATCTCAAACCCCAAGGTGCTGCTGATGGACGAGCCGTTCAGCTCGCTCGATGAGCTAACCGCAGAAACATTAAGAACAGACATAGTTGGCATGCTAAAAAGCACAGATGTGCCAGTAAGCTGTGTGCTAATGGTAACACACAACGTCGAAGAGGCTGTGGAGCTCTCGAGCAAGATCGTGATACTGTCGCAGAGGCCATCGATTGTGAAGGAGGTAAAAGAAGTCAATATGGGCTATCCGAGGAACAGGCACAGCCAAGAGTTCATGGACATGGTCGATTACGTCTATAGCGTGCTTA
Source organism: Candidatus Micrarchaeia archaeon (assembly GCA_049966775.1). Lineage (GTDB taxonomy): Archaea > Micrarchaeota > Micrarchaeia > Micrarchaeales > Micrarchaeaceae > JAKAWW01. Next base: position 50,998 of record JBMFTZ010000001.1, read on the forward strand.
CTAGATGATTCACAGCTCCAAACGCTTTTGCAGCAAACTGCGCGAGTTATGAAAGCGCATATGCTATCTCACTGTTTTGCCGGCAGGGACCACACGTCATTGCTCCTGCTGTATGAAACTAGCTTGAGGCGCAAGCCCCACTTGAGCAGCAGGCCCCTTAACAGCTCAATGTTTGTAATGTCATCTGCATAGAGCGTTATGTTCCTGCTTTTCAGTGCCGCGGCAAGCTCTGACGAATTGCGCGGACCTTGCGAAAGCACCGCAAAAACGGTCTTGAAAGGGTCTAGACCGGAAAGCGCCTTGCCCAATACCTGAGTGACGTTGCGCGGGTTGAGGCTTGCCCCGAGCGCAGTGAGCTCCACGATGCCGTTTTCCACCGTGCAAAGCTGGAGCATCTCCGCGGCATCGAGCAACGGCAGCAGCTTGTCCACCTCCTCTTTGGCTTCCTTGGCAAGCTTTGATAGACTGAGGGAGTTGCCATTCTCCTTTACGAGCTCTACGATGCCGCGAACCTCGCTTATCCCTACATTAACAGGAAATTGCCCCATCTTCTCCACATATTCCATGACCCTGGCATTATGCCTGCAAACCGCGCAGGCTTCCAGCGCCTATTCCGCAATGTATGATTACCTGTTCAGCAACTACTGCCCCATCTGCATGGGGCCTTACACTCTTTTCCTGGGCGCGGCTTTTCTATTGCATGAAGCAGCGCTCTCATTCACGCACCAACCATCATTCTATTTATGGGATTTTCCCCGTCATACACAACCGGCACTTTCAGCCTTGTTGCGGGGCATACCTTAATACATCTATATCCCACTTTTGTATTTTTATGCGTTGCGGTGGACCCGTATGCCAGGATGTTGACTTTTATATTATGGCAATCTACACCCTTTAAATGTTCCCAATTATTTCACCCGTGCATGCTGCACCAGATGGCACCCCTGTGATGCTTACCACTTGCGCGCTTTGCGCCAAGCGCCAACGCCATCAGAGCTGTTCCATGCTTGTATAATCTTCTGCTATTTTCTTGTTACCAAAGTCGCTTGCGGCCTTGTAAATCTCGCCTTTTTCCAGGCCTTTCATGCATATTAGTAGCTGGTTGCCGAGATTGTATACACTTACTACGCCAACATTGAAATAACCTTTGAGCCTGCCCAAATAGCCTTCGGAATAGGCCGTGCCTGGGCCGCGTATGTGGTTTACTGCCAGGATGCCCTTTTGCCTAAGCGCCTTGTAAGCGCTTTGCACAAACTGCTCGCTCAGGAACGCGCTAGGCATCATCGCGTTTACATATGCGTCAAGTATGATAAGATCGTAGGCGTTGCTCGCTCTCTGCACAAACTCTGCGCCGTCGCCTATGATTATACGCGCCTTCAGGCTGCGCGGGAGTAACACCTTTGATATGCTTACTATGTTTGGATCTATCTCTACAACGTCTATGCTTATGTCATGGTAGAGCGTCTCAAGCTGGTATGGCACGGTGCCGCCGCCGAGGCCGATAACAAGCACATTTGCGCTGCTGAAAACACGCGGCAGCGGCATGAAATAGTCCCAGTAGCCTAGCGTGAACAGCGTGCCATCCCTTATTCTGGAAAAGGTAATTCCGTTATACAGCAGCTTGCGTTCCCCGTTGCGCTCGCGCACCTCTATATATGCTGAAGGCTCGCGTATCGAGGCTATTAGCCTGCCCTTTAGGAGCGCGTCTATACCCTCGATGAGTTTCATATGCACTACCACGGCACATCCTTGAGCCTGAGCCTGTGGGCGCCCACGTTTGTAACGAGGTGAAGCAGCCCGGTGAGCACTATTATGAACACGTACCCGTATATGTCCGGCAGGTGGCCCAGCGGCATGGAAAAAAGCACGGCAAAGACGAAGAAGCTGTACTGGTCCATTACGGGAAGGCTTGCCCCCTCGCGCATGCCCAGCCTGCGCTTGACAAAGCTGCCCAGAAGGTCTCCGAATATGGCTCCTGCAGACATGAGCACCGCTATGGCAAGCATGTAATTGCGGAACGGGTATTCCGCTAAACCAACCACGATGCCGCCCGCAAGCATCGCAATTGTGCCCCTTACTGTCTTGTGATCCCCGAATATGCGCTTGCCGAGGAAGCTCTTGCCCATGTCAAGAGGCGCTCCGCCGCCGAAAAGCACAGGGGCGCCGTTTGCGATGTAGGCTGGTAGTATGTAGAGCAGCGGGTATGCGAATACCGTGTATAGAAACGCATATGGCACATGCACACCTATACCAGCTTGCCTTCGGCTATGCGCGCCGCGCCGCCGCCCCTGAATGACTTTCCTGCGCTTGCTGCAAATCTTTTGAGCTCTTCCACGGCGCTCTTGCCGCAGCCCGATACCGCCACCACTTCGCCCTGCTTGTTGTACAGCACGGCAACGCCGCCTGCAAGATCCGCGCACTTAGTCGCTATCTTCCTAAGCGTGAGCCTGTCGTATTCGAGCTCCTTTACCACGCTCTTGCCGTTCGCTGCAAGCTCACCGGCGACATAATCAGAAAGCTTATCTGCCAGCTCTTCGTAGCGGGCCCTATAGCGTTCCAGCTCACTGAGCTTTGCCTCTATGCCAGCGCTCAGCTTGTCCCTGTCTATGCCCGCAAGCTTTGCAAGGCTATCTATGCCGTGCATCACGCCGGCTATGTAATCGAGCACTGCGGGTCCTGCCACATACTCCAATCTGTCTATCCCGTCGTGTATGCGGTACGAGCCTATGATCTTTATTATGCCAAGGCTTGATTCCAGCCCCTCAAGATGCAACCCGCCGCATGCCTCTGCGTCTATAAGCTTGCCGTCCAGGTCGTATATCTGCACTATCCTGAGCCGCTTTGACGGCACCCCGTGGCCCTGGTAGATGGAAAAGCCGAATGCGGCTTCTGCCTCGCTCCTCTCCATCTCCTCGACTTTGACGCGTATGCCGTGCATTATGTAGGAATTGGCTTTCTCTTCTATTTCCTGGACCTGCTCGCTAGAAAGCCTTTCATAGTGCGCTATGTCGATATGCGCCTTGTCGGAGCTTTTTCGCGCGCCCTCCTGCCAAGCGTGGCTGCCAAGAACGCTGCGCACGGCAGCGCTAACGATGTGCGTTGCGGTGTGGTGCGCCATCAGCCTGAGCCTGCGCTCCCTGTCTACGCTGCAGTGCACTGTGGCGCCGCGCTTGAATTCCGGCTTCCTTGAAAGCACGTGCGCTATCACGCCGTTCGCCTGCTGCACATCCACAACTGCGTAGTCGCCGATGCTGCCGCGATCGGCCTCCTGACCGCCGCCCTCCGGGTAGAAAGGAGTAGCGTCAAGTATCACGATGACACCTTGCACCGAAAGCACCTTTGCATCACATTCCGAATAGCCCTTGTAGTAAAGCTTCTCAGTGGGCTTAATGCCTTCAATGCTAAACTCGAGCCTCTGCTCCTTCTGCCTTGCCGCGAAGTCGCCCTTGATGATGCGCTCGTACGCGTTGTCAGGCATGCTGATGCTCACGTGCCTCTGCTCCGCTGCCCGCTCTATCATGTCGGGGGTTATCCCGTTGCTTTCGTACAGAACGGAAAGCCTCTCCGCGGTGATGGGCTCCTTCTTTTCAAGCATCGATGCGATGAGCTTTGAGGCGGCGCCCTTCGTTGCGTCGTAGCGCTTTTTCTCGATATCTATGACCTTCTCTATGTCGCTCAGGTCCGTGCCTATGCTCGGATATATGGCGCTCAGGTCCTTCACGTGTAGCTCCATCACTTTCATCAGATCGAGGCTTCCGTACACATCGATGAAATCAAAAACGCGCCTCAGGAGTATGCGCAGGTTGTAGCCGCCGCCCACGTTGCTGGGAAGCGCGCCATCGGTCACCGCGAAGAGCAGCGACCTCGTGTGGTCTGCTATGGCGTAGGCAGCCTGCATCGGCCTTATAATTGAATGGTATTCTTCGGCGCTTATGCCGGCCTTGCTTATTATCTTTGCCTCGGCGTCGCTCCCGCCAGAGCGCTCTGCAAGGTCTATCGTGCCCAGCACGCCCGCTATCTTCGCGTAAAGCCTTTCGTCAGGCTTTATGCCCATCGACTTGTATATGTAGTGCAGCTCGTTTCCGAGCGCGGCGTCGTAAGCCGTCTGCGCTCCGCTGTAATGCCAAAGCAGGCGCTCGAATCCCCAGCCCACGTCCACCACCTTGCCCTTGAGCTCTTCAATCCTGTTGTTGCTGTAGCTGAACTGCGTGAACACGCTGTTGACGAGCTCCAGCCCGTGCGCGAAGCTTTCCAGGCAAGGCCCGAATTCCGAAAAATCGCCCATGGCCCATACGTCTTCTATGTATGTTATGTCCTTCTTGTCTATGCCGAGGAGCGACGTAAGCACCTTAAAGTTGAGCTCTATGGTGCGATCACGCCAATAGCCCTCCTTGGGATAGTTGAAGGCGGTCTGGTTCGCCATCATGAACGAAGTGAAATGCCTGCCCGTTACGCCGGTATTTGGTATGTCGTTGAAGCGCAGGCACATCTGCGGAACGAGCAGCGGGTTGGCCGGATATTCGAAACTCATCACCCCGTTCTCGATTCGCTGGAAATCCTGTATGCCAGCTATGGTAAAATAGAGGTCCTGACGCCACCTGCTTACGACAGGATAGCTTTCTATTATGGCGTGCCCGGCGTCGCCAAAAAGCTTCGAGAAGCGCTTCCAGAACTCCGCGTAAGAAACGCTCTTCGGCTTCTCTTTCATGAACGAATACGGTTCGTGCGAAGGGTCGCCGCATAGTTCCCTATCTGGATCTGCAGTCCAGAAATTCTTGCCGCATATCTTGCACTTCTTTCTCATGAAGCCCTGCTCCTTGAACAGGTTCGTTGAATAGTACTTATCCGGTTCTTTCGAAAACTCCTCCCTGAGCGAATCCTTGCTAAGCATCAAAGCACCTTTTGAGGCCACCACACCTTGCACTCCTTGCCGTAAAAGCCACAGAACCTGCACTTCCAACTCTCTTCCTTGGGCACCGGCAGCGCCTCGCGCTCGCCGTTCCAGTATTTCATCACGTATTGCAGTATTCCGGCCATCTCCGCGCCGTCATATTTGAACTTGTAAACCTTTATCTCTTTGCCTGTGAACTGGTTTATGTAGCGTATTGTCAGCACGTCGCTCACCTCGGGCAGCGCCTTGATCTCTTCGAAGTACGCAACCGCTATGCCCTCCATGCTGCGCACGCGCTTCTCCACCTTGAGCGCGTCCAGCTGCCTCATGAACTCATCTGTGAGCACAAGCCTGCTGGCGTGGTACGCACCCTCGAAGTTCCTGAAATCATAGCTGCTGTCCTTTATGTCCCTGAGCAGCTTGTGGTAGAGCATCACCTGGATTTTGTGGGTGAGCTGCTGGGCCGAAGAGGGTATGTTATCGTTAGAGCGCGTCTTGTCCTCGACGATCCCCACCATGCCCCCCTTGAGCTCGAGCATGTCTATCTTGCCGACGAGCTTGTAGCCATTTGCGGAGCCGTAGACTTGCACCTCCCTTGTCTTGCTGTTCTCTTCAAGCGCCTTGAGCGCCATGTAGCTGGTATATATGCTCTTGTAGAGCGCATCCGCATAGCTTTTGGGCTGCAGTATTATCGGCACGTTGACCTCTTCTTCTAGCTCCTCGTGAAGCGCGCTGCCCTTCCTTATGCTCTCGTTGATGCGCTTGCCGTACCTGTAGTTCAGCTCCATCTGCAACTCACACCAGTACTGCGAAGCTATGTCAGTTATGCTGATGCTGCTCTTGTGCAGCTTTTCGAGCACACTCATTTATACACCATTTCTTGTCACGCCTTTCAGCCCGCCTACTTGTCTTCATCGCAAAAAGCTCAGCGATCACCTTATTCATCACACCATATTATTTCTGCAAAAGCGTATAAAAAGCATTCCTTTTGGAACCGGCGCGCAATGCGAAATTGCTTTACGCTAGCGCCCAAAAAAATCAGGCAGATTTTTGTATCTTTCGCGCGCATCTTATGTGGAGAAGCGAAAGGTGAAAAGATGAGGTTCATAAGACACGAAAGGGACCATCCGTTTGTAGTAAAGCTTGGCGATCTGCCTGGATTTTCCAATATCGCGGGCGACGCGGAAAAAACGAAGAATTACGAGGTGCACCTCTGCGCCTGCGGCCTTTCAGGGCACAAGCCCTTCTGCGACGGCTCACACGCGCACGTGCAGAATGAGGAGCAGGGCAAGATCTTCGCCTACGACAAGGAGAAGCAGAGGATTGACGCAACCAAGGAGCTTTCCGAGCTTGCCGAAAAGGTGCCAAACGAGTACTAGCACCGCTGGCGGTTTTATGCGATGCATCGTATGCGGCTGCGAGATGACGTGCATACGCGCCTGCCATCTGAAGTGCATGAATTGCGGCGCAGAAGCGGACTGCAGCGATTGGATAGAAGAGTGAGCATATGCAGGCTTGGCTCGAATGCAACGACCTTTTCATAAGGGCCAAAAACGCCCTCTACGGCCGCGCGCTTGATCTCTTTGACGAGGAACTGAAAGAAGGCAATATCGCGGTCAACGGCAAGTTTGTTAAATTCGAGGAAAATGGGATGCAGGGCAGGAACGAATACCTGATGCTAAACATGCTGCAGAACAAAGATGACATTGCGGATTTTTTCGAGAAAAATCAAAAAGATGCGGGCGAGAAATTGGTTAATAGGGTTTCCGCATTCATAGAAAAGATCAACACAATAGAGAGGCTTGTGGCGCTTAGCAAGGTCTTTGATGAGTGGGCCGAGGAGGCGTTGCTTATGGTGAAAGAGGACAGCGCAGAGGCGCTGGTGCGCAAGGGGATCGATGAGCAGCCCATCAGGAATGATGCAATAGCCGCATTGCTTGACATAGAGGTAAGCGCAAAAGAAGGCGATCGCTCGCTCTCAAATGATGAAGTTGCCCTGCTTGAAAGCACGATTTCGTACAGGCGAGGCACTGCCTAGGCGGCGAGCGCGACAGTGCGCTATCTTTTGCCCTTCTCGAAATCGAGCCACCTCTGGTAGAGTGTGGCGTCACGCTCCTTGAGCCTGTCCAGCACTTCGCTGCGAATCTCGCTGCTCGTCAGCATGTCCCTGCCGCTGAACTTCTTCTCCACGGAATCCGCTATGGCCCTCGCAGAATCTACGTCGAGGCCGTTCTTTACCAGTGCCACCGTTATTTTCTCTCTTACGAATTCCTCCTCCCTGCCGTCAGTTTTTTTCACTCTCATGCTTTCACCCCAAATATGCAACGAAACAAAATATTAAACAACTTTGCGCTACATATTTAACCCTGTTTGCGCATATTGATACTTCAGTGATGAACCTGGCAGGCATAATAAGCATTGCTCTCTCACTTGTGGGCAGCTCCTATGCTACAATAAGCGTGCTCGTGAAGGATTACGGCTATGCGGCAATATTCTTGCTCATGCTTCTAGAAGGCTCTTCAGTGCCGGTGCCAAGCGAGGTGGTGCTACCGCTCACCGGCCTGTTTGCACGGCAGGGTCTGTTGAGTATCTACTGGGGCGTGCTGGCCGCTCTGCTCGGAAGCATTGTGGGCCTGGCGGTCGACTATTATATTGGCTACTTCATAGGCAAGGACATCGTATATAAGCACCTTAAAAGGCTGCACATAAGGCAGGAGGCGCTAGACTCGTTTGACAGGTGGTTTGAAAGGAACGGCATGGCGGCCGTTTTCATATCCAGGCTTATACCTGTGCTTCGCACGCTCATGAGCTTCCCAGCGGGGTTTGCAAAGATGCCTCCACGGGAGTTCTTCGCCTATTCTGTGGCTGGCTCCCTCATATGGGACATTGTGCTCGCCCTCTACGGCTACTACGCGCTGGCATCAAGCAATGCGGTTCTCCTCATGGCAAGCATTGGTGCGTTCGCGCTTGTGCTCTATGTGATATACGCTATCGCTAGAAAGCACCTCAGATGATTACAGACAAAACGCATATAAGCGTTGAGATTGAAAATCTACTGCTATGAAAACAGGCACGCGCTTTGAGGACCGTAGCGCAGCAAAGGCCAGAAGCGCATCAAAGAATATAAGGCGGGCCGCAAAGATGCAGAGGCTTCTGGAGCGCATCGCGTACTATTCAATCTTTATAGACTTTGGGATAACCATAGTCACGCTGATATCAATAAACGAGCACATAAGCCTGCATTCGATAACGCTGCTTCTGAACATCATGCTTTCCGCAGTTGTAATAGTGTCGATGGTGCTCTTCGCGATAATCTTCTTCCTCTCGCACTATGATAAGATCATAGACAGGTTTGCCCTTAGATATGCAAATAACACCGGCTCCAAAAAAGAACGACGGCGGGGAAGGCGCATCTAAATAGCATGCAGAAGTTTCTACTTTTTTCAATCGAGAAGGAGCCGTCATCCTGCGGGTATCTCAGCGACTTGTACCTATCGATTGACCTGAAACGAGGAAATCCCGCTTTTACTTTCCTGCCACGCCTGCTCTCGTTCACTCTTCTGAAGAAGTTCTGGAACGCCCTCTGGAGCCTTATGAATACATCCTGTCTTGTCTGTGAATAGAGTTTTGAAAACTCTTTGTTTTCTTTTATCGCCTCGTTCATGTACCTGTTGAGAGTCGATATGTTTACCTTTGAATTTGTGTCCTTTTTGTATTCTTCTCTGGTCTTCTCGAGAATTTTGTTGTAGAGCTGTTGCGCAAGTGCCAGCATATTGTCTATCTCTTTTCGCCTTTTTTCGTCAGGATAGACGGCGAATTTGTATGCTCTTATGCACTCCACAATATTATACTAAAATCAACATTTATATACTTATCTGCAAATGCTTAAATGCAGCCGCGCGATTCATCCACGACTTAAAAGTCGTGGTATTCTTGCCCTACGAATAAAGACAAAAAGAAAAATAAAACAAACACCTGTCTTATGCCTTGTAGTAGGACAGTATTACGCCAATGAAGGCGATTATGAAGCCTATCAGTGCCAGCGCGAGATAGCTAGCGTTTGCAAATGTCAGCGCAACAAGCGTTAGGCCTGCTACGACTGTGGCAAACAGGTCTGCAGTGCATCCGGACAGCTTCATTTCAACTTTGCTTGATGCTAGGTACGTAAAGCTGTAGAAGAACAGTATCACTGAAGTAAGCACTGCAAGGCTCGCAAACACTGGCAGCCAGAACGCGCCAGTACCGCTGAACAGTACGTTCATACCTACTGCGCCGCTTATCAGTTCGTACACAACGAATAGGTAGAACAAGCTACCTATGAACTCCAATGCGAAAACCCCTCCATTAGCTGATTTCTTCGCCATTTTTTTTCACCACTAGATACTAAAAAGTATAGCTTTTTAAATCTAACTACGCTATTTGACACTAAAAGTAAAATATAGGGACACTTGTAAACTAAAGTGTCACGCACCTTTGATACCTTTGCACCACTTGGCGATCATAATGTATGCCAAAGATTTAGGCAGTAGAGAAAAATTCATAATAATAGCAATAGCAGCTATCAGCCTGCTCGCAATAATATTATGGTACTTGCTAATAGGCGCTGGCTGGGATCTTATAGCGCATATGCTTAATGCGAAAAGCATGATGGATCTGCATTTATACCATTGCATGGCTAATCCAAATTGCGGCATCATAAACGGCAAAAGAAGCTTTTATTATTCAACGTATTTCGAACCCCAGAGGGCGCCAATGGTAAGCATCATGTTAATGCCTCTCTATCTTATTTTTGGGGATTGGAGCACGCTCGCGTATGCGCTCCTGGTTTTCTCATGCTACCTTGCTGCAATATATTATATAGCTAAGAATTTTGGCATAAGCAGGATTGCCGCATATGCGGCCATGGCAAGTCCGTACTTTGTTCTGTTCTTGTTCGTAAATGGGGCGGAATTGCTCTCTCTAGTATTTGTAATTATCGCGCTTGCTTTTCTAAGCAGGAAAAGCGCATATTCTGGACTTTTTCTCGGCCTTGCATTTGTAAGCAAATATACGACCATGCTGCTTCTTCCTATGCTGCTGTTGCTGATAAAGCCAAAAAAGATAGCATTAGCGGTAATACTTGCGCTCGTACCATCATTGCCCTGGATTGCATTCCAGCTTATATTCATGCATGGCGCCTTGGCAAGCTATCTGATGTCTATCCAGCTTGCTGCTGATAATTTTACATATTCAGGATTGAGCGTCAAATATTTGATGGTCGTTATAAGTTACCCTCTGCTTATACTCGCCGCCGCGCTAATTCTACTTAGGAAACACGTTCTAAAAGTTTCAAGAAATTTAAGCCTTAATCTTAAAAAAATGCTCCACAGCCTAAAGACAAAAACGGAAACAAACACCCGAGTGCACATATGGGCGATAGCGGCCATGTTCGTGGCCCTTTCAATAATCGAGTATGCGATATTGATAAACTCTGCGCCATTTGCACAAGCAAGGCTTGGATACCTGCTGGCTTTCTCGCTCTCTCTTTTCGTTGCGCTCGCCTTTACATATGCGCTCAGGAATAGGAAGGATGCAAGGAAAATAGAGGTAGGATTTGGGTTTGCATTTATTATATTTTTGGTTTTATGCTATGCTTTTTTCGTAATTAATGCGAACGCTGACAAAGTGTACTCGGTTAGAAATGTAAATATCACTGATAGTGTGGCAAAGCTTTATGAGCTTGGATATGGCGGTTGTAGGGTTGTATCAAATGATTGGATTTATCTTCTTTACTATGGAGTTAATGCGTTCCCGCAGTATTATCCGAATTCCACAAACATGCAGTATCCGATAATTGTATTCTATAACGCAAGCGCGCTCACGAGCAATGCCAGCATACAGGGGATTAATTCATCTTCGGTCGTGTACAGTTCAAAGAGCTTCTCGATCATGCTGCCAAAAGGTTACAAATGCTACAAGTAACTACAGCATAGTTCACGCCGGACAAGCGCCCTTGCCGGGATTTGAACCCGGATTACAGGCTCCGCAAGCCCGCGTTCTATCCAAGTTATACTACAAGGGCACGCACATAGTATTTAAATTTAAGCACATATATTAAGATAACCTTTTTGGATGGTAAAGTGTACCATACATACCTGACGATACTGATACCTGCGATAGTAACCTTTGTTGTAACAGTAATTGCTATCCTGTTTGTAAAAGGGTACATGCTAGAATCAGGCGTTGTGTCTATAGACCATAACAAGAAAAACAAGCCGATTGTGCCTAGCAGCGCGGGCATTGCGGTGGCATTTGGATTTGCTACCGGATTGCTCATTTATATATTCGGAGCCAGCTTTCCAACACCAGCGCACCCGTTTTATGTACCTGTGGCATCACTTGTCTACATATATGCGACCATACTCGCCGTGATACTGATATCGCTAGGGGGATTGCTCGACGACATTAACGTAAAGAGCAAGATGGTAAAGACCACAGGCATGAAGGATATAAGGAGAGGCCTGAAGCAATGGCAGAAGCCACTGCTCTCATTCCTGGGTGCCATGCCATTGATGGCTGTCAACGCAGGCAACGCCTTTGTGGATGTGCCATTTGTGGGAATGGTTAATTTTGGTGTATTCTATCCGCTTGTAATAATACCTCTTGCCGTGATTTTCGCCGCAAACGCCTTCAACCTGCTCGGCGGGTTTGACGGCATTGCTGGGGGCTCTGCATTGGTGATGATGCTTGGCTTTTTCATATATAGCACGTTATACGGCACCTATACTGGAGCGCTAATATCTGCCATAACGATAGCCGCGCTCGCCGCTTTCCTGATTTTCGGGGTGTTCACAAAGAAAAGCGTCCTTCCGGGGGATAGTTTTTCTTATACGGTAGGCGCCATAATCGTGGCTCTGATGATTATCGGCAACATGGAAGCATTTGGCGTGATAGTCTTCATACCATGGTTTGTAGAATTTATACTTCATGCGAGAAAAAAGTTCAACACGACAGATTTAGGCGTGCTACAGCCTGATGGCACCATGAAACCGCCATACGGCAAAAAGATATACAGCTGGACCCACCTGATAATGAATTTCAAGCGCTGCAAGGAACGGGAAGTTTCGGCATACATGTGGCTTATTGAAGCGGGCTTTGTCGTGCTCGCGTTTGCATTAAAGCTTGCCCACCTACTTATCTAGCGCTAACTTTATGCACACCGAACGCTGCGTACCTACGCAACTTTTTGGGGCTTTTAAGAAGAACCACACCGTTGAGCCGGCCATGCTTTGAATTTACAAGCTCTATATCGCTGCATTTTATTAAGCTTCTCCTGCCAGCATGATTAGCATAGACCGATGCACCATTTACTATATCTTCAACAGTTTCTTCCAGTTCCTTCTCAAAGCTTATCAGCGCCTTCTCGTTTACCCGCTCGGCACCCGCTTCTTTAAGGTATTCCTCTATATCATAAAGGCTGAATCCTCTCTTCTTAGCAGCACAAACCAAGCGAACACACCCCAATGCAGATTAATATAAAAGTAACATTTTTAAATAAAGCCCTATTTAAACGATTAGTGGCACTCCTATATGTGATTCCATGCGCGCAAGATTCGGATTCCATCTCTCGATAAGAGGCGGTGTGCTTAGTGCGGCAAGCGAGGCGGCGCGCAAAAATTATAGGGCGTTCCAACTTTTTGTCTCAAACCCTAGATCGTGGAGCGTAACGCATTCACCATCAGAGCAGGCAACGCGCTTCGCGGAATCGAATAGCACGCACAACATCATGGCTTTTGCACATATGCCTTACTTGTGCAATCTCTCATCCCCAAGAAAAAACATAGCTGCGAAAAGCATCGAAAGCGCAATAGAAAACATCAACGAGTGCAACGCGCTCAATGTGAGATATCTTGTATTCCACATGGGGTCGCACCTGGGCGCTGGCAGAAGCGTAGGCATGGCAAATATAATAAAAGCGCTCGGAAGCATATTGGACAGGAGCAAGCATTGCGATTTGCTGCTCGAAAACTCTGCAGGCTATAACAATAGCATGGGCTCTAAAATAAATGAGATGGCAGAAGTGCTAGAAGCCATAGATTCGAAAAGATTGGGGATATGCCTTGACACGTGCCACCTTTTTGCAGCCGGCTACGACCTCAGGGATGAAAAGGCTGTGGCAAGGCTGGATGGTGAGTTCATGAGGCTCATAGGTGCCAAAAAGCTCAAATTGGTGCACTTAAACGATTCGCGGTTTGGACTTGGCAGCGGCCTTGACAGACACTGGCACATAGGTCGGGGTTATATAGGCAGAGCGGGTTTCATAAACGTCTTTAAGAGCAAGGTGCTTGGAAACGGTCCCTTTATTATGGAAACACCTTATGAGAACGAACGCTCTGAGGAGATGAACCTATCGGCTGCGCTGAACTTCTATAGGGAAGCCAATGCTTTAGAATAGGACATAAAACAGGGCAATGAGCGCTGCGGGCACAGTGACATTGTCGTCAAAACGCGAGCTTACGCTTTCTACAAAAGCGACCACAATGGCCAGCACAATGCTGAGTACAGCTCCTTCGCCGATAGCGTAGAACGAAACGGCGCCCACAAGAGCGAAAGCCAGGAAGCCTCCAAGCGTTTTTCTACTAACATATGGCAGCTTTGCGAAGCCGAAACGCATGCCGAATATTGTGGCGAGCGCATCACCAATGAACAGTATCGCAATTGACACTTCGAGAAATGCAGCGCCACTTATAAACCCGACAAGCATGGCGGTACCTGCTAGTATGTATATCGCACCAGAACCGTACGTGCTACCCCGCCTTTCAAAACGCCTAAGCATGGAGTACAAGGCACCGTGGCGCTTTAGGTTAGGCAGTGAATTGTTTAGGGCATACGCTGCTATGATCAATACGACAAGCATAGGCACGCCCATCCTGCCGAGGGCGAGCACAAGCATTACTATGACTCCCAACCCTATCTGCAGGACATCCCTGCTTGTCTCTATGCCAACTTCATACGTTTTTTTGTTTCTATTGCTTCCTTTGGCAGCAGCGCTTTCCCTGTACATCTGCCCGTATGCGGTGCCTATCCCGAAAACGCCTATGCCATAAGCAAACCTGCCCATGGCGCCATAAATGAACAACCCGTATATGAGCAGGAGCATAAGCCCAATGAAAAGGCAGGGCCTGCTAACGTAGGAATAGGCCAGCATAAACGCGATCAGCACTGTGCCGATCGAAGCCACGAGCAGCGGATAATAGTAACCGTTGTAGAAGCCGCCGCCGGGCACATTATATGCTCCAAGAAACAGCAGCATAAATATGGAAGTAAGCACGCCAAGGGCGAGCGCCGCGCCAAGCAGATAGCGCCTGCCTGCATTGCGGCGCATGAATATCATGCCGATAATTACTGATATTGCCACAAGCTGCAGGAGCGAAAGCCCTAGCAGCACAAAATAATACATCGGCCCACTTACGGCTTGATTCTATTTATCATCCTTGGGAATGGTATCGCATCCCTTATGTGGTCAAGGTTAAGCAGCCACTTGAGCACGCGCTCGACGCCCATGCCGAATCCGGCGTGCGGCACAGAGCCGTACCTTCTTAGGTCTATATACCACGAGTAATTATTGACATTCATTTTCAGCTCGTTCATGCGCTCCAGGAGCTCTTCCAGCTTCCATATCCTTTCGCTTCCTCCTATGATCTCTCCATGCCCATGCGGCGCCTGCAAGTCGGCGCAGAGCACTGTCCGGGGATCTTTTGGATTCACTGGCATATAAAAAGCCTTTATCTCCTTTGGCCAATTGTAGATAAATATTGGTTTGTCCTCATCGCTCGTTAGCAGGCGCTCTTCTTCAACGCCAAAATCGTCACCCCATTTTATCTTGCTGCCTTTCTGATTCAGTATGTCTATCGCTTGCTCGTAGCTTATGCGCTTAAATGGCGACCTCACCTTCTTGATGCTTTCAACATCCACGTTTAGCTTGTGCAGTATTTCCTCATCGTTCTTGGCAAGCTTGGACGCTATGCCGCTTACAAGCGATTCCTGAAATTTCATGTTGCGCTGGTTGTCAAAATACGCCATTTCAGGCTCAAGGTGCCAATATTCCGCAAGGTGCTTTGTTGTTCTGGATTTTTCAGCCCTATAGGATGGCGCAAACGAATATACCTTTTCCAGCGCGTATATCAGCGCCTCTACGTAAAGCTGTGAAGATTCTGTAAGGTATGCTTTGCTGTCAAAATAGTTGACTTCGAAAAGATTCGCCCCTGTTTCCCCTCCTGCAAGTGTTATAAGAGGGGGGGTCACCTCATAGAAGCCGTTCTTGTCCATGTGCTCCCTTATGTACCTGAAAAGGTGCGATCTTGCCTGCATTATATACTTCATCTTCTCGCTCCTGAGCCACAAGTGCCTCACATCAAGCAGGAACTCAGTGCTCTGGTATTCCGTTATTGGAAACTGCTCGCCGCTGTGCAGTACCATGAGATTGCTCACTTCGAGCTCCTTGCCGCCTGGAGCCCTTTCGTCACTTTTTACAACCCCCTCTAGCACTATGCTTGATTCAAGGTACGCTTTGTCTATGCTCCCCCACTCCTCACTGCTTACCTTGCTCTTGTCTACTACGCACTGCATGGTGTCGCTTACATCCCGCACTACGCAGAAGATCTTGCCGCCGCTGCTCCTCTTCCTGTATATCCATCCCTTTACCAGCACACGCTTGCCCACGCTTTTCATTGCTTCGCTTATGTGCTTGCCCTTTGAGTATACATCCAGCATATTTATCACGCGCCCTATTTTGTCAAACATGCTTTTTATACTTTTCAACTTAGCTGCTATATCACTAATATTATAAGCGATGCTATTATAAATGCGCTTGCTATCAGGAGCGGCACCAGCACTTTTGCTATTTCGTAGACTGATCCAAGTATCGCGCTGATGCGCTCCCTAGCGTTCGGACCCCATATCCTAAAGTTCTTTATCGCATGCATATTATGGGCTACGGATGCGATTTCCATGTTTGATAGCGCCTCTTTTAACGCCCAGTCAACATTCTTCATTATCGCGCGATGACTCGAGTATACGCCGAGCACGTTCGAAGCATCGAGATCCAAGGTGTTTACCGCGTGGGTGTCAGTAGTGCATACTTCTGCGTCCATGCCAAACTCTTTTTTAATGTGGACCACTAGCTCTTCACGGAGCTGCGGTTGCATGTTGTTGGCATTGAACTGCAGCAGGGCATACTTGAAGCCGTTGAATCCAAATAGGACCACGTTTAGGTTGCCGTTTGCAAGATCCTTCGGCCTCCCAAGTGCATCGAACAGGTCTATTGAAGAAGAGCCTATTTTGATACTGCGCGTCCTGTGCGACGGCTTGGAAATGCGGTCTATTGCGCCGATGTACTCCTTTGCAGCATCAGAGCCCATCGATACCCCTGAAAGCTCGCTCTTGCTAGCGCTTTCGTAGCGGGAGTTGTGGGCATCTATTAGGGCTACGCCGCTAAACATGCGCTCCAGCTTGCTTTTCAAAAGTCTTGCAACACCAGGATCTATGTCTTCCGTCACTTTCGGCGCCCTGCTCAGTATCGCAAGCGAGGAATCCCCGAAAGAGAGCACTGACACCTTTGAATTGCCGTATGCGCTTGAATAAAAGGCAGCCTCGCTCGAGCCACGCGCCCTACTGCATTTTTCCACTGCAGAATTTAGCACCCCGCTAAGCAGTGCAAGTTGCGATGGTGCAACCGGATTGTTGTCTATATTTACTGCGGTGTGCATGATAAAGGTGGGCGCGCCATACGCAGAATGCGCGCGCCGCTCTAGCAGATACGGAAAATTGCTGCCCCCCAAAGTGCCCAGCGGACCGTAGTGCACCTCTGGTATGAAGAGTATGGCTTTTATCGCGGAGCCGTGCTTGAAAACAAAGGTATCGGTGCCGATCTCAGCGCTCACGCCTATGTTCGAGATACCTAGCGGGGGATTGACATCTATATTGAAGAGCCAGTTCTGCACAACCTGGGACATTGTATCTATCGCTTGCATACCCATGTTCTTCCGGAACGGCCTGTTGAATATGTACAGTATCATGTAGCTCATTACCAGGAATATGAACATGGCAGCATAGAGCTTGAAAAGAAGCACACGCAGCGGAACCGAAAACGTGAATATGAACTTGCTATAAGGCACGTATATGAGCACATTCAGGGTTGGCTGCACCAGAGACAATGTCAGGCCGCCTTTCTGCTTGCCGAGCAATATCTTTGTTATGAAAAACCACCAGCCAAATATGCTCGCGTCGCCAACGAGGATTATGACAGACGAGATCGCATAGCTATGGCTGAGCGCGTAGATGGCGTTGCCCAGCAGCATGAACACAGCATAGCTACCGGCACCCACAAGCGCTATGAAAAGGATATGCTTAAGCTGTACGTACCTTTTCGCCGCCTTGAATATGATCGTGGTAAACAAAGATGGCACGACCAACACGAGCGTGCCTGTTATTACACCGATTACTATCTCGCTTGACAGCTTGTATGCTACTGTTCGACCCATTATAGCTACAGCGCCCAAACCTGCGGCAAAGCCCACTATGAGGAGCACTGCAAGCAGGATGTATGTCGGCGGAATGCTTTTTAAAAAAATGCTCTTGTTTTTGAGTGGGTCTTCAGTACTTTTGGGCATCAAAACACTTGACAGCTACTTTCCAAACCTTCGCTCCCTCTCGCCGAAGTCTTTTATGGCGCTCACTAGGTCATTCCTATCAAAGTCGGGCCAGTATTTTTTTGCAAAGTAGAGCTCAGAATAGCCCGTTTGCCATGGCAATAATCCGGATAGGCGCATCTCACCTGAGGTCCTTATGACAAGATCCACATCAGGAACCTTGGACGTTATGAGGTGCTTGACCAGCGCTTCTTCGCTAGGCGGCTCCTTAGAAGTTGCGTAGCCCTTTAGGGCGTGCACTAGGTCGTCCCTTCCGCCATATCCGATAAGCAGATTTATGGTAAATGTTTTGTATGTTCTGGTCTTCTGTTGAAGAGAGGCAAGCGCCATTTTCACATTTGCTGGTATCAGGCTTAGATTGCCTATAACATTGATTCTTGTATCGTTTTCCTTGAGCATTTTCAGTATATCTTTGTCGTTTGCTGCTTTGACGTATATATTGTAAAGTATGCTAAGCTCCCTCTTGCTTCTATTATGGATGTTTTCAACCGAGAGAGCCCATACGGTGAGCATCTTTATCCCGAGCCCCTTGGCCCATATGCTAAATTTTATGAATTTCTTTACGCCAAGATTATACCCGCGAAAAAAGTCAAGCCGGTGCTGCCTTGCCCATCTCCTATTGCCATCTGGTATGAGCGCCACGTGGTATGGCACCTTTCCTTCTATACTGTTATGTGATCGCATATGCGCACCAATATTCATAAGCCATATCTGCCTTCTTGCCGGGCTTTTTGCTGCTTTAAATAATGCAAATTAATATGAGTAATATACAAATATTAATATTGAATAGGTATAAATATAAATGCGGTGCGCTCCAGCGGTCACTATGGTACGTACATCTCAGTCTGCAAATGGCTTGTATGAAGTAAAGCGCCTAGACGACTTGATGGGCAACGACAATGCGATAAAGCAGATGGAACTATACGCTTCTGACATAAGAAGCGGCAAGAAGCGCAGGCCGCTCCTGCTATATGGCCCATCTGGCACCGGGAAGACCACGGCCGCACTTTTGCTTGCGAATATGGAAGACTGGAACGTAATAGAATTCAATGCCAGCGACTACAGGGACAGCGAATCGATAGCGGCAAAACTCCTGCCTGCTGCCACTTCCACTACGCTTTTCCACAGACATAGCCTCATCCTGCTTGACGAGATAGACGAGCTTGCAATGCACTTCGACAAAGGCGCAAGCTCCGCTGTGCTCGAGCTCATAGAAAAATCAAAGCACCCGATAATATTCACAGCTAATGACAGGTGGAGCCAGAAGATATCCTTCTTAAGGGAGAAAGTCGATTATGTCGAATTCCTTAAGATAAGCAATGATGACATTCGCAGGCTCCTCGAGGCACTAGCAAAGAAGAACTCCTTACGCATAAGCGCCGAAAACATAAAAGCGATTGCTTACATGTCGAATGGTGACGCAAGAAGCGCGATAAACGATCTATTTACTATAGCCGGCCTTGACGGCGACGCGACAGAGC
The DNA here is from genome assembly GCA_049966775.1 of Candidatus Micrarchaeia archaeon. Lineage (GTDB taxonomy): Archaea > Micrarchaeota > Micrarchaeia > Micrarchaeales > Micrarchaeaceae > JAKAWW01. The sequence continues at coordinate 70,059 of JBMFTZ010000001.1, forward strand.
TTCTCGGAGTGAGGGATAGGAAGATTGACATCTTCAACTTCCTGGATCACGTGTTTTTAGCCAACAGCTTTGCAGGGCCGCTCCGGGCGCTGGCTGAAGTGGATATTCAGAACGACATGCTACTCAACTGGCTGGAGGAGAATATACCCGCAAGATATGTACATAGCGAAGACGTATCCAGCGCATACAACGCGCTTGCTGCTGCCTCAATGTTCTACAACTGCGCCTCTAGGAGCCAGTATTATACGTATTGGAGGTATGCAAATTCGTTCATGTCGAGCGGAGTGGCGCTTGCCAAAAGGCACAAGCCGGACACAATGCACAGGTATACTTTCCCGCGGGTGATTAAGCAGCTGAGCGCCACAAAGTCGGGCAGGGGTCGCGCAATAGTAATAGCGGCAGAGCTTCAGCACACATTCCACTCAAGCAAGCGCCATATAATCAACAACGAGATGCACATGATAGCTAATGAGGCAAGGTGGGCGCGCAAGAACGGCATCAGCGATGGTGAGATCCATGACAACATGACGTACATGTACGGCCTGACCACTGACGAGCAGGATTATATAATAGAAAATTTCTGATGCTATGCACAAGCACAGCACGGATCACGCTTCTTCTCCGATTAGGTCGAGCAAGCGTGCAAGCACGCGCTCCATGCCGGCTTCGCTGGCCTTGATGCTCGCGGCTTCCATGTGGCCGCCACCGCTAACCGCGCCGCCTGTTTCAACGCGCAACCTGTTTATTTTTGCTAATATATTAATGCTGGGACCGATCTCCTTGCTAAGCCTTATTGATGCAAAATTCCCATAATGCACTATCGTTATGGTATTCGGCCCATTTAGCGTTTCAAACTTTCGCTGCATGGCTGAGCTGAAGCGGCCAGGCAGCGGGTAATCATTGTCGGGGCTCGAAATGTGCTTAAAATCCACAACATGCACGGTTATGGAGCCGACATTGTGCGTTTTCACCGCGCGTAGACCCGCATCTATGGCTTCAGACATGAGGTTTTTAGCGTGTGTATACACGCTTTCGAGCTCTTCACTGCTGCTTATTATGGAATCTATCCGGCTAGGCGACACGCCCTTGCCGCTGGGCTTGGTGGACGTAAGGTAATCAAGCACAACCGCTATCTTTTCGGCAAGCGAACCCACAGTGAAGTCTGCAAAGCTGCTGAAATCGCTTATGAATGATGCTTTTTCGAACACGCTTAATTCTAGTCCTGAGATCAATTCCGCGAATACCGAGGCAAGCGCACCTGCCGTGAAATTGGAATCGCCACCAAAATCCCACGGATTGATGTAGTGCGCAGGCTTTACAGATTCGAAGCCAACGTATGGCATGTGATGGTCCAGCATTATAATATCGCAAGCATCGCGCGCCTGCGTAATGCCGCTTTCGCTCTCTTGGTTGGTTCCAAAATCAATGATCAACACTATTGGCTTCTCGACGCTTTTGCAGCCTTCGAAGAAGATCCGGTCAAAGTAGAAGTCCTCAATGGTATAAGCTATGCTCCGGTTCATGCGCCAGCTAATTACCGGCTCGATGCCCAAAATTTCACTGATATGCATTGCAGCTTTATAGAGTGCAGTGGCACCGCTAGCCCCGTCGCCGTCATTATGGAAGCGCACCACAATTGGAGCACCGGAGAGCAGAGCCTTTAGGAACACTCGAGCTGCGGCGTCAAGTGGTCGTAACATAGCCACTGCGGCGCTCAGCACTGTCCCGCTATAGCGCTTTTTAAGCGCTCGAATGTTTTTTGAACTGTATATGCTTTCAAGCATTTTGGCCATCATTTCTTCATAGATTTGCACCACGCCTGCGCCTGAATCCACGGTTACCATACCTGAGTCGCTAACTTCGACCAGGTCCCCAACTTCGACCTTGTCACCGTTTCTCTTGCGGTATAGCACATGCGAAGAGACTATTGTACACAGGTCATCGGAGGGATTCTCTTCGTATTTTACTGAGGTAAGAATACCTTTGTTTTTTTCAAGCATGAGAATCTACGCTCACTTTACACTGCCATAACAGGCGTCCATTGCTGTGCTGTTGAGTATATAGCCGCAGTAAGAGGACTGGTTGTATTCGTATGCAAGCGTATATATGCAATTGTCCTTGTATGTTTCATTGCTTATGGTAAGGCATTGGGATACGTTGTCTTCCTTAAGCGCCTCATCGCTTGCATATGAATATTCGCAAATGTCCTTAAGGTAACTGGGCACATTGCTGCAGATAGCAGATTCGTTGACTGTGACATTTGCGGTACGATTTGCGAACATGCCTTTGCATATTTCACTGGTAATGCCCGTGGTGAAAGAGCACAGAGAGCTGTTTTTGGTCTCGTTTGCAAGCTGCAGGTAGCAGTACTGCCTTGGGGTAATGTTGAGGCTTGAAAGCTCCATTCCTACCCCTAGCGGGTAATTCGAATTCTGCGGCAGCATGTACGATTCCACAGTGCTATTGACAACATCTGGCAGGTAGCCACAATAGCTCTGATTTTTATACAGTATAGCGCGCCTATAGTAGTATAGGTATGAGCACTCAGCAGAAAGCGTCGAATTGCTTATATCGCTGCATCTGCCTATGCTGCTGAAGTTAGTGCTCTTGGCGTAATTGTATAAACATTCTGACCTGTACGGCTCTTCCAGCGTTTTGCACGCCGTCTCGTTTGAAGTGCTGTTTGCTACAGTATATGCGCATTCTTCATACGCTTGCGTATTGTTTAGATAGCCGCATAGCGCTATGCTGTCTTTGGCGCTCGCTATTCCTAGTATGCAAGCGTATTCATCGCTTTTGCTCGATATAAACTTGCAGATGGTAGCATTGCTGGTGGAGCCAGCAAGGTTGGCGAAGCAGCTGTCCCTCTGCTGCGATAGCACTATGCTCCTGCATTCCTGCAACGCGCCCTTCCTCTGACCTAAGAGTAGTATTGCAGCTACAATAAGAAGTATTACGGCAACTGATAGGTATAGTATCCGCTTATCCTTTTCGGTGAGCACTATCGAATAGCCTTTTTCCTGCTTGCTACCGGCAGCGCTACTGCTCTGCTTTCCACCGAACATTTGCTCTGCCTACTCCCCTGCAAATATCCTAAAACCGTCTTCTGTTATCTCGTATGGGGACAGCATCCAGCTGTGGTTGCTGCCACGCATTTTAAGCACCTCCATTGTGGGTATCCTCCGATCTTCCTGACCATTGGCGTATAGCGCGATGATCCCGTCGAAGATAAAGAACTCCTGAGTAAACTTCAGATTGGTTCTTTCTGTCGAGGATATGTCTGAAGTTATGATGCTCGTTATGCCTAATCTTCGGAGATTTGACACCAGCGCAATCATCGATTTTCTGTACACGAACGGATCGCCGATCATGAGTTTTATTATTGATATCGAATCTATGGCTATTACCTTTGCACCGTTCTCCTTGACTATCGCCTCTATATCTGAAAGCATATTGCCGAAAGAGTACATCTGAGAATCAGAAGGGGTCGTAACCCGCAGGGCTGGATCCTCGCCATCAACAATAAGCGCTTTTCTTGATATCAGCTCATCAATATCTGGGAACTTGGCAAATGTGATTTTCGCATTTCTTACCACCGTACTTGGCTGCTCTTCCAGCGCTATGAACGCTGAGGGTATACCGCTCTTGGCACAATGGTAAAGGATCTCGAAACTCATAAGTGTTTTGCCCGTACCCGGACCTCCTGCGATTAGCACCTGGTTGCTTACGGGTATGCCGCCGAAAAGCAGATTGTCGAGCCCTTCTATGTCGGTTTTGATCCGCTCTACCTGGTCTTCCATACTATCACAGACATGGGATATATAGTAAATCACAAATAAAAACTTATCTAACACACAGGTCCGATTCTCCGCGCGGGCATCTTGTAAAGTTATAAGTATTAAAAACCTTTACACGAGCGGGTCTTTTCCGAAAGCTCACACTTTCGGTATCCCCACTCAATCAATATGGCAACTTTTACCCAACAATTTCAGATACGTCTTGTTTTCCTATGTTTTACAGTTGTTTCTTCTGTTGCAGGGCCAACTTTTCAATATCTACACCGCCTTTGCAACAGACAACCTATTTGGGGTATTCACTTCCATGTGTATGAGCATAATCATCGCCAAAGGCAGATTCCTTTATTTCAATGCCATTTGCCGAGGCAATTTTATAGATTGCAGTTTTTATTATTCGCTGCGTCTTCAGATTTTTGAACACCTTGAACCCGTATTTCGAAACTAAGACAATATGCTGCCGATTGTACCTATGACCATAGGTATCTTCACTCAGGTTTTTATTTTTATAGTTCACACTATACATGATTACACTTCGATGGCAGAACACCGGCAATAGCAGATCCTGCTGCGCACTGCCACCAAGAAAATATTGACAGGAAAAGATATGATTATTGTGCCAATTCATCCCCAACAAGATTGGGGGGATTCTTGGCTAACATATTAAATACCTGATAAACAAACTATAAAATGCCAGTGATTTGATGAGAAAGAGAGTAGTATATGCAGGGCTTCTGCTGCTAGTGATAGCGATAGCTGTGCTTGCCGTATCAAATGGGGAAGCCCAGAATGCCATAAAGAAAAACATCAGCATAACTAATGTAACAGTACTTAATGACAGCTTTTACGCAATGCCTTTGCACGCCATTAATACTACGTACATAACCTACGTTTCGGTGGATGCTAACAATGCGCTCAATGAATATTTATTCAATGCCAGCACGTTTGGCCTGTGGAAGACTGCCATGCTTGGCAATAGCTCTGCAAGTGGCATTCACTATGCAAGGCTGCTGGATATCGGGAACAGATCGCTTATATATACCAACAACGCTGTGATGAGCGCCATACTGCAGCAGAACTCTAGCAGCGCATATGCTTATCTGGTGGTAGACAACACGCCTGGAAGCAATTCATCTGCGATGAAGGTGCCTGTCAGGATTATGGTGCTCCCAGCTTCGGAAAGCATGCTCTTCCCGTATGCTGCAGGGGATGTTACTGGTGTTATAATACTGCTTGCAAGCATCGTAATAATCATTTATGGGCTTATAAGGAAACAGAAAGCTTACGCACAGCAAGAGGGTAGTACCGCAACTAGCACCAAGGGCGCGTCTGACGAGAGCGCATACATAGAAAACCTGTACAAGAGCATAGAATCCAAGAAGAAAAGCAGAAAGGGTAAACGGGCTGATAGCAATGGATGAACTAAAAGAGAAGATTGCTGGGGAGATAGCACTGTCTGAGAGCCCAGGCAGCACGATGAAGAAATGGAGGGAGCTTTTTGGAATAACACAGACAGAGCTTTCAAAACAGATAAAGATATCCGCCTCAACGATAAGCGACTACGAGAGCAATAGAAGGCTGAGCCCTGGCGTAGGCGTGATAAGGCGCTTTGTGGACGCCCTCTTCACAATAGACGAGAAAAGAGGAAGCGGCGTGATTAACAGCTTTAACAAGCTCAGCAACGAGGAGACACCGCCATTTTACCAGATACACGACTTTACCGCGCCGCTAAGCGGGGTTGACTTCAATAGGATTATAGAGGGCAAGGTTGTGGCCAACCCTTCGTATCTTGACAGCATAAAGCTCTTTGGCTACACGCAGCTCGACAGCCTTAGGGTGATACTCGAGATGTCTCCCGCAGAATATCCCAAGCTTTTCGGATCAACGACAGAGCGCGCCTTCATATTCGAGCACGTGTCCACGGGCAGGTCTCCCATGGTTGTGATAAGAGTGGCGCCAATAAAGCCGAAGCTCGTAGTGCTACATAATCTCGCCAACGTAGACAAGCTGGCGGTGAAAATTGCACAGGTGGAGCATATACCGCTGCTCACTACAAAGCTCTCTCTTGAAGAATTGTATAACAGGTTAGGCAAGATATGACCGCGCGCAGCTCAGCCCCATACGTCAGCCTTTAGCTTCGATCTGTCTATCCCGAGAGCTTCGGCCGCATCATTCATGGCTTTGACAAAGCCCAGCGGACCGCATATGTACACTGTGCGTTCCGCGAAATCTGGCGCATATTTCTTTATCATATTGGCATCTATATGACCCTTTTCCCCGCTCCAGCCGTCGCCTTCCTGCGGCCTTGTAACCGTTACGGCTAGTTTGAGCTTTAGCGCCTTCTCAAGCTCACCGAGCTCTGCTTTCCTTATTATCTCTGTAGGGTACTTGACACTGTATATAAGCACTATGTCGTCATCCATGGCAAGATCGCGTATGTGCCGCAGCATTGACATAAATGGCGCTAGGCCAGTACCACCAGCCAGGAAAAGAACCTTTTTATCGACACCGGGAACGAACCTGAATTGGCCATAGGGGCCTGTGATGTAATACAGGTCTCCTTCCTTGGCGGTGTCAAGATGCGAAGTAAACCTGCCATGGATCATGCTTATGAAAAATTCCAAATAGGGCTGCGATGGCGATGAAGCAATGGAAAACGCCCTGCTTATCTTTTCGCTCGTAGTCGGGTTCGCGTATTCTACCATGACAAACATTCCTGGATCGAATGCTATCTTTGCGCCGTCCTTGGCACTGAAGCGGAAGAGCGTCACCTCCGGAGTTTCTTTGCTTATATATGTTATAGTATAGGGTTTTTCTTTTATCTGCACTGGAACAGTTGCCATTTATTCACCTACACCGTTTTGAACACCTTCCGCATTAACAAAATTTATTATCTGCAGATAAACCTCTTCGGGATTATCGTAATGCGGGTTATGCCCTGAGCCCTTTATAAATTTTAGAGTACTACCATTTATGTGTTTTGATATCACACCCGAAAACTTTGGATCTATCACATTGTCGCTTTCTCCCCAAAGTATGAGTACTCTCGCATGAATGCCGCTAAGGCGTTCTGCACTCAGTTGCTCTTCACCGAAGTCGTTGTCCACAATACTCTTCAGCACGTACTCTTTGTTGTTATTGAGCCGCATTGCAGTGCTTACCATCTTTTGCTTGTACTCTTCAACATTTCCATCGCGCAGAATCTCATCAAAATTCTCTTTTATGCCCGCTGGATCCTCTAATACAAGACCTTTCAAAGGATTTGCATGCGCGTAGTAGGCCCCAATCCAACCACCGTAGGAATGGCCAAATATATACGGCTCGGTGTGAATGGCCTTATTTATAAATTCACCGATACTGTTGCTTTGCGCAGAAACTGTATATTGTATGTGCGGTGCCGATGATAATCCATGGCCCAAAAGATCGATAGTATATATGTCAAAATTTTCATTAAAATAAGCAAATAGTCGCTGCCATACCATCAGGTCTGCGCCAAAACCGTGCAGAAAAAGAATTGGTGCAGAATCGCCGGCATGGTGCATAAAATGTATGTATCCCAGCTCGGTATCTTGGTAGCCTTCCTCAAAATCTTTTGAATAATCCACGTCATCACTTGCCATAGAAAAAGTGTATAGGCCTGTCAAGTGCTGCCTCTGCTGCTTCCTGAACTGCTTCGCTATAGGTAGGATGCGGATGTATGGTATCCGCTATATCCTCGACGCTAGCACCCATCTCAATGGCCAATGCGGCTTCCGATATCATCGAATCGGCCTCATCTGACACTATCTCTATGCCCTTGACAGAATTACTTGAATCATATGCTATCTTAACGAAGCCGTCGGTAGTGCCGAGCGCTATGCTCCTGCCAAGCGCCGTAAGAGGAAACTTCTTTACACTTATACCTTCCTTTTCTGCGATGTCCCCCGCTATAGCTATCACGGGATCGGAGAAAATCACAGCGGGCACTACAACATTGTCGTATACGGAATTTAGGCCGCTCGCAACTTCACCTGCAATTACGCCCTGGCGTATCGCCTTATGCGCCAGCATGGGCTCGCCTATCACGTCGCCAACCGCGAGTATATCTGGATTGCTTGTACGAAGCGCACTGTCCACCTTTACGAAGCCCCTTTCGTCAAGCTGCACATGGGCATTTTCAAGGCCCAAATCCTGGGTGTACGGCTTCAGCCCAACCGCAACCACAACGATTTCAGCATCTATCACAGAACCATCGCTGAGGGTGAGCTTACCGGCCTCATAAGACCGCGGCGTGGAAGCTGTATATATCTTTATCCCGAGCGCGTTCATCTTCTTCTTTATTACTGAAACCGCGTCTCTATCAAAGTGAGAAAGCACATCTGACCTCGCTATTATGCTCACGTTAGTACCAAGCTTGACGTAAAGCGTGCCTATCTCGACAGCAACATATCCTGCGCCTATAATGGCCATAGACTTCGGTATGAAGTCAAGCATCAGCGCCTTCTTGTAATCTAGTATTGAGCCATTGAATTCAAAGCCGTTTAGCACGGTCGGATCAGAACCGGTGGCGATTATCGCCTTCTTAAATTCTATTGAAGTGCCGTCCGTAAGTTGGAGGGTATGCTCCCCTACAAATGTTGCAGTGGCATGGATAGTCTCTACGCCGTGCGAATCGCACAAAAATTTGACTCCGTTCTCGAGCTTGCTTGAAACCGAAAGGCGCCATGAAAGCATCTCTTTCGGGTCTACGCTTATGGAATTCGTGTGGATGCCAAACTTTTCAGAATGCTGCGCCTTATAGTATATATCGGATATTTTTATTAGCGTTTTTGAAGGTATGCACGCATAGTTGAGGCAGTGCCCGCCGAGCTTCTCCTTCTCTATGAGCACAACACTTTTGCCGCATTCTGCCGCGCGTATCGCCGCAACATAGCCGCCTACGCCTGCACCTATCACTGCGATATCGGTATTTTCAGGTGTAAATCCCATTACCATCCAAACACCAGCACCAAACTATAACATATCTAGGAACTCTGGATCCTCCAGGTATTTTATCAGCGAATTCCCGAATTTTACGGCCTCTGCGCCATCCACAACCCTGTGGTCGAAGCTTATCGAGAAAGGAAGCACCTTCCCAACCACTATATTGCCGTTCTTGACGACAGGCATATCGCGAATTAGGTGAATGCCAAGTATTGCGACATCTGGATAGTTGATCATCGGCACGGAAAGGAAGCCGCCACCAAGGCTGCCTATGTTTGTTATGGTGAAGGTGCTGTCCCTCATCTCGTCAAGCGTTATGGTGTTGTCTCGTATTTTCTGTGAAAGCTGCTGCACCTCCTTGGCTATGTCTATTATGCTTTTCTTGTCGGCATTTTTTACAACGACGACTTTGAGGCCGTCTGGCGCTTCCGCGGCAAGACCTATATTGTAATAGTTCTTTCTTATTATCTCCATCTTATCCTTGTCGTAGCTGGAATTGAAGTTTGGATTTTCCTTTAGCGCTTCTATGGTGGCTTTTATTATGAAGGGCAGGTAAGTAAGCTTTGTTCCAAATTCCTTTTCCATGCGCTCCTTCTCCCTATCCACTATGTTGTACAGGCTTGTAGCGTCAAGTATGTCCATGTGTACGGCCCTTGGGATGGTCCATGATGCTTCCATGTTTCTCGCTATCGCTTTTCTGGTTGCCGAAAGCGGAATCCGCTCCACCTCGCCGCTATGCTGCGCTTCGAGCGATTCAGAATAGCCTTGCGGCCTCTGCTGCGCTTGCGGTGCTACCTGACTTGACACTGATGCGAGCGCCCTTACGTCAGATTCAAGTATCCTGCCGCCAGGGCCGCTGCCTTTCACTTTTGCAATGTCGACATTCAAGTCTCTCGCAAGCTTACGCACGGCAGGCGTCGCAATTACAGTCTGCTGTGGAACCGAAACTGGAACCGGTTGCGGTGGCTGCTGGATTGCACCTGCAGCGCCTGACTGGCCTGCGCTTGGTGTCTGGATATTCCTGAGCTCTTCTGGCGTGCCGACAGCCGCGACAAGGTCTCCGAGATGCACATCTGTGCCTTCCTTTGCAACAATCTTCACAGCGCCATCGATAGGCGCCGGAATGTTTACAACCGCCTTGTCGGTCTCTATCTGAAAAAGGGGCTGGTCCTCGCTCACATGATCTCCGTCCTTAACGAGCCACTTTACTACGTGGCCTTCTGTAATGCCCTCGCCAACATCCACGAATCTTATCTCTTTTACCATATCATCATCTTTCAGCTTGCATCATGATGAGAGCAGCTTGTCTATTGCTATTGATATCTTGCTCTCGTTTGGGGTATAATACTGCTCATAGCCAGGGAACGGATATGGGAAGCTCGGCCCGGCGACGCGCATGACCGGAGCTGAAAGCTCAAACATCGCCTTCTCTGCTATCCTGGCTGCAACTTCAGCGCCAACCCCAAAGCTAAGCGGCGCCTCGTGCACTACAAGCGCCCTTCCGGTCTTCTTAACGCTGTTCAATATTGCTTCCTCATCTAACGGATTTATGGTGCGCAGGTCTAATATGTCTGCAGAAACATTCTTCTTTTCAACTGCGCTCTGCACCACAGGCACCATTGTTCCGTATGTTATTATGCTAAGCTGGTCCCCTTCTTTAACCAATGCTGCTTTGCCTATTGGCACTTCGTATGCGTCTTCCGGAACGTCCTGCTTGAACAGCCTGTACAGCTTGGTGGGCTCTAGGAATACCACAGGATCATCCATATGCGCCGCCCTCAGGAGCAGCCCTTTCGCGTCGTACGGGCAAGAAGGCTCTACCACAACAAGCCCACCCACATGGGCATAGAAAGCCTCGGGGCTTTCTGAATGGTGCTCAAGCGCCTTGACACCGCCACTCACTGGGGTCCTTACCACCATGGGCACCTTGAACCTGCCGCGCGACCTGCTCCTGAACCTCGCAGCGTGGTTTATGAGCTGCTCGAAAGATAGGAACATGAAGCCCGCGAACTGTATCTCAGGTATAGGCCTAAGCCCCGCTATTGCCATACCTATAGAAGCGCCGAGTATTGCAGATTCGGCAAGCGGCGTATCTACAACACGCTCTGGGCCGAACTTGTCATATAGCCCATCGGTAACCCTAAATACGCCGCCGTCTTTACCAACGTCTTCTCCGAGTATTATTGCGTTTTCATTTTCTTCTAGTATAAGCCCAAGGGCGTTGTTGAGCGCCGAAACCATGTTCATCTGCATTTTATCACCTTCTAATGCCTACTGGTAGAAGCCATTGCCTATCGCGTCGTCAAGCTCCTCCTTCAGCGTCTGTGGTATATAGCTATACACATTGTCAAACATGCTCCTTGGATCGGGCTTAAAGGCTTCGGCCTTTGCAACAGCTTCATCGATCTCTGCCTTCTGCTCCTCAGCCATCTCCTCTTCGAGCTTGCTACTCCACAAGCCCTTCGACGTAAGGTACTTGCTGAGCCTGAGCAACGGGTCTTTGGCTTTCCACTTTTCTACCTCTTCGTCAGACCGGTACTTTGTGGGATCGTCTGAAGTGGTGTGCATGCTAAGCCTGTATGTGACACATTCTATCAATGATGGCCCATCATGCGAATTGGCTATTGCGTCCTTTGTGGCCTTGTACACCGCTATCACGTCATTGCCGTCAACTTGCAATATGCTCTTGAAACCCGCAGCAAAGCCTTTCTGCGCAAGGGTCTCCGCAGCGCTCTGCCTGCTCCTCGGCACCGATATTGCCCACTGATTGTTTTCTATTATTACTACGAGAGGCAGCTTGAACACGCCGCTAAAGTTGAGCGCCTCGTAGAACTCGCCTTCCGATGTGCCGCCATCACCCACATATGCTACCACCGCCCTGTCCTGCTTCTTGTACTTGAAAGCGTAGGCTATGCCGGCCGCATGTGGCATCTGCGTGCCAACAGGCACCGCAACGGTAAGACCGTTGACACTTTCTGGTATGGCGCCACCCTCTTCCATGCCGCGCCAGTATACGAAGAACAACTCCAAAGGCAAACCCCTTACAAGGTATACACCGTGCTGCCTAAAATTCGGCACGAAGAAATCGCTGGCCCTCATCGCGAACGCGCTTCCTATTTGCGTTGCTTCTTCTCCTATGAGCGGCGCGTACGTAGCGGCCCGGCCCTGCCTCTGCAGGCTTAAAACCTTTGCATCTAGGGCCCTGGCAAAAGACATGCTTTTGTACATTTCAACAAGCTTCTGATCGTCAACATCGCTGGGCACAAGCGACTGGTCGATGTTGCCATTTTCATCAAGTATCTGCATATAGCTTACTGAGCCGCTGAATACCTGCTTCATCATTCAATCACGCTATACTATGAGCTGATTTATTTATTAACATTTCTAATTGCACCGCATAATTCACTACAATAATAGATATATATAAAAAATAGGGCTACAATAGTTGTATGCGATGGTGTCTATATGGGATACATAGAAAGCAATGTTGATGAGGAAACTGCAAACCTTTCGAGGGCCAGGCAGTCGCTTATAGAAGAGCTCCAAGCACAGATGTGGTATGATGAGCGCATCAGCGCCACAAAGGATAAGAGCCTCAAGGCGGTGCTCGCCCACAATAGGGATGACGAAAAGGAACACGCTACACTGCTTCTGGAATGGCTAAGGAGGCATGACGCTCCGCTAGACAAGGAGCTGAAGGAAATACTCTTCAAGAACAAGGAGCTAAAAGACCTTTGGGACTAACACGGGTTGCGGCGATACCGGTGCTGCTGAAGCCAGTATTGCCGATGCCAGTATCTATAAAAATGCCTATAGGTACGCCTTTGGCTTATATGTGGTAGCTATTCCTATGCTGGATATTATGTTTGTAAAGAGTATGAGCATGAACACCATATCAACGAAGTATGGTATGCTTATGCCCAATGCAAGCGGCAGCGTAGCGACTATCGCTGGCGATAACCCACGCGCGACATCGAAGCTCACAAGGCGCTTTTCTATTCGCTTTTTCTTCGCTCCCCGGGACATGAAATTTTTGAGTAATGGAGCAAATAAAACTCTGAAAGGTATTATGAGTAGAGACAACACAAGCGCAATGCCTATGCTTAATGCGGTTACCTGCTGCACGTTGAACAGCAGGCCTATATAAACGAAGAAGAAGGTGCTTACGAAAAACACTATCTCCTTTTGATAGGTTATCACGTGCCCTACGTCATTGCCTATTGCAAAATATTTCGCTATAATGTCTTTGCTCGTTATCGCTTTCTTTTCGTAAACACCTAGATTGTAGAACAGAAGGCCGAACACAAACACGGTTATGGCGCCATTTAGGGCAAGCTGGGTGGCTATGCCATATGTTGCTATTATCATTGTAACGGTAAGTATCCATCTGTAGCCCCGGCTATAATACTCGAACCTGCGCATTATGTACAGCCAAAAAAGGGCGGATACGCCGCCAAGCACCACAGAGCCCAGTATTATGGTAAACACAAAAGAGCCGATATAAGAGGCTGTTATTATTTTCGAGTTTACCATGAAGCCGAGGAGCAGTATGGGCACGATAAGCTCAGCTATGTCGGTAACCACGCTTTCATACATGAGCGATACCTTTAGTCTCTTTGGGACTTTTACCACGTCTATGAGCACGGGCACTATTATGGTGCTTGGACCAGATACCGCAAAGCCGAATATAAATGCTTCGATGAGGCTCCACCTGAATATATAGAACGCGATTATTGAAAGTGTGGTACCTATGGTGACTTGCGTTAGGAATGTGAACGCTGAAGCTTTTCCTACTACGCTTTTGAGTTCTTTGAATTTTATGCTCATTCCTATGTCAAAAAGCACGAACGCAATTGCTATCGCGGTAACATACGGCGTCAATTCTGCCACAATGCTCTGCGGGCCCACATTAACGAGCTTGAGAACTGGCCCTATAAGTAGACCTATAAACATCAGGGGCAGCACATCCGTAAACTTTAGCTTGGCGAAAAGGGCGTTTATAATAAATCCGAGAAAGGCAATAGCTGCTACTGCAATGAACAGGATCCCAACGCCTAGCATGAAACCACCAATAGCTAGGGTTATTTGGAAGCAAATACTTAAATTATTAACTTACAGGAGCGAGAGATTCTTGCGCAAGCGGATTCGTCAATCAAAGAGTGCGAGCTAAATTATTTATATTTAAGTGCGCTTGAATCAAACGATTACATGACCTATCAAGCAACAAAAGATAAGGAGGGCAACAAAAACAAGGAAGCGGTTGATGTCAATCCATTGAGCAGTAGCGAGTTGATCGGCTATCATCGCCATTTTGAAGCACCCAAACCAGGAAATGGGCTAGGTGCCGCAGAGACCGGCACGAGGAGCAGGAATAAAAAAAATGGGGAGAAGGAAGATTTAACTGAAGAAGAGGCACTTCTGCGGGACTTCCACGAAGACCGCATCTAATTTTTTCCTTGTTATTTATGTTGTCTTATTATGGCAGCAGGCCACAGCAGCATTGAGAGTGTACATTTGGGACCTTAATACCGGCACGCGGGAAGCGCGCACAATATGCCACATGCGAGCTCCCTGTGCTATTTGGTAGGTATCTGAACTGCGAATGCATCCTGACCCGCTTGGAGTTTTGCCGCTTAAATTTGCTTCTGCTTCTTGATAAAACTTCTTCCCAAGAAGTTTTGTGGACTCGGCGGGGATCGCACCCGCGACCTTCCGCTTTTTTGGTTCTTGCTTAAGCTTCTTCTGAAGAAGCTTACTTGCAAAGCGGACGCTCTACTACTGAGCCACGAGCCCTTCGTTAACAAGTATTAAGAGAACAATGTATAAATATGCAGCGCTACTGCACTTGCGCTGCCTGCGCTATTTCCTCGCGCGCCTTTTGCTGCCCTTGCTCGCCGGCTTGCTTTTGCCTCGCTTTTTGCTTTGGGCTTTCTTCAGCGCTTTGGCGCCGCGCGAAGTTTTTGACAGCCTCACTGCACCCTCGCCGGTGGTAAGCCTCTCTATGGCTTCAAGCCCCCTCTCGCCAGGATGCTTTATGTCCTCTTCCATGATCTGGCCTAGGAGCTTGTCCACATTCCCAGTGCGCGCGGATTCTGAATCGCGCTCTATCTCGCTTATCAGGGCGCTTTCAACATCACTCCTCTTTATTATCCTGCTTATGTTGCTGAGTGCCCTTATACGCTCAAGCTCTGCCGCATACTTGCCCTTTGCGTGCGCGCTTGCCTGAGGCTTCTTCGCCATTGCACTACCTCACATGGTATCTTTAATTTAATAGGAAGATTATTAAGGCTTGTGCATCAGTGAGGTTGTCCAATAATTAGCACAGTTCCACTATTCTGAAATGGATAAAAACCCGC
>JBMFTZ010000002.1:0-49276 GCA_049966775.1 Candidatus Micrarchaeia archaeon
GCGGGTTTTTATCCATTTCAGAATAGTGGAACTGTGCTAATTATTGGACAACCTCGCCGCAAGCACCATTTAAGGCGAAGGCTGCGAAGCAAAAGTGCATGCTATTTTGGCACAGGCGGCGCCGCCTGACTTTGCATCGCAGCATTGCTATTTTTAGTACGGATCTGGCGGGAATTTCATCACATACGCAGGATTTCGCCGCGGATGCGATTTTGAACCCGCAACCGCTCGGTCCGAAGCCGAGCGCGCTATCCAAGTTGCGCCACAGATCCCCTATCTGTTTTGTATGCAAAAGAATAAGAGGCGTTCTATTCCTATTTTAGAGCGCACTGCATAGTTACGCATTCATTTTTACAGGTATGCCAAACTTGTCAAGCGTTGTCTGCTTTATGCGCCCTATTGTGGACCAGTACCGCCTTATATGGGGCTCGAGCTTGCGCTCCTTGTAGTCGCGCCTTATCGCCTCTATGGTCTTCGAGTCGCTGGGGTAGCCCGAGCCTATGTCGATCCTTAGCTCGCGCTTCAGCTTTTCTATCTCGGCGTCTCTCGACACCTTCGCTATGATGCTTGCTGCAGACACTACCGGATACTTTGAGTCGGCCTTGTGCTCCGCTATTATCTTTGTAGCCTTTATGCCCTTTGGCAGGCTCGCCTTTATGCCGGTTATCTTTGTCGGCTTTGAGCTTGACATGTTGAATCTTATGCCAAACTTCTCGGCGATTATGTCCGGAGAATCAAGGTATATCTCGCCTATGTCGCTTTGCATCATGTCAAAAAGCTTCGCAAAGTGAGCGGCCTCAAGCTCGTTCAGCGATATGTGGTTGCGCATGGCGTCGTTTATCTCCTCTGCGGTTATGCTGTCCACCTTTATGTCGATTGCTATCCTGCCTATCTTGTGGTAGAGGTTTTTCCTTTTCTTGGCGGAGAGCAGCTTTGAGTCCCTCACGCCTATCTCGGAGAGCTTGCGCTGATGCTCCTTTTTCACTGCAACAAGACTGAGCACAAGCGGGCCGAGCACAGCGCCCCTGCCTGCCTCGTCGCCGCCGCAGATTATTATGCAACCACCATAGTGGCTTATGACTCTGTAATGCCCTTTCTATCTACCATTATGTAGTCATTGACCGCAGTGATAGAATTAGCGGGCACCTTTATCTGGCCGGCTTCGGTTTTCATTCTTCCTGCGAGCTCGCTGTCAAGATTGGGCTCTATCAGTATGTTGATAAGCTTGCCAGTTACCTCACTTATTTCAGCATCGATAAACCTGCCAAGATCGAATCCGTCGCTTGTCACCACTTTCTTGCCAACCAGCTGCTTCGCAATAATATACTTCACCATGTTTTCACCTTCAGTCGCTCTAATACTTATTGATGAGAAACATTAATAAAATAATGCTTTTTTGCTTTTTATCGGCATTTTGAGCAAAGTTCTGCTACAACGGCATAATCTGTTACGCAACCGCGTCGGCAAGCGCTAGTCTGCAAACACCTTGTTGGTTATTCCAAAGCGGCCCCTGCGGATTATACCATTGACTTCGAGCTTCTTGAGTACACGATGCACCTTTACTTTGGAAAAACCGGTTTTTATCACGATATCTGATTGCAGTATACCTTCCGGCGACTCCTTCACTATGTCGAGCACCTTGCGTTCGTCGGCACTGAGAACCATGTTTATTATGTGGGTCCTGGCGCGATCGCGCCTGACTTTCTCTGCGGTCGCGGCTCTTCTGTACGTATTAATGCGCGCAAACGAGTTTATCGTTGCGCCGGCAAGCACAAGCAACAAGCCGCCCAGGAAAGGCAGCACAAAATTAAAAACAACCCGTATGACATTCACCCTTATGTCGTTTATCGTGTGTATCACTATGACGTTCTTGTAAAATGCGATGAGCATTGTAAAGCCTTCTATTAAGGATATTAGTAGCAGAATCACGCCGAAGACAATGAGCAGCATGGCGAAATTGACATAATGGGTTTCGCTAGAAGCCATGGTTTATATTTCACGTTCAATGTTTTTAACCTTTCCGAACGCCGGCCTTTTACTGAAGGCTCGCTACGCCGCCTACCCGCTTAATGCTACCGCTATGCATAGCCGGAGAAAATGAGGAAAGGACTAGCTGCACTCGCTAAAGCCGCACTTCGGGCACGTGTAGCAGCCTTCGCTGGCTATCATCACCGTACCACATTCTGGGCACTTATGCTCCTGCTCTGTAGAGAGCACGTATGTCTGCGCCTTCGCCTTTATTACTTCTATGCTCTCAGGCGGCTCGTCCTTCTGGAGATGCTTCTCCCTCAGCGCCTCTAGGCTCTTCTGCCCTGCAGGCGCATATGCCTGAAGAACTTGCGTGCTCTTCGATGCGTCTCTGTACACGGTAATGCCCTTGCAGTTTAGCTCGTATGCCATTGTGTATACCTTGTCTATATCCTGAGGCGTGGCCCAGTTCGGGAGATTTATGGTCTTTGAAACAGCATTGTCCACGTATTTCTGGAATGCCGCCTGCATCTTGACATGCCACTCCGGAGCGATATCGTGCGCAGTTACGAAAAGCTTTCTCACTTCAAGCGGTATCTCCTCAACGTCTTGTATCGACGTCCTTCCGGCGATCTTCTGCATCAGGTCATCTGAATAAAAGTTGTACTCCAGCGCGTATTCCTCGAATTCGTTGTTTACCTCTATCAGGTTTGAGCCGAGACTCTCCTGCACATTCCTCATGTACACGACTGAGAATATCGGCTCTATGCCCTGCGATGCCCCACCAGAGATTATGCTTATGGTGCCTGTCGGAGCTATTGTGGTAACGGTAGAATTCCTCAGCGGCTTGTACCCGAGGCGCGCCCAGATGCTATTGCTGAATTCGGGGAACGGCCCGCGCTCCTCTGCAAGCTCCATGCTCATCTTCCTGGCGTTTTCCGTTATGAATGACATTACTTGCTCGGCAAGCGCCAGCGCCTCGTTGCTATCGTATCTGATGCCCAACCTTATCAGCATGTCCGCCCAGCCCATCACGCCAAGGCCTACGCGCCTTATCGCCTTGGTTACGCGATCTATTTCTGGCAGCGGGTATGCGTTTGCATCTATCACATCATCTAGGAACCTTATGGCGAGCCTTGACATGCTCTTGAGCAACTCCCAGTCTATCTCGTAGTGGCTGTTCTTCCTCTTCAGCATTTTGGATAGATTTATTGAAGCTAGGTTGCACGAATCATATGGATAGAGCGGCTGCTCCCCACACGGGTTCGTCGATTCTATGGGGCCCATCGAAGGCACAGGATTAGAATAGCTCGAGTTCATCCTGTCTATAAACACAACGCCAGGATCGCCGGTCTTCCATGCCATCGTAACTATGAGGTTCCATACCGCCTTTGCGTTGAGCCTCGCGGTTACCTCCCCGTTTCTTGGATTTATCAGAGGGTAATCGGTGCCCGACTTGAGTGCGCGCATGTAAGAATCAGTAACAGCTACAGATATGTTAAAATTGCTCAGTACTCCCTCGCTCTCCTTAGCTACTATAAAATCCAATATGTTTGGATGGTCTACGCGCAATACGCCCATGTTGGCGCCGCGCCTCTTGCCGCCTTGCTTTATCTGCTCGGTTGCTGCATCGAATATCTTCATAAAAGAGATTGGTCCGGAAGCCACGCCATGCGTAGACCTTACAATATCGTTAGCTGGCCTGAGCCTTGAAAAAGCGAAACCGGTGCCGCCACCGCTTTGATGGATTATGGCAGCATACTTTACCGCATCGAATATTTCTGGTATTGAATCCCCAACTGGTAGCACGAAGCATGCGCTGAGCTGGCCCCTTTGGGTACCTGCATTCATGAGCGTTGGCGAATTAGGCATGAAGTAGAATTTTGACATGGCATCGTAGAATTCCCCTGCTGTGCGCCTCACCTCTTCATCGCTCTTGCCGTACTTTCTCTCGGAACTTGCGATGGCGTTTGCAACGCGCTCAAACATCTGCTTGGGCGTTTCTACGATCTTGCCTTCATCGTTTTTTAGCAGGTATCTAGCTGCCAACACGGTGAGCGAGTTTATCGGTACCTTCAGCTCATCAGTTGGTATGCCAAGCGAAGCGCGCAGAGCGCGCATCTGGGCATGCTTGCTTCTGTAAAGTATGTACGCCTTGGCGACGTTCGGATCGCTCTTCATCAGCACCATTTCCACTATGTCCTGGATCTCTTCAACTCCGAGCTCGCTCTTCTTCAGGTTCCTGAGTTCCTTCACCACCGCCCTTGTTACTTCCCCGGATTTGTCCCGGTTCTGCTCCTCTTCGCTACTCGGGTACACTTCAACGAACGCGCTGTATATGGCGTTCTCTATCTTCTGAGCATCAAACTGAACCTTTTCGCCAGTCCTTTTTATCACAAACTTAGGATAAAAGTCTTCATCTGCCATCACACCATCCCCGGTGTTATTTAAATCTTAACTAAACTTTAAATAGCTAAGCGCAAATTTGCACCAAAACCCATACAGATACTTATAGCATTGTAAAGGTTTTGCTGAGCTCCGTATTTAAACTATCGCACCATGCTGCACGGCATGTGCTGCTACTCCACCGAGTCGCACTCTACCGAAAAGTTCTTACCGAGGGTATCCCACGCCTGCTTGAGCAGATTGTGCATAGATTTGTCGACGTTGAGAAAAAGCCAGTCAAAAAATATCTTGTCGCGCGCCGCCTTAGGCATAGAGCCGAAGTTTCGCACGACCTCCTGAACATCCACATTCCTTACCTGCTTCCAGTTTGCCTTTCTCGCATTTTCAAATTCTTCCTTAAGCTCCTGCGCTTCTGATACTGCTGCACCATCTGATATCATTTTATACGTCTGCCACGAAAACGAGGAGGAGAATGATGCGATTAGTACCCCAAGCGCCCATAGGCTTTTGTCTTCTTGCCCGTATTCAGATTCGCTCTTGGCTTGAAGTTTATGTATGTTATTTGCGATGACATCATAGTTCATTAGGTTATACTTTATCGGCATGGGCATACACGCCTACAACCACTTGTAGATGCGTATAGCGAGATATACGTATAACTATACTGCTTAAAGTTATAATAACCTATCATTACTGCATGTGCCACTGTAAGCTGCAATTCTATATTTTACAACAAAAAATATTTAAATTATGTCAGTGAAGCTTATTGTGACAAGTTCTTCGCGATGGTGGAAAAATGAAAATATTCAACATATTTGGCAAGAAGGATGCCGCTTCCGACCTGACGGCCGTGCTCCCATATAGGATTTCTGCGGAGATGGTTCCATACAGGATATACGCGAACAGGAACAGCTCTGCTACGATGGTGGTAAAATTGCAGAACAACACTAATGAGATTTTGCTCACCTCGCTGGTGGCCGAGCTGCCGCAGCCGCTCGGGTTCGATGAGCTCGGCGTGTCGAAGCAGAAGGAGGTGCGCCTAGGCGAGATAGCGCCTCACGATGAAAAGGAGATAAGGCTTGACATATATGGCGGGCTTAATTCAGACCCGGGCGAGTATACGGTGACCCTTACAGCCATAGCGCACTACAGGGACTACGGCCATGTGCTCAACGCAATTAAGAAGCACACCATAGTCAACGTTGTAAATATGTGATCACTGCAGCATTTCCTTCTTTTGGGCTTGGACCGGCTCGTTGAGCGTTGCATAGGCGCTATTGAGCATGTCTGCCAGCTTCATGCCCTTTTCAGTAAGCTTTACCTTCTTTATCTTGCCGTGCTTCTCGCTTGTCGTTATGCCAAGCTTTTCGCACTCCTTTAGGAAATTGCACGTGTGCACATATGTGGCGCCGGCCGCTTTTGCAAGCGTGGATATGTACCAGCCTTGTGCGCTATCCTTGAGCGCAAGTATTATGAGGAGCTGCTTACGCTTGAACAGCATTTCGCTCTCCTGTTCCGGCACGGGCTCTTGATCCGCAGCTTTGGATGTTTTTTCTGCTTCTGTCATAGTATAGCCTTGCAGGCAAAATATAAAAACGTTTTAATATATGCCAACGCTTCCCACTAATATATCACAGTGCAACATGCAAGGGGTTTGCACCATCTTCAGAGAATGCCCTTTAAGCGCACAACGCGGCCTCCCCAAAGCGCGCTGAGAGCTCTTAGGCAGCGATCTTTCCGAGCTCCGTAACATGGTCTGACCCAAAAACCGCAGCGACAGAATCATATTTCTCCAATGCACCCATAGTTACTTTAAGCATAGAATAGCCCCTGTGAGCTTCTACATAAAGGTTGACCTTATTGATCATCCTTATTAGAGGAATTGCCATTGGCAGCTTTTATGCTGTTATATGTTCCAGTGAAAAGCCAGAATACTGCAAGCGCAAATCCATCTTGGTTATAATTCATAGGCACCTGGAAGATTTCAGCTACGCTTAAATCGCTGCCGATAACTTTTATGCTGTTTTATATGCGTAATCGATTGCATACTCAGCCACAGACCAATGCGCTTTGCCGAAATCAGGCCTTTGATTCCTTGGATTTTCTTTCGGGGCCTCTGTGATCAGCACACTTGGCCCTACCTTTTTGGATATATCATTTATAAGCTTTTCATAAGCGGCGGCTACGGACTTGCGGGTTATGCCTATAAAAGCAGGGGTTTGTTGCTAAATGAGCAGACCGGCGAATCCAATAAACTTGACATCTCTGATCCGTTTTTGGCTTTTTCAGGCACTGACTTCTCAAGCAAGCCGTATAGCTCACTAAGGAAGATCATGCGCTTGCCATGCATTGTATCCATCACTAAATATTGGAAACAGAAAACTAAAAATCAGATCAATCATACAATAGCAACAACATCGCAGCTGTCCTTGCCTACTATCATCTCTGCCTCATGCTGCGACACTATCGCGCCGGAACTTTCTACGAGCACCGGATACGAGCTTATCGCACCTGCGCGCATAAGGTCATGGAGCGAAGAATAGAGCGCGAACCTGTCGCTAAGCACACTGCCAAGCCATCTTGCTGCAAACGGCTCTTTGCTGTATTTATCTGCGATTGCCTTTAACAGCTTCCTTGAGTTTTCCAGCCTTACATTGGCGCTCTGCTCAAACTGGAATATCTCTTCTATATCGCCTTCGACAACCATGCCCTTTCCCTCTTTGAGCGTTGCGAAAGGCTCTACCGCGATGAGCTGCCCCTCTTCGAGCACAGTATCGTCGCCGTTGTCGTAGTTTGGAATGAATATGCCAGAATGAAGGCTGTGCACGCCTATGCCATGGCCGCCAAGGTTCTTTATCGGCTGGAAGCCTTTGCCTTCTATCTTTGCATTGATCGCTTTTCCTATCTCGCTCACATAGGCTCCTGCTTTCACCATGCTGATGGCCTCGTCGAGCGCCTCCTTTGTCGCTTCAAGCATATTTGCATGCCTGTTGTCACTTGCGGTGCTTACCGTAAGCGCTACGTCCCCAAGCAGGCCGTCCTTTGCCGCGCCAAAATCAAGCTTCACTATGTCGCCATCCTTGAATACAAGCTCATCGTTAAGGGAGGGCGTGTAATGCGCCGCCTGACCGTTCACAGATATGTTTATAGGGAACGCGAAATCGAAGCCTTTGCTTGCCACATGCGCCTCTGCCGCGCTGGCTACGTCTATGAGCCTTGCCCCGGGCTTTACCATCTGGGCTGCTATCTTCAATGCCTCAACTGATACCTTGCCTATCTCCTTCAGCTTTTCCACATCTATTTGTTCCATATCTATCACAGCTTTTTCTGCTTGCCTGCGCCTGCAAGCTCTTCCTCGCTCATGTTGAGCTCCTTGAGTATGCGCATCGTTGCAGGTATTATCTGGTGGTTTATATAATAGCTTGCATCATAATCCTGTGCGAACTCGGACAGCTCCGCCTTGTCAGATATCGACGAACCGTGCTTCGTTATAACGTAGCTTATAACCGCGTGCTCCACTTCTTCTCTTGTCTTCAAGCCGTTGCGTATGGCCTTCTGGGCAGCGGCAAGCTCAGGTGATTTTGCATCGTATGCATCTATGCCCTTCCTTAGCTGCGTGCTTATCGCCAATTCGCTTATGGGCACCTTCCCTTCGTTAAGCTTCTGCACTGTCTCCTTTACTATCGCCACCGCCTTGTCTATGCTGCCCTCTTTCAGTATTGTTTCCAGCACCCTCCTCTGCGTCTCCCTTGCTATATTCGACCAGTCCCTTCTCACAAGCTCGAAACCCTTGATCTTGATGCGCCCCGATTCGGATATAAGCGCGTATTTCTTCTTTGCGCCTGACTGCTCTCTGGCTGTTTTCTTGCCCACAAACACGCCCCTTGTGTAGAAATCCTCCAGCTCCAACTCCATCGATTCTGGGAGCATTTTGTTGAACCGGCTCATGAAATCCAGGACGTCTGACTTTGCCTTGCTGCCTATGAGTATTACCAGCGAATCAGTATCGCCGTATATCACCTCAAAGCCTGCCGTGGTGGCGTTGTCCATTGCCATCTTTATGTACTGCCTGCCGTAGGCGGTAACGCTGGCGGCGCATTCCCTTGAATACCATCTTGACCGCGCATAGCCAAGATAGCCGTAGAAAGAATTTGCAACAATCTTCAGCGCCTGCGACCTTGATGCAAGGTTTACGTTGTCCGGATCCTTCTTGTAAAGCTTCTTTACCACGGCCCTTTGATCGATAAGCTGCTTCAGTATGGTGGGCATTATGCTTTTCCTTGACTTATCGAACCTCGTGCC
The DNA here is from genome assembly GCA_049966775.1 of Candidatus Micrarchaeia archaeon. Taxonomy (GTDB): domain Archaea; phylum Micrarchaeota; class Micrarchaeia; order Micrarchaeales; family Micrarchaeaceae; genus JAKAWW01. Next base: position 8,677 of record JBMFTZ010000002.1, read on the forward strand.
TATTGGCGACTCGTAGTAGTCGCTGGCGCTTGGATTAATCGAAGACGGGTCTATGTTGTGCGATATTATTATAGAAGGGTATAGCCCCCTAAAATCGAGTATCGCCAAGTTGCTGTATATGCCGGGGCTTGGCACCTTGACATACGCGCCTTCGATCGGGTTGGCAAGGCGCTGGCGTATCTCCCCGTCTGTGGGCTTATCTGGTATAAGCTCGCCGAACACGTGCGCATAGCGCATTAGCATGAACTCTACAAGCTGCCCTGTAGTAGACACGCAGACGTCGCTCAGTGTGTTGTATGTGGTTTTGCTGAGCTCTACCATTATTGGGATGAATGTATCGAACACCTCGTGGAGGGCCTCAGAATCATTGAGGTTGTATACAGCAAGCTCTCTGAGCTCGTCCGCGCCGCCGTCCCACATCTTATATATGTCCTTCTTTTCCACCATTACCTTCTTTTTTGAGCTTATTGCCTCGTATACAGTTTTTAGCTTGAAGTCGCTAAATTTGAGCACCTTCTCCGTAGCACCTACCGTTGCTATGAATTTGGCAACATTGTACATGTCGACGTGCACCCTACCAGAGATCTTCACCCTTTCAAGCAGGCCGTGGCTTTCTATATGCGTGTCACCTTCAAACCTACTCATGCTGAAGTCCACGCCGAGAACCTTCGCCCTCTCTAGCATGTACTTTACGTCGAAGTTAGCCGAATTGTACCCCGTAACAATATCTATATCCAGCTCGTTGAGAAGCTCAGAAAACCTTGCAAGCATGCTCTTCTCATCTTTGACCACAATTACATGCTCCTCGCCTATCCCCTTATATGTTATGACGCCCTTGCCCCGCTTGCCCCTTGAATTGTAGGAGTAGCTTATCATCAGTATTGGGTCATGCTCGGGCCTTGTCCTCACAAGTGGATTGTATACCTCGATGTCGAAGCAGAGCACGTTGAGCGGTACCTCCTTATCCTCACTGAGCTTTTCCATTGAGACCACTTGGAGCATGCCGCCACGCCTTGATACCACTATGCGGTAGTAGGTAAGCGGCATTATACCAGAATCTATCAGGTAGCGCTTTGCGAAAGGTATGTCATATTCGTAGCACTTGCCGAGCTGCTGCATCGCGGAGCTGAGCTTTGGCACACCTGAAGGCAGCTTCGTGTATATCTTGTACACATTGCTATACTTACCGAAAAGCTGCCGCTTTTCCTTTTCTATGCCGGTGGCACTTATTGGCTTGTTGTTGTCCATTGCGGATATAGCAAGTATCTCTTTTTCACCAACGCCTGCTTGTGGAGCGAGATAGAAATATGGCTTAAAATTGGAATCTAATACCTCGTAGGTATTGCCGTCGTCGCCTTTTACTGCAAGCCTTATGTGGGCGGCGTCGTTCTTTATTATGTAATCCGCATCAAATATGATACCTTTTATCTCTGTAGCGCCTGTTGCTACCCCGGCACCTGCTTGCTTGTCATCGCCTGCCAACATCAACAACCCCGACATGAAAAAGGCTTGTACTCCTTACTGACGGCGCGCGTTTTGCATCCGCACGTTTAAAAGTGCAAAAAGCCAATAAGAGGGAAAGGGAAAAAGTAGAAACTTCACTTCTGCTGCGTCTGGTCCTGGATCTTTACGCTGCTTATCACAAGCGGCGGTATCAAACCGAGCGAGTATGCGACAAGCGTGCCGGTCGCGCTGCACCTAAAATTGAGCCCGTTTATTATCTCCTCTGCAAGAGAAACCGGCAGCATGTGCTTTTCGTTCCATTTCTTGAGCACGTCGTTTATCACTTCCTTTGACTCTTCCACTTCGACCTCCCCCGCAAGCTTCAGCTGGCCTACACTCTTTGAGTCCTTCGCTTCGCCATCTGCATAGTCGGCCACAAACGAATACTGTATCTTGAGTTTGTTGCCTTCAGCACTTAGCGACTCAAACGTCGTGTTCAACCTTGGAAACTTCTGCTTTGCCAGCGCGTCCACTGAATTTATCTTTCCCTCCACGCTTAGTATGGAAAATCCTGTTATCATTTTATCACTTTCTTATGCTAGTATCCCAAAAAGAGATAAAGCTTATATTATTAGGAATGGAAATAATTAATAAATATTAGGTAGCGCCAGCACTTGACTATTTGAGCACCGCGAACAGCGTGAGCTCCTTCCTGTTGTGTGGCAGCTTCTTCAGCCTCATGCTAGAGCACGAGTCGCTTATGCTTGCAAGCACGTTGCCCACATGCGCCTTTATCCTGTTGTCTATGAGCTTTATCGTGATTATCGCAAGCGCCCCGTGCCTCATGCACGCGATCATGCTCTTTGCAAACTCTGCGCTCTCCTCTGGGGCAACATTGGCGTCTATGAGTAGCATATCAAACTGAGGCATCCGCTTTACCATGTCTATGCTCTCCTTGCAGATTGGAAGCTTGATGTGCACAAGCTTGTATCCCTCTGCAATACCTGATACATCCTCTGCGGCGCCATATGGCATGCATTCCACGCCATGGCGCGCTGCTTCGCCAGGCGCCAGCGCGTCGCCGTCTTTGCATATCACGAGAGTGCGCTCGTGCATTTTGGGCCTGTCATAGCGCAGGAAAGCACTGTCGACAGCCACGACGCTCAAATTGTTGGAAAGCAGGAAATCGGTCCAGCCGCCCGGAGCTGCACCTATGTCAAGCGCCCTGCCCGCATTGACTTTTATCCCGAAAGACTCGAACGCCTCTGCGATCTTGTACTCCGCCCTGTTCAGAAACATGCTGTTCTGCGAATTCCTGAAGTAGTCTAGGCGCATGCCTTTGCCAAGCCGTCCTATATACGCATTGTCGCCTGCAAGTACTACACCTATCTTTATGGACGGTGCATAGAGGTCGGCTTTCATGCCCTGCGCTTCGAGCGCTTTGCCAAGGCATACCTCGATAGCCTTTGCGTTCCCGCCTATACTGGACTTTATCTTTTTTACCTCTAGCATGAAACTGCTGCCCTGGCGCTCCGACAATATTTCTTTGAGGGCTCCGAGCATGTCGCTGCACTCCTTCGCTTTTGTCACCGCATCTACGCTCATTATCGCGTTCACGTAAACAGATTCGCTGATTATGCTGCTTATGGTTTCATATTGTGCATCTGTGCTTACTGTTATCAGCCCGTGAGCCGCGTCAACGCGCACTTCCGTGTTGTACGACTTTAGCAGCTGGCGCAGCTCGCTGCACGCAACACCCGCGAACTTGCTGTCGTTGAGGGCCAGATACTGCTGCATTTTATCATCAAGTCGCAAGTTTACATTTTTGGCTCGCTTTGGTAGCTCGCTTAGATATCTACCAAAGAAAAGATTATAAAGAAGTGCCTATCAAATATATAATTGCAGCCGTGCACCGCGTTTGCTGGCGTTGCACGCTCACGCATTGCGGGGATGTGATGTCGCTCAACGATGTTCTAAAAGAATCCAACATCTTTGCCAACAGGGAGGTGCTTTCACCGCATTATATACCCAAGAAGCTGCTTTTCAGGGAGAAGGAGATTGAGAGCATTGAGAGGGCGCTCGCACCTTCGCTCAGGGGCGAGCGCGGCAGGAATTTGTTTATATACGGCAAGACGGGCACGGGGAAAACGTCATGCACGCGATATGTGATAGACGAGGTTAAAAATATACCGAACACAAAGGCAAAGCTTTCGTATATAAACTGCAGAATATATAATACACGGTATAGGGTGCTCAATAAGATAGTGAGCGACCATCTGCCCACTTATGCAAAAAGGGGCTATGGCGCTGTGGACCTTTACGAGAAGCTTACAAGCTGGATAGAAGAGGATAGCAAGATACTCGTCGCCACGCTCGATGAGATAGACATGGTCAAGGACCTTGATGACCTCGTATATACGCTCACAAGGATAAACAGTGACATCAAGGCTGGCGGGGTCACCATAATTGGCATATCGAACAAGGTGTCGTTCAAGGAGGACCTCGACCCGAGGAGCCTCTCTACGCTATATGAAAACGAGCTAGTCTTCTCGCAGTATTACGCGAACGAGCTTTATGCGATATTGAAGGACAGGGCCGAAGAGGGCTTCAAGCAGGGGGCCATCGATGATGACATACTACACTATATAGCGGCGGCCGCAGCCAAGGAGGGAGGGGATGCGCGCATAGGGCTGAAGGTGCTCACATCTGCGGGCGAGATAGCGGAGCGCAAACAGGAAAGCAAGATAACCATTGAAGATACGGAGGAGGCAAAGAAGATAGCCGAGAATGACATCGTGTACGACATTATCGTTACGCTTCCGGAACACCAGAAGCTTGTGCTTTACTCGATAGCGCTGCTCTCTGAGAGCGGAGGCGCATACAAGAAGCTTACTGACGGCGTTGACACATACATATTCAGTGGAGAGGTATATGGCAGGTACAGAAGCCTGGCAGAGGGCATGCACAAGGAAGTGAAGGGTGAGCGGTGGTACAGGAAATACCTGTCGGAGCTTGAACTCCAGGGGCTCATTGTGGCTTTCGAATCCGGCAAGGGGATAAGGGGCCACACAAAGCTTATCAAGCTTCTTTATCCTTCCGAAAAGATAAAGGCGGCGCTTGAAAAGGACATCTTTGGCACCAGGGTTGAATGATTTTATGGACTATTACGATATCGTTATGGATTCGTGCAGCATCCCAAAGGGCTTCGAGCGCGTTCTTGGCTTCAAGAGCATATTTGTTTCTGGCAGGGATTTTAAGCTTGCAGATGCAGACAGTGGCGCCGAAACAGAGGGCACGGTGGCTTTCGGGCGCAGCAATGAGCGCCTGATACATGCATCGAAGCACCTAGCAATTGCAGTTATACCTCTGGCTCTCGAATTGGATAGGAAGCTAATCGAGACGCTAAAAGACAACGGCACCGCGCTGCTGATACCGCTGAGCTCTATATATACTGCAGGCAGCGACTTTGCATTATCGAGAAACATGCACCTTGCCAGCAAGCTTCTTGAAAATGCCAGCAGAAAAAGGGTGCGCGTGGGCTTTGTTACAATGGCGCGCTCTTTTGTACAGCTAGAATCACGCATGCAGCTTATAGAGCTTGCAAAGCACATCGGTGCAAACGAAGACGAGGCGCGGCGCGGGGTGAGCCTTGCCGGGGAGCTCGTCAAAGGCGCTGGCAGTGGTACACATGAAAGCCAAGTTTAGATACTTATTAGTAAGCTCTTCGCTCAGCATTGGCGAGATGGACGAGCACGAGCTAAGCAGGGGGCTGGTGCATTATATAGGAGCCTCGAACTACTTCATAGCCAATCCTAGGATATTCAAAACGGTGGGGGATCATGCGTTCATAATGAAAGTCAGCCTACGCGGTTACAGCGCGCTCGTGCTTGCTCTGGCACTGATGAAGCACATCTCTGGCAAGGAGTGCGGGTTTTTCACCGTTTACACTTCGGGAACGCTGAAGGCGCTTTACAAATACATTGAAGCCGTTGGCGCCGGCCTCAATACCAAAGTAGATTGAAATATTGCGCTACAGGGCAAATAATGCCAAACATTATAAAGATTTATGTTAAATATCTAATAGCCTTTTTATGCTGGTTTATGGCTCGAAGGCAGATTCTCGCTTATGACGTTTAAACTGGTGAAAATATGTATCCGAATGTGCAAGCATATGACAGGGGGGTGATGTTCAGCCCAGATGGCAGGCTGTTCCAGGTGGAGTACGCCAAGGAAGCAGTTAGGCGCGGTGCCACCTCGGTAGGCATGGTCGCTGATGACAGCGTTGTGCTAATAGCGCACAAAAACATAACAGAACCGCTTGCCGTGCCGAGTACAATACACAAGATTTTCATGGTTGATTCTTACATAGGTGCAACGTATAGCGGCTTCGTCTCAGATGGCCTGCACGTGATAAGCGTGATGAGAAACAAGACACAGACGCACAGGATGCTCTATTCAGAAACAGAAGCCGTGGAGACAGTGGCAAAAGAGATTTCGGAAGAGATGCAGATGGCTACGCAATACGGGGGCATAAGGCCTTACGCTGTGTCAGTGCTCATAGGCGGGGTGGACACAAACCCGAGGCTTTTCGAAGTGGAGCCTGGCGCATCATACCAGGGTTACTTCGCTGACGCGATCGGCTCAGGCAAGAAGCTTGCTGAGGAGATGCTTATAAAAAGCTACAAACCAGAAATGGATCCTGAAGAAGCTATAAAGCTAGGTGTTGGTATAGTGAAAAAGGTTGCCGAAACAAAGGTAGCACCAGAGAATATAGACGTATCACTCATAACCAAGGCAAAGGGCTTCGAGATGCTTGAGCCCAGCAAGATAGCAACATACATATGAACTTTTGGAGATTGCATGCCTTCTTCTAAATCAATAATAGTAAAACTGAGCAAGGGCGGCGAGGAGTTCGAGATTTTCGTAGACTCTGAGCTCGCATACGAATATGTGACGGGAAAGCGCTCAGACCCGATGAGCGTGCTCGAGGTGGAAGACATCTTCAAGGATGCGCGCAAGGGCGAGAGGCAGAGCGAAGACAAGCTTAAGAAGATTTTCGGCACTACCGAGCTCAGTAAGATAGTTGAGTATATTTTGAAAAACGCAGAAATACCTTTGACCACAGAGCAGAGGAACAGGCTGCTCGAAGAGAAGAGGAAGCAGATAATAGACATAATTGCAAGGAACTCTATAGATCCCAGAACAAATGCGCCTAACCCGCCACTCCGGATAGAGAACGCAATGAAAGAGGCCAAGGTATCGATTAACCCGTTCAAGAGCGCCAGCGAGCAGATAGATGACGTGGTTAAAAAGCTCAACCTTTACATGCCCATAAAATTTACAACTGTGAGGGTTGGGGTTGTCATACCTCCGGAATTCGCGAACAGATGCTACGGCATACTCAAGCATTTCGGCCTGAAGAGCGAGCAGTGGCTTGCAAATGGCAGCCTTGAGGTAACGGTGGAATTCCCCGCCGGCATGCGCGACGACTTCTTTGACAAGATAAACGGGGCAACACAGGGCAAAGCGCAGATTACTATAAAAGGCTGAGACAGATGATAAGGCAGATTGTTTTACCAGGCGAAAAGGTAGACGCACGGGACAGGCAGGATACGTACACGGACCATGGCACAGTGTATTCCAAGGTTGTAGGGCTCTATGACAAGCAAGGCGGAACGATAATACCGCTTGAGGGTGCATATGTGCCGCACATTGGGGATGATATTGTAGGCATCATAAATTCAGAGAGGAACGGAGTATATGATATTGACATACAGCATTTTGACAGGTGCCTGCTGATATCTGACAGGCATGAAGAGCTCATGGAGAGGGGCGAGGTAATAAGCGCCACAATACGCGACATAGAGAACAAGAACACGCTTATAGTGGAAATGCCACGCATGCTCAACGGCGGAGTGCTAATACATATAAAGCCAACGAAGATACCGCGCGTTATAGGCAAGAATGACACCATGGCAAGGATGATAAGCACAAATACGGGCACGCGCATTGTGGTGGGCATGAACGGCCTTATATGGCTCAGCGGCGGTGATGTGACACACGCCATAGAGGCGCTGCTGCGCGTCGAGAGGGAAGCGCATGTAGAAGGCCTGACCAACAGGATAAAGATCATGCTAGAGGAATGGAAGAATTCCACACAAGGGTAATTTGGTGAAAGCTAACAAACCTGGATTGATTGCAAACGGAAAAAGACTAGATGGCAGGGGCTTCGGCGACCTGCGCAGCATAAAGATAACAGCCAACGTACTCGACAATGCGGATGGCTCCGCGTATATAGAGTGGGGGGGCAACAAGATACTCGCCGCAGTGTATGGTCCAAAAGAGGCGGTCCCAAAGCATCTGGCGGACCCGACCAAAGCCATAGTGAAATGCAGATATTCGATGGCACCTTTCTCAAGCCTAGAGGAGCATGGCAGAAGCGGCCCCAACAGGCGGGCAATAGAGATATCAAAGGTTACAACCGAGGTGTTTGAGAACGTTATAATGCTTAGCGAGTTCCCTGGCAGCGAGATAGACGTGTTCATAGAAGTGCTCCAGGGGGATGGCGGCACCAGGGCTGCAGGAATTACAGCAGCTGCGGTGGCACTGGCGAATGCCGGCATACATATGAAGGATCTTGTATATGCGGTATCGGCAGGCAAGATCGACAGCAATATAGTCATAGACCTGAACAAGATAGAGGACAACTACTCCGATTGCGACATGCCCATGGCGGTCGCACCCAGGAACAACGACGTGCTTTTGCTGCAGATGGACGGGGGCCTGTCAAAGGAAGAGCTCAAGAAGGCGGTCTCCATGGTTTTGGATGCGGGCAAGGCCATAAGCGCGCTGCAGAAAGAAGCGCTGAGAAAGGTGTATACTGAGATAGCAGAGAAATACGAAAAAGGGGGCGTTTAAATGGAAGCAATAGATGTGATCAAAACAAAGTATATTAAGGAGCTGCTCGCCAAGGGGAAGAGGGAAGACGGCAGGGGCATGAACGATTTTAGAAGCATTCGCATAGCGAATAACATCATAGAAACTGCAGAGGGCTCGACCCAGGTGGATCTTGGCAGCACGCGCGTGCTTGTCGGGGTGAAGCTTGAAGTTGACGAGCCCATGGCGGACACGCCTGAGGAAGGCAACCTTGTCGTGTCAAGCGAATTGCTGCCCCTGGCTTCGGCAGACTATGAGCCAGGACCGCCCAGCCCCGAAGCGATAGAGCTTGCAAGGGTAGTTGATAGGGGCATAAGGGCAGGAAACTGCGTAAACATGGAAAATCTGTTTATTGAGGAGGGCAAAGCATGGTTCATTTATGCGGATGTTTATGTGCTTAACTATGATGGCAACCTTATCGATGCCAGCACCATTGCGGTGATGAGCGCGCTTATGCACACGCGCATGCCAAAATATGAGGATGGCAAGATAGTAAGGGAAGAAAGCACGGGAAACCTCAAGATAGACAACGTTGTCACAAGCGCAACGTTTGGCAAGGTTAACGGCAGCATGCTGCTTGATACAACCAAAAACGAGGAGAACGCGGCAGACGCTAGGCTTACAATTGCAACAGACGACGATTACGTGCGCGCCATGCAGAAGGGCATGAGCGGAAGCATTACCACTGATGAGGTGTTGCAGCTTGCAGACTTAGCTTTTGAAAAGCACAAAGAGATAAAAAGTTATCTGAAAGAATAATAGTCTACGTATCATTTAGTGATTGAATGGCCAATGCGAGCATAAGATACGGAGCCACCCTTAGGGAAAGGCAGAAGGAGGTAAAAGCTGAAAAGCAAGCACGCTACAAGTGTGACGTTTGCGGAAGAATGGCGGTGAAGCGCATCGGCACAGGCATATGGCAGTGCAGGCACTGCAAGACCTTATACGCGGGGGGCGCATACACGATGAAGACCGCGGCAGGCGAAGCCGCCAAGAAACTTATTGAGAGCATGCAGAGCAATAGCGGCGCGTGAAATGATAAAGATAAGCTATTCCCCGATAAACGAGCTCGTGGTGCACGAAGCGGTGCGGCTGGAGCTTGATGACCTGCTGAGGGAGCGGATAACCCCTTCTGGCAACATGCCGCTCTACTGGTGTGACGGCATTCTCTTCACCTTCAACTCGCCGCCCTTGACAAAGGACATAATGCACGACTATCTTAATGGCAAGATACACTGGATGGAGGTGCACTATACGGACATGAAGAAATACGACCCAGTATTAGAGCTCAATGACGAGCAGTACAAGGCTATTCTCAAAATACGCGTTATAGACACAAGCAAATCGGCGCTTCATGCCGAATTTGTGAAATGGCTGAAAAGCAGGAGGTGATGCTGTGGCTTACATATGTGCGCACTGCGGAAAAAAGATAAAGGAGATAGACCAGTTTGTAAGGTGCCCGTACTGCGGCTATAGGGTCCTTGTAAAAGCGAGACCGAACATACCCAGGGAGGTAAAGACTGATTGATGCGTGCCACGACACGCCCGTGTTGCAAGCAGCCTATCGGACTGGATTCTGCGCTGCGCTTATTATGATCGTTTCCGATATGCTTTTGACGCGGTCAAACTTGATGCTGTTCTTTGCGAACACCGAAGCGGTATGCTGGCTCCTTATCAGGTTGTCCAACTTTGTCAGGAGAAGATTAGATACCACTTTTGAGTCGAAGTCCAATATTATATCTTCAACAAGCCCAATCTTCTTGCCACTATTTGTAATTATCTGCTTCCCATATAGATCAGACATCAGTATTGTCATTTTTCCACCTTGCGCTTAGTGCGGTAGGCGCTAGCCCTTAATGCACAGTATCCTTTTAGATGCAAATATTCTTATTATATACTCTTTGAGCTCTTTTAGGAATGCGCCCTTGCTTTTATCAAGCTCCAAGAGCTCGGCTTCGGTAAAAAGCTCCCTGTGATCCATAACAAGGCGCTCCATGTATTCGTCTGTGAGGTAATAGCTCTTTGAGCCGCAGGCGCTGCATACATACAATGGCATCACCGGCACTGGGCTTTCCTTGTACACATCAGTGTATCTTTTAAGGGCTTTGGCGCCACATTTTGGGCAGGGCTTTGAAAACGTAATGTCCTCATACTGTTCGTGCCTCACCTTTGTTATCATGTTCATTTTTATTATGCCGCTTATCTCGCGCTCTATGTCTTCGCTTGCAATCTGCTCGTACTTCTGCTGGAGTATGGCGCCTTCTTCGTTGAACATTGTTTCAAGCACCGCTTCGGGCTTCTGCTCCCACGTCACATAAACCTTCTTGCCATTCGAGACATACGCAAGCTTGCGTATTCCGGCGCACTCTGATATTACCGCTACGCTTTCGTTGCCATCCATTCAGCCACCAAACCTGAGCTTGTAGCTGTCGATATCATCTTCCATTACCATATTGCGCTTTTTTTGCTGGGCGCGCTTGACAGCATACCTTGCTATGCTCGATGCCTTCTTCTCCAGGATGGCTGCCAGGGCGTCAGCGGCATCATTGCTCATGGCTATGCCAAACTTCTCCCTCACGAGCTTTTTAAGCACTGCCCTTGGTATCTTTGGCATTTCATCAGCACTCAAGATCCTCTTCATTGCACCTAGCTCAGCACCTTGATTCATCATTCTGCTGTCTTGTATACAAGCACATTATTTGCACAGCAATTTATTAATAATGTGCATGTCATAATGTTATGCGTTATGCTGTATTTTTACCATAGCTTATATTCGATGTGTGATCCAATGAGCGTAATAGACGTAGACGAGAAGAGTTTTGAGAAAGAGGTGCTGAAGTCAGAGGTGCCGGTAGTGGTTGACGTTTGGGCCGAATGGTGCGGGCCGTGCAGGTTTTTCTCACCGATCATAGACGAAACGTCAAAAGATTACGATAACAAGGTCAAGTTCGTAAAGCTGAACGCTGATTATAACGCGAGCATAGCCGCTAAATACAACATAATGGCCATACCGACTACGCTGCTGATAAAGAACGGCGCGCTAAAGGCAATGAACGTTGGCGCGGTACCGAAGGAAACGCTCAAGAGATGGATCGACAGCAACCTGAAGTAAGCGCCATTCAACATGACAGCGCGCGCTGGGTGGAAGTTGCTGGTGCATCCACATGACCGCGACCGTCAGTGTTATATTCTTTATCCCAGATATTAGATAGCAGATATGGTGTGATTGCATGGCAGACCTGCCTTTTCCGCGCGGAGTAAAGGACCTGATGCCAAACGAAGCCATATTCAGGAACGAAGCGCTCAAAAGAATGGAGCGCGTTGCGCAGCGCTTTGGCTTTACAACCATAGATACGCCATCCTTCGAGCCCCTCAAGCTGCTCTACGCCAAGAACGCCATCGGTGAAGATACAAAGCTTATTTACGAGCTCAAGAATGAAGACCTTGGACTGCGCTACGACAATACCATCTCCCTGGCAAGGTACGTAAGCATGCACAAGGAGCTCCCGCTTCCGCTAAAGAGGTATTACATAGGCAAGGTCTGGCGGCGCGAAGAGCCACAGCACCTGCGCTACAGGGAGTTTACACAAGTAGATGCTGACATAGTAGGCGGCAGCGAAACCTCTGCCGATGCTGAGGTAATAGCGCTTGCCGGGGCGATAATGAGCGAGCTCGACATAGCGCACACAATAAAGATCAATGACAGGCGCGTAATGGACATTGTGCTGTCAAAGCTTGGCTTGGGCGAAGAAAAGCATATCAATGCGATGCGCGCTATGGACAAGATAGAGAAGATAGGAGCCCCAGAAGTGGCAAAGCTTCTGCTCGGCATAGGCATGGAGGAAGACAATGTGGATTCGCTTATAGACTTTATAAGCGCAAAGGGCGACAACGGGGACAAGCTAGACTATGCAAGTGGGTTTATAGGCGACAGGGCACCCCTCAGCAAGATGGAGAGCACTATCGACGCGCTCTCCACATATGGGCTTAAGAGCTCTGTAGACATTGACTTCTCGCTGATGAGGGGTTTCGACTATTATACGGGCATCGTATTCGAGCTGAAAGTCAATGATATTAACGAGTCGGTTTGCGGCGGCGGGCGCTACGACAACCTTATAGGTCTTTACGGCGGCAAGAGCATGCCCGCTGTGGGCTTTGCGATAGGCGTGGACAGGCTACTTGATTACATGGGCTACTCTTCATCCATGCAGGCCACTTATGCCAAGGCGTTCGTGGCTTACGTGAGCAAGACCAACTATATGTACGCGACGAAGGTGGCAAACGCGCTTAGAAAGGCAGGCATACCGACAGATCTGAATACCTCGGAAAAGAACCTTTCGAACCAGCTCAAGTATGCGAGCTCTATGAAGATACAATATGTGGCAATTGTTGGGGATTCAGAAGAAAATAAGGGCGTGGTGAGGCTCAGGAGCCTCACAAGCGGCGAAGAGCAGGAGCTCAGCATAGACGATGCTACAAACACGATAAAGAAGGGACTGAGATGACAAAATCAGATGTTGAAGCACTCACCGAAGAGAAAATAAGCAAGGGTGGCGTACTTGCAAGACTTTACTTTGACATGCAGAATACCGACAAGGAGAAGCTGCAGCCGCTCATGGCCGAACTCATAAACGACCACCTGCTCAAGGAGCCCGGGGTTGTATACTGCTACGGGGCAATAGACGAGCCTCTAGAGAAGGATGGCATCTATATCACAAATGCCGTGCTAACGCTACTCGTTGACAACTTTGTGCCGCTGGTGGGCATAGCGCTCAGGTATTCGCCCGCGGGCATTGAAATCATAAAGCCAGAGAAGGAGATGGTATTTAAGATAAGCAGCCTGCAATCACTGCTCATGGATTTATCGCTCTTTTCGCTAAACTATTCCAAGTACGTGCTCGAAAAGGTTCTCAAGCCTGAGGATATAGAGAACCTGAACAAGCAGATAGAGAACAGGGCGGAGCTTGGCAAGAGGCTCATGGAGAAAAAGAAAGGCGACGAGCAGAAGTGATGGCGCTCGCTATGCGCGCCTGTACCACAGCGACCCGTACTCTGTATCCTCTACCACTGTATTGTAATCTTCAAAGAGCTTCTTCCGTATCGCATCGGCCTTCTCGAACTGTCCCTCCTTTCTGAGAGCCTCGCGCTCCTCGATGAGCTTGTAGATATCTGGCGCCAAGGGCTTCTTGTAGCTTTCGTCCGCGAGTATGCCTATTATAGATGCGCTTTCGAGCACAGCGTCAATCGCGTTTTGCTTTGCTGCTTTTCCTATAGATCTGCCAGAGCTTGCCACGCCCCGCAGCTCTTTGGTAAAGACAAGCAGCTTGGACAGCGCAAGCGGGGTGTTGAAATCGTCGTTCATTGCGCCGGCAAACTCGTCATGGAAGCCAGCAGCCTCATCCATAACCTGCTGGTCGCTTTCGCCTTTGTGATCAATCGCTTTGATATTGTAAAAAATATTGAACGAAGAGTATATGTAATAGAGGTTGCGCCGCGCAAGATCCATATAAGAGTCGGTAAAATTTATCTCCTTTCTGTAGTGAGTGGAAGCGATCATGAACCTCAGAAGCTCTGAGCCGTGCTCCTTCACGAAATCCCTTATCGGTATGAAGTTCTTGAGGCTCTTGTGCATCTCCTGGCCGCGAATGTTGAGCATGCCAGAATGCATCCAGTATCTTACAAAAGGCTTCACCCCGTAGGCTGCTTCTGCTTGCGCGATCTCATTTGTATGATGCGGGAAGATCAGCTCCCGCGCGCCGCCATGTATGTCATATTGGGGGCCAAATATTGAGTAGGTCATTGCGGTATCTTCTATGTGCCATCCCGGCCTGCCACTGAGCTTCAGCTCCTTACCTTCAATGCGGATTGTTATGTCCCACTTTGGCTCTCCAGGCTTGGCTGCTTTCCACAGGGCGAAGTCGTAGCTGTTGCGCTTTCCCTCCTTTGGTTCTATCCTGTGGTTGCTAAGCTCCCCTATGTCCATGCGCGAAAGCTTGGTGTAGTCTTTGAACTTTGACACATCGTAGTATATGTCACCGTCTAGGTAGTAGGCATAGCCCTTGTCGGCAAGCAGCTGAATCTGGTCCCTTATGGCATCTATGTACTTTGATGATTCTGGATATATGTCAACGTCCTGCTTTACTCCTATGCTTTCCATGTCTTCGAAAAAGCGCGATTCGTAATATCTTGCCAGCTCCATAGGGTCTATGTTCCTTTCGTGCGCCCGCGCTATTATCTTATCTTCTACGTCGGTTATGTTCTGGGCGTATTTCAGCTCGTATCCTATGTGCCTCAGCCACCTTGCAACTATGTCAAACGCGATGTATGTCTTTGCATGCCCAAGATGTGCGTCGTCGTATACGGTTTGGCCGCATACAAACATCTTCACCTTGCCGCTGACCAACGGCTTGAATTCTTCCTTACCACCTGAGAGGGTGTTGAAAATGTACAAGGTCATGCGAGCCATCTGCGTTCAAGCAATCGACATATTCACCAGTATGCCGGGAGTTGATACGGGCTTCGAAGCCACATTGAAATCTCCTACTGCCATGTACCTCTGCACGCCAAGCAGCTGGGACACCACCCTTATCTTAACCACCTTTCCTATCACAGGCGTAAGTGGTATGCTCGCATTCTGGAATGTTGAGGTTGCGTTTTCTTGCGCCGGTACGTTGAATGTGTTGTAATGCGCCACTATAGCAGGCGTGCCATTTTCAAGAATTTCCACATAGAGCAGCGCCGAGGCGGGGCTTATGATCTTGAAATTAAGGAAAGGCTTTGAGGCATTGGCGATGAACGGCGATGAGGTAAGGTTTCCTGGCGCATTGGAAAGCCCGCAATTGTACGTTGTCGCAAAGAAAGTGCCGTTGTAATTCGCCCATGGCTCACCTAGATAGCAGCCATGCGCATCTGCATTTGTTATATTGAGGGGCGCTGAACCGAACCCGGCACCGCTTACATTCCAGCCTGTATACTTCCCACTTGAAAACGCTCCGTTATATACATAATTGTAAAGTTTCGCAGGAGGCACTGTGGTTGTATTCAGTTTTACTATAGAGTAACCACAGCTGCCCGAGCCGTTCTTTGTTGAGATGTATATGCTGTAATACTGCGCCGGCGCGGAAAAATTTTCTATAAACGAAAGGCAATCGTACGGTGCAGTGCCGTTGAAGTATGTCACATTGTTGGCACCTAATATTGACACGTGCGCGCCATGAACACCGCCAGCGAGCCATATCCCGAGAGTGCCTCCGCTCCATGAGCAAAGCCCGTGCTGGGTGGTATTCGGTGCGGTGCCAAATATCTGGAAATTGTTGCACGGGTAGATATAGGTATAGTTGGATGTTGTTGTGGCCGTGGTCGTGCTAGTGGTAGCGGAAGACTTTGGCGGCACTGTGGTAGAAGCCACATGCGACACCAGAACGGAAGGCAACCTGAAGCCTGTGTATATATATGCCACTATGGCTAGCACAACCAGTATTAATATGTAGACGATGATTCCTTTGTGCACTGCATCACTCTTTATCTTTGCACAATATACCTATTTATACTTATTTTTGGGTTCATCTTTTGGACAACGAGCTTATTGATGGCATAATATATATAAACATTCACATGCCATAGATACGTAATCATGGTGCTAATATGGGAAGCATACCCAGAAAATGGAAGAAGAAAGGGCGCATGCGCTGGAAGTGGAAGAAGAAGCGCAGGAAGAAGCTTAAGAGGGCACAGAAGCGCAGGGTAGGAAAGCTGTAGCGCAGCTTTTGCTCTTTTCTTTCTCTTTCTCTTTTTTGCCCTGCAATAAGGTTTTTATATAAGCAGCGCTAAAGGCTAATTGCGCACCGCGTTAGCAGATGCAGATGATGCTATGGATTTGGGTGAAGGACTGCGCCAGGCAATCGCCAAGCTCACAAGAGCGACTATAATAGACGCCAAGACCATCAGGGAGTTCAATAAAGACCTCCAAAAAGTGCTGCTCAGCTCGGACGTGGACGTAAAGCTCGTATTCGAGCTCACCAGCGGCATAGAAGAAAAAGCGCTGAAGAGCAGGCCGCCGGCTGGCCTTTCACCTCATGACTATATAACTAATCTGCTCTACGACGAGCTTGTCAAGCTCGTAGGCAGCACTTACGAGCCGGACATGAATAGGCAGAGGATACTTCTTGCTGGGCTCTACGGCTCTGGCAAGACCACAACTGCAGCCAAGCTTGCAAAATTCTACCAAGATAGAGGGCTCAGCGCCGCGCTTCTGTGCTGCGATGTGTCAAGGCCTGCCGCATACGAGCAGCTCAAGACACTTGCTGAACAGGCAGGGGTAGCGTTCTTTGGCATCCCTGCTGAGAAAGACCCGGTAAGGATTGTGAGGCAGGCGCTTGAAAAGCTAGGCGACAAAGCGGTACTCATATGCGATACCAGCGGAAGGAACGCACTTGACAGCAAGCTAATAAGCGAGCTCAAGGATATATCTGCCGCATTCAAGCCCGATAGGAAGATACTTGTAATAAGCGCGGACATAGGCCAAGTTGCCGGCACGCAGGCGCAGCAGTTCAACGAAGCAATAGGCATTTCTGGCATAATAGTTACAAAGATGGACGGCTCTGGCAAGGGCGGAGGAGCGCTTAGCGCTGCAAACGCATCTGGCGCAAAGGTTATGTTTATAGGCACCGGGGAGAAGCTCGCCAACATTGAGCCTTTCAACGCGGAAAAATTCATAGGCGGCCTGCTGGGCGTTCCAGATATAGCGGGCCTGGTGGAGCACGTGCAGCAGGCAATACGCGAAGCGGCGATCAAGCCAGAAGATGTTGAGATGGAAAAACTCAACTTTGACACCTTCTACGCGCAGCTAAAGGCGATGGGAAAGATGGGACCGCTTAAAAACGTGTTCGGCATGCTGGGCGCGCCAGACGTCCCGAGCGACCTTATCGAGCAGAGCGAAGACAAGCTAAAGAAATATAAGGTGATAATAGGCTCTATGACAGAGGCGGAGCGAAAGGACGAACGCCTGCTCCATGAAAGCGGAAGGATAAAGCGCATTGCTGATGGCAGCGGCACCAGCGAGAAAGACGTGCACAACCTAATATCAGATTTCAACAAGATGAAGAAAATGTTCGACCTATTCAAGAACGACCGCAGCTTTAGGAAGAGGTTCTCCAAACTCGGAGTGTCTTGAGCGTGCACACTGACAGCATAAAACAACAAAAGCACAAAAGCAGAAAAAAATAAAAAACAAAAAATAGGTAGTAACAACTACCTACTTATCTCTTCTTGCCCTTTCCCTTTTTCTTTGCCATTTCTGTCACTTTGATTTTTATATCACTCCACATATATTTAAATGTGATTATAGCAAATAACAATAGAGATAAACATATGTGTAAGACCGTATATAATACGGCGCTATTGCCAAGGTGGGGGATTGGAAGGGAAGCGTGATCTGCTGGAGCAGAAACTTGATGAGCTGAAGGGCGAGTACTCCAAGACAAGATACAACAAAGCCACCAACAAACATCTTGGTATCCTGAGGAGAAAGATAGCAGAAGTCAAGAAGGAGATGCTCGAAACCGGAACGGGCAGGGCGGGCAGTGGCTTTTTTGTGAGAAAGAGCGGCGATGCTACGGTTGCACTTGTGGGATTTCCAAGCACCGGCAAATCTACCATGATAAATGCGCTCACCGGCACGCGGTCCAAGACCGCCGCGCATGCTTTCACCACATTGGAGATACTGCCGGGCACGCTTGTGTATAAGGGCGCGCACGTGCAAGTATTTGACATGCCAGGCATCATAGAAGGCGCCCACATTGGTGTGGGCGGCGGGAGATCTGTTATAGCTGCACTGCGAAACGTAGACCTGATCGTGTTCGTAATAGATGCTACAGATTACGGCAAGTTGGGGGTGCTTATTGATGAGCTCAAAAGGCTGAACATCTTCGTAAACAGGGCTATGCCGGAGATAAGGATAGAGAAGGCAAGCACGGGCATAGGTATTGTGATCGACAAGAACGCCTCTTACATGAGTGAAAACGATGTTAAGGCAATATTGAGGGGCTTCGGCATCTACAGCGCGCACGTGCAGATAGGATCCGACATCGATGTGGACGAGCTAATCGCCTTGGTGAGCGGAAGAGCGCGCTACCTTAAGGCGATAGCTGCGCTCAACAAGATAGACATGGTTGATGACTACATGGCAATTACAGAGAAGATTTCAAGAACCTATGGCATGTATGTCGTGCCTGTTAGCGCGATGAACGGCACCAACATCGAAGAGCTGAAGGAAGCGATATATACGGGAGTTGAGCTTATCACGGTATACCTCAAGCCCAAAGGGGGCACAGCTGAGCCGCTGATATTGCACGCAGGGGCAACGATTGGGGATGCCGCTGCAAAAGTGCACACCGAGCTCAAAAACCAGCTGAAATGCGCATACGTGAGCGGACCAAGCGCAAAGTTCAGCGGCCAAAAGGTGGGAGCTGGCCACCTCCTCAAAAATGGGGATATGATAACGTTCATGAAATAGCATCCACGCGGCGGCTTACAGCATGAGCGAAGCATAGCTATAAACAGATATATACTTTTTGTTGCATATATTCGTACTGATGCGTTAAAGGTTACGGTTTGGCTAAGAAGACTGCGTGATAAAGGTGTCGATCAAGTATTGGGAGTTTGAAGATGCGCCGATGAAGGAAAAGCTGAAAAACGTAAACGTGAAGGATATAGCGAAGGTTTTCTTCGACAACGACACCGAGGCTTACAGGTTTGCAGCACTACTGCTAGAAGTGAAAAAGGCGGGGCGGCTCAGACTCAAGCAGGTGCCCAACAGCATACCGATAGCTACAGCAAAGAGGTACTTGGATTTTGGGGTAGAGCTGGGCGTGCTTAAGCATGAGGGCAACGCGTACGAACTCACCGACAGGTTTTCAAAACCTTTCAGGAACATTGCCACATACATAAAGGCATGGATAGAGAGCAACGCAGAGGAGGATATTGCAATAGAATTTGCAAATGCGCGCCTGGAGAAGCAGTCAAAGCGAGGGGGCAGGAGGCTTGCGCACATCGAGCAGGGAGACGAGAGCGCTGCACCAGATAGTACTGCGGAACGCGATGATAACACACGAGGCGCGGAGAAAAGAGTGGAAGAGAAAAAAGATGAAGAAAAAGAAGCGGGCCCGGCGGGAGTTTCATGAGCTCATACATATGAAGCTCAATTTGAACCCGCGACCTTCAGCTTAGAAGGCTGCCGCTCTATCCAAGCTGAGCTACGGGCCCCTAATGACGCATGAAGCCTGCATCGATGCCGAAGAATCTTCTTGTGTTATAGAAAAGCACCTCTGCGGCCTTTTCAAAAGAGATGCCCTTTGCAGCGGCAACAATGCCTATTGATTTTTTCACATCAAGAGGTGTCGTACCTGCCGCAGGTGCATCGCTCTCAGCCAGTATATTATCTATTGCTATGTCTTTTATAACCCTATCCCTCCTTGAAGACCTGAACGGCGGAATCGAAATCATGTAGCCGAGCCTTTCGGCGCGCTTTGCCTGCTCTACATCGCCTTCAAAAAAATGCAGGTGCGCTTTCTGCACGCCCTTGTCGGCAAGCAGCTGCAGCACCTCATCGATTGCGTTCCGCGCGTGAACGCTTACCGGCATATTCAGCGAAACCGCCAGATCAAGGAATTTCCCGAACACTTGCCTCTGCCTCTTCATGCCGGCTTCGCTGGTGGCAAGCTTCCTATCCAGGCCTATCTCACCTATGGCCACTATGGCGGCTTTATTGCTCCGCACAAGGGTTATGTTAAATTCCAGCTCTTCATCGCTAATGGCGGCGTGTTCCGGATCCACGCCAAGAGCAGCAAAAATATTGATCCTGTCAGCGAGCTTCAGAGAGGCGAGATTGGATTTGGTATCGACGCCGTCGGTTACCATCAGCTGCACGCCGCCCTTAATGGCGTTGCTTATCCCGTCTGCATCAAGCAGGTCCAGATGGCAGTGGGCATCTGCCATGCTCGGTACTGTGGTTACACGCTGCTCTTTTGCTACGGCAAGAACCTGCTCTTTCTGCAGCATAGATTTTATTGCTATGGTTATCTTTATAAATGTTGACAAGGCAATTGTATGTTATATGGGATGAAGAGCATGGAAGAAAAGGAGAGCGTTAAAAAAGTGGAAAATGAAGAGAAGAACATAGAGAGGAGGTTTTACGAAGCCGAGAACAGGCTTTGGATCATGCAGCTTGTAAGCATAGCGCTTGTCATATTTATCATTGCTGCAGTGCTCTACGCGTTCTTAAGCGTGAGGAGCATCAATACTAAGCTTTCACTAATGCAGGCTGAGATAAACGGCTTGACAGGAAAAGCCCAGAGCAACACCACCACAACTACTGCAGTTTCAAATGGCACGTTCGGGCGCACGCTTGCCGGGATAGATACGCCGCTTAACAGCACGGAGCTGGCGGCCATAAATGACGCCCCCAACAACTATTTTGAACAGGCTGGAGAGATGGTGTTTAATACATCACCGAACAGTCCCTTTAGCGAGAAATACGAAAACGGTAGCTACGTTGGCGCGGTAGTGCTCATGAAGCCGCAGAGGATAACCCCATATGTTGTGAATGGAAAGCCAAGCGTGATATATTTAGGGGCAATATCGTGCATATTCTGCGGCGAAAACAGGTGGTCCATGGCCCTAGCGCTGTCGAGATTCGGAAAGTTCGGCGCGCTCTTCAAAGGCTACAGCTCATTCGGCGACGGCGACGTGCCTACATTATACTGGAACAAGGATAACTATACGACGCAGAGCGGCGCCACTTTTGGCAACATGTATTCGAGCAACTACATAAACTTCATATCGGCTGAGTATGATTCACCTATCACGCAGGGATTCAGCCTGCCGCAAAGCGGGGTCAGCTACTTCATAGATTTGGCACCAAACAGCACATACAGGAATGCGTATACCTTTGTAAACAATAGCGGCAGGTTTGAAGGCACACCGTTTACGATATGGGGAAGCGCGGTGCAGAGCGGTGCCGATGCGGTCGCGTTTGGAACCGTTCCGCCAGGGCGGTCGAATAGCCTGCCTGGCATATCCTATCTCACTCACAGGCAGCTTATAGGGCAGATTGCCAGCTTCAACACCACACTTGCAGAAGAGGAATATGCTGGGGCCGACGTGTACATAGCAGAGATGTGCCCTGCCATAAACAATACAGCCCAGGTATGCTCGCTGCCTGCGATACAGAGAATGGAGGCGGTCATGGGTTTCAACACAACGAAGTAATGGTATGGTGTTGCAGACATTAAAGCGCATCTACAGGCCCAGGTACATCGCGTTTAATGCAGCGATAGCACTGGCATATTTCTACATTGTCAAACTTGCTATCAGAGCACAGGATAGGGGCATATTTATAGCTACAATACCGGTGTCGATGCTCGCGCTGCTCAGCATAACGTCAGCCATAACCCTGACCATTGCGATTTACTCCATAAATAACACGCGCAAAAACCAGGCCAAAGTTGCCGCCTCTACGACAAGCGTGCTGGGGGTAGCTTTGGGGGCGCTGGTGGGGGGCTGCGGCTGCCAGGTGAGCCTTCTCGCAGGGCTCGCCGAGATAGTGGTGGGCATGAGCGGAGCTGGAGCCTTCGCGTTGAACGTGGCGCTTGCCGAGAATTCGTTTTACATAATTTCAGCAATAGTTGTAATAAATATTCTTGTTACAATCTACTATGTTAACAAGCTTTCAAAGCCCGTGTGCTCGATAAGCGAGCGTGGTAGTGGTGAAGCGAAGAAGCAAAAAAGCTAGTGCTAGCACCAATGCGGGCGGCGCATCGGGCAGGCGCGCTGCAAGTAGCATGCGCAATGGCGTGCGCCACAGAGCTAGAGCAGTGCGGCGCATGAACAAAGACGCATACGCCCTTCCAGGCAACACTGCCAGATCCCACACCGAGGCGATGCTCAGGAACGTGCTATATGGCAGTGGCAGCCGTGTAAATTCCAATTCATCACTTCTGCTCCACAGCCTAACAACTCTCACTGGGAGCATGCGCACGGTCACATACAAGCGCGGATTCTCAATAGGAAAGGAGCTTTACAGGATGCTTAATGAAAAAAAGCATTACGCCACTTATGAAGAAAGCATACCTGACCTTGTATCATTTCTTGAGCGCGCCGGTCTTGGCAGGATCGCGTATGCAGCCTTCGAAGATGGGCTTGCGCTTAGCGTATACAATGGCGAGCACAGACACGTTGGAACGAACATACACGTCTTTGAAGCGGGCATTATGTCCGGCTTCGTGAGCTCGGGGCGGCGTGATTATTCTGTAGTGGAGGAAAAAGCATGCGCTAGCAACAGTGCTGACCACTGCGAGTTTGTGTTCTCCGCTTCGGAGAGGCGCGCCGAGCCCCAAAGCGGCCCAGGAGTGGAGGGAAAAGAGATAATCGATGGGCTCCTCGGCCATATCTACAAGCCGCAAGAAGGCGGCGGAAACCTTTCGGACAGTTACGCGGCGCTTCTTTCTAACATGGTGGCGGATCGCAAATACTTCGAGGAGATGGGAGGTATAATGGCGTACATAGGTGGCAGCGTAGGCGACATGGTGGCGAAAAGGAGCATGAACCACAGGTTCGAAGACATGCTTGGCATACTGGATGGCATTTACACGGGTATGGTTACCACAAAGAGCAAGAAGCCGATGAGCATAGAGATGGCTTTTGACGGCACAAGGCTCAGCAAGGCATACGCGAAGCTCTCCCTTTCGCTGCTGGGTGGCATGCTGTCGAAGCTGTACAGCACAAAGCGCATGAAGGCGATAGAAATAAATAAGTACGACCAATATAAGATAAAGATCGCTGAAGAGCAGTAGTGTTGCTATGGTACTAGAATTCATGGATCGCATATCCAAGTATATACCATCGATAAAGGCGCCGGCGAGGCCGCTCTCACTAAGAGAGAAGATGAAGTGGACCGCGGTAGTGCTCGCTATATACTTTGTACTTTATAACACATACGCGATAGGCGTGAGCCCTTCTGCTGTCACGCAGCCGTATCTTCAGCTTATAAGCATAATATTTGCTGCGCGCATAGGCAGCCTTATAACAGTAGGCATAGGGCCGATAGTGCTTGCAAGCATTGTGCTGCAGCTCATTGCAGGCTCGGGCTTGCTTAAGATCGATTTTAACGATACGGTGCAGAAGGCGAGGTTCCAGAGCTTGCAAAAGCTCTCAGCGATAGTGCTGGCCCTCGGCGAGGCTTTCATATTTGTGTCTACCGGGTACATTCCGATAAGTGCGCCTTCCGCATACGGTCTGGTTGTGCTCCAGATAGCGATAGGCGCAATCATAATAGTTTACCTTGACGAAACGATGTCAAAGTACGGTATCACTTCTGGAATAAACCTGTTTATAGCGAGCGGCGTGTCGTTTGCAATTGTTGCCGGAACGTTCAGCATACTAGTACCGGAAGCGGCACAGGCTATAGCTAGCGGCGGCGCATCAGCACTCTCTTCCGCTGTGCTGGCCTTTGGCCCGCTGATATTCGCCATACTAGTATTCCTCATAAGCATCTATGTATATGAGATGAAGGTGGAGCTGCCCCTAGCTTTCGAGCAATTCCGCGGAGTGGGGGGCAGGCTGCCGCTGCCGTTCCTCTATGTGAGCGTTCTTCCGGTCATACTTGCCTCTTCCCTAGAGCTCAGTTTAACAGTATGGTTCCGGTTCCTCGCGGGCGTCAAGGGCTCTCTCGCCAACCTCGCCAGGTTTATAGCCTATTACCAGCCTGTTGCTACAACCACAGGCACAACATTGCAGCTGAACGGCGGTCTAACGTACCTTATATCACCATCGTTTCCACTGCCGTATTCTGCTAACTATGGGGGCATAGGCGGCTATGGCACATACTTCACATACCTTGCCACGCATACTACGGATCTGTTCTTGCCGTGGGGGGGAATGGTGCTTGTACCGGAATGGATCCATGTTATCGTGTACACAGTTGTGCTGGTACTGCTCTGCATAGTGTTCGGCAAGTTCTGGATAGAGCTTACGGGGCAGAGCCCTAAGAACCTGGCAGAGCAGCTTGGAGGCCAGGGCTGGCAGATACCTGGATTCAGGCGCGATCCGCGCATAGTGGAGAGCATACTCAACAAGTATATACCGACTCTTACCGTGCTGGGCAGTGTATTCGTCGGACTGCTAGCTGCGCTCGCCACGCTCACCGGAGCGATAGGCACGGGAATGGGCATACTGCTTACAGTTGGCATAATATACATGCTCTACCAGCAGCTTCAGCAGGAGCGGCTCATGGAGACATACCCGCTGCTTGAAAAGGTAATCAAATAGCAGTCATATACAGCATATCCACATAATTGTGCTGTGCAAAAGCAGGAAGTACATCTGCATGCTTGGAATGCACACTGCTCCCAAAAAATGATGCGCCACCATGCAACTTCAGCAAATATCACATACGGCTATGTTTGCCTTGAGAGTGTAATATTCCTTGTTATGTGTAAGGTGATAGGGTAGCTATTTTGATTGATGAACACAATGGTATAGTTGCCTGGCGCGACAGTGACCGAAAATGACCCGCTAGCGGAATTTGGCAACTGCCATATTGCCAAAACGCCGGCAAATCCGGACGCCTTTGCAACATCAAACGCAGACTGGTTCAAAACGTAAGCCCAGATGGGCCCGCTGGCCACGTAACTGCCCGAAAGTATGTTATTCCCATACGAGACGAACGCAAGATAGTAGTAATCTTCAGAAGGGATTGTCTCTGGCACGCCCGTATTGAATAGAACGGTATTGCGGGCGTATGCGGCAGCACCAATAAGGACCGCTATCAGCAAAACCGCTATTGCAAACGGGACAATCCAGTTGAAAAGGCGGGCGCGCTTTTCCATTATGTAAAGGAGGATGCCGCCCAGGATAAACCCGAATAAAGCGGCAGTTGAAAACACAAAGAGATTGTACCGTTTCACGCCCTTAAACTTTATGGTGTTCTGGGCGTATGCGAGCAGCGCGAGCAGCACTACCAGTATGATGAATGAGATTAGAGCAAGTGATAGGAAGATCGATGCCAGTATAATACCAAGAATACCCCCTAAGATAAATGCCCGGTTAAAGCCTGGAATTTTTGTGAAATCGAGGCGTATTTTCGCGCTTTTGGCGCCAGCTTCCTGCGGCCTGGTTTTTGCAACTGTGTGCTCTGCCTCTGCCATTTTGCCACGCCCATTATACAGGTATAGTCTACCGCAAAATAGTTATAGCTAACCAAGCGCGCCTATTGTTACGCGGCGCAGACACTACATACTATGCATCATCCAGAGCGCCAGGAACGCATTTGATGCAACACAGGGTGCTTCGCACTATACAGAAGCGCAAAGGTATTATAAATGTTAATACTTATTTTTGAGTGATGAAGCTTATAATCGCGCAGGCAAACCTCACACTGAAGGGCGGGGCCGAGAGAGTCGTGCTGAAGATTGCACAGCACTACAAGGCAAAGATTTATACTGCGGAATATGCGAAAGATAACACCTTCAGTGAGTTCAGGAACCTTGACGTTGAAGTTATAGGCAAGAGCGCGCTTTCCAAGCTATTGCCATATGGCAGGGCCACGCAGGGGCTAAATTATGGCCTCTCCTTCTACGGGCTCAAGATAAACGAGGATTATGATGTGGTCAACGCGCACATAGCACCTAGCCACTGGATAAGGAACAGGAATGACAGGGTGTTATGGTACTGCCACACGCCGCTGAGAGACGTCTACGATCTTTATGATTACAGGCTCTCATTGAAAAAGGGTTACCAAAAGCCAGTGTATGCGATTGGTGCAGGCGTTGTGCGGGTCATGGACAAGAGCATTGTGAAAAAGATTGATTATATAGTTGCGAACAGCAGGAACACAAAGGCGAGGATAGAAAAGTATTACAATAGGCATGATGCCATGGTCTTGGGTGGCGGCGTGGATTACGAGAGATTCGGTAGCAATGGCGATGAAAAGTATTTCTTTTACCCGTCGCGCATATCACCCAATAAAAGGCAGGAATATGCGATGAGAGCTTTCGAGATATTCAAGAGCAGGGTGAAGGGCTACAGGCTTGTGATCGCCGGGGACGTCTCAAAGGACAAGTTCTACTACGATTACTATCTGTACATAAAAGGACTTGCAAGCAAGATCGGCGACATAGACATCGTTCCTGGCGCTTCGGACAGCAAGCTCAAGGAATTATATTCGAAATCCACTGCCGTTTTATTTACTGCAATTAATGAGGATTACGGGCTCGTGCCGCTTGAGGCAATGGCGAGCCGTAAGCCCATCATATCGGTAAACGAGGGGGGGCCGAGGGACACCATAGTAAACGGAAAAACAGGCTATCTTGTCAATAGCATGGAGGAGATGGCAGCACGCATGGAGCAAGTAGCTGAGAACCCACAGCTCGCTTCAGAGCTCGGCAGAAATGGCAGGAGAAGGGTTGTATATATATATTCGTGGAAGCACTTCTTCACACAGTATGATAAAATACTCAAAAAGGTGGCGTCAAGCGCCTGAAGGCGCGGTGCTATCGCTGGAAGTTGATATGACATATTTCGATATCACTTTTGCCGCGTATTGGAGCACGCGCTTTATGTTCGACTCCGTGCTAGAACCGGTACAGATCATCTTCCCGTTCTTGAACAGTATTATTACTGCTTTGGGATCGCTTATCCTGAATATAGCACCAGGAAATTGCTCGGGTTCGTAGTCTACAGCCTTTACCTCTTTTGACAGCGCATATAGGTCTATTACAGCATGAAGATCCCCGCTGACTACTATATTTTGCACTTTTATCTGCGGCATTCCTATATGTGTCTTCGCGCTGCCATGAGCATTTTCCGCTATCCAATCACCATCGAAGCATCGCCCTCGCAAAGGTGCTCGGTTTCGCCCAAGCGACGGCAGATTGAAGATATATGGGACAAAAGGTATATATATGTTTATAAATCGCCCAAGAGGAATTGCTGGTACCAGCTGCACTACGCAAAAGGGCCGCTGGTTCCAAATTACGAGAGATAAGCAGAAGGTATTTTCAACTAGCCAGCTTCTTCGCGTAGTCCCCTATTCCGGGCACCATGACGTCTGTGCCCTTATACGCCATGTACCCTATATACATGCCGTACGCCCATATTAGGAAAACTATCACCGGGCCGGCTACCGGGATAAACCCCAATATGAAAGCGATTACCCCAAGAATTATCGCCTGTGCAGCGTGCGTCTTAAGCCTCCTGCTCGAGCCTGCTATAAAGAACACCACAAGCCCTGAAAGCCATAAAAATAGGTAGTTTACTATGTAGATACCATTATCTCTGCTGCTATTATTTTGGATATTGCTTGCCATGCGCTCATCAATTATTGCATTCTCACATCTGCAAGCGATGCGAGCTTCAATGGATATAGGATAAAAAGGTATTTATACGTTTACAAAAAAAGACGCCATACTGCAATTCGCTTCAAGCATGCTCAGGTAAATGCGGCGGGAAATCCCGCACTATTTAGAGGCGGAATGAAAGCGAACCACTGTTGTATGAAGTAAGATGACAATAAGCATGTATAATATTATGTTCATATATTAGTATGCCAAAATGATATGTGCATCTGAAACCAGTGTACATTTCATTGGTTACCATTTCGTCCAAGATAAAAACACTTGCAATAAAGAAAAGGCATGATATTGATTGCATGAATGCAGAGGAAGCCCACACCGTTTACATGAGGGGAATGTCACATAGCTTACATATATAAAGTGATTGAGGGCAAGCAGATGAGGGTTATAATAGTTGGTGCTGGCATAGCCGGTCTCGCACTTGCGGATGAGCTCGCAAACATGGGCATACGCGCAGAGGTGTATGATAAAAAGGAGAGCATCACATACGGTGCCGAAAAGGCATCGGGGGTGCTGTCGATCGACGGGCTGAGGGCATCAGGCCTTCCTTATGCAAATGCGGTATTAAACACGCTTGACGGGGCGGTGCTCTATGCGGGATCGCAAAAGCTTACCATAGAGTCGAGAACTCCGAAGGCATATGTCATAGACAGGGCAAGGCTGCTGCTAGACACGTATGAGAAGGCAGCCAGTGACGGTGCGGTGATTACTCTTGGAAAAAGCGTAAGCCGTAGCGAGCTTTTGGCATATGCAAGCTCCGGCAACATCGTGGTCGGAGCCGACGGGGCTGTTTCACACACAGCAAGCGCCTTCGGCTTCCCTGCTATAAAGGAGTTTGCACTCACCTACAAAGCGGTATATGAAAGAGCACAGGCACCGCTTGACGACAAGGTGGAGCTTGTCTTCTCTGAAGCAACTCCGGGCTTCTTCGGGTGGATCGTGCCGTACGGCAAAGGTATGATCGAAGTGGGCGTTGGCGTAAGTACCAAGGCAAAGCGAAACAGCCGCAAGGCGTTTGATGACTTTTCGATGAGCAGCATCGTGCAGGCACACGCCGCGCGTGCAAAGCGTGCTAGCGGCTACGCCAGCATGATACCGCTGTCGGCAAGGAGCACTACGGTAAAGGGCAACGTGGCGCTCGTGGGCGATGCCGCAGGCCAGGTCAAAGCGACTACAGGTGGGGGCATAATATTTGGAGTTGCGTGCGCCAAGATGCTTGCAAAAGCGATAAGCGACACAGTAAGCAACGGCGTGCCGCTTGAAGCTTACGAGCGGATGTGGAGGAAAGCGTACGGCCGGGATCTCAAGTTGCACGCGCTTGCGCACAGATATTATTTGTTGCTGGGCGCTAAGAATTTTGAGGTGCTGTTCAAGCTTTCAAGGCTGTTTGGTATGGAAGGCTTCCTGGGCAGGTATGGGGACATGGATAGCCCAAGCAAGATCATAAAGCGCTTTTTCTTAAGGAGATGAGCCCAGCCCGAAAAGCGAGCTGCTCGCCAAGCTCGCTGCATGTATCACTGGCTGGGGGTAGATGCCAAGTACAATTATAACCGCAAGCACGACAATTACTACGGCTACAGCGCCCACGCTTGCAGCAATCCGCCTGTGCTCCCTGTGCGTAAACATCGCGTTTATGAGCTTGCCGTAATAGTATATAGAAAGGAAGCTGTTTATGATCCCGAGCACGGCGAGCGCAAGCATGTTCGCGCTTATCGCACTTGAGAACAGCAGCAACTTGCCGTCAAATCCTAGCAATGGTGGTATACCGGCCATTGACAGCATGATGAGCGTGAACGATACCGCGGCGAACCTGCTCCTTGAAGCCAGCCCGGTGTAATCGTCAATATTCTTTATGTTGCTCGCTTCCAGCCACATGATCAGCGCAAATGCGCCTATAATCATGAAGGCGTGCGCTATTATCTGGACTATGCTTGCCTCAATGCCGTATTGCGTGGCGGCAGCTATGCCTATCATTATGTAGCCTGCTTGCGATATGGAGGAATATGCAAAAAGCCTGCGCACTTTTCTCTGTGCCATTGCCGCAAAGTTTCCGTAGAACATCGTAAGCACTGAGAGCACGGCAAGCAGAGGGGAGTATATCGCGTGAGAGCTTGCAAAGAATACAAAAAGCACCTCTATCAGTACAACGAAGGCAAGCTTCTTCCCTATTCCGGCGATCATTGCGGTGACGTTGGCGCTCGCGCCTTCGTAGACGTCAGGCACCCAAAGATTGAATGGAAACATCGCAGTATCGAACGACATCGCTGCGATGAAGAGCACAAGGGCGAGCACTAGCAGAGAACTGCCGATCGCCTGGGCGGTAGAAGCTGGGGAAAGCAGCATGCTCCCGTTATAGGGCAGCATAAGCGCGAGCGCCGCAGAGAAGAGTGCAATTGAAGTTGCGCTAAGCACGAAGAACTTCACGGCAGCCTCGATATGCTGCCTACCCGATATTATTATCAGAAACGTGACCATCACAGAGAACAGCTCGAACCCCATGAATATCGCGATAAGGCTTGTGGAAGACGGCACCACAAGCAGGGCGAAGAACGCAAACACGATGAGCAGCTGCATGCTTGGGAAGTTGCTGCTGCCATAGGATAGCACCTCTATAAGCATCATTAGAACAGCAAAAAGGGATACAAAAACCATCGAGAACGGATAGATGCGGATTACCCCAAGGATCGTGTAGTTGGCGCTGCCGGCGAAGAGCAATATAGAAGCTATTACGATTATTGCAAGCAGCACCAGCGCTGCTATGATAGCGAAGCGCTTGCTCCTTGCTGCTGCTGAAACTATCCCCGCTATCGCAAGCAGGGCAACCGCAGCAAGCAACACTAAAGGTATAGTATACATAGCCACCAACTAATGCACCATGCTTAACAACGCAATCGGCAAAACGCCGAACAGGAATATAAACGCTATGAGGATTCCATAGCCGATCTTCTGGCTTGAGCCTATGTATGCGACATTTTCACTGCGGCTCCTGCTGGATAATACAGACTTGTTGAGCATATAGTACATGTATGACACCATGAATATTATCGCAAGCAGCGGCGCGAGGCCGTAGAGCGAAAACGACTTGTAGGCTCCTATGAATATTAGTATATCAGCCACAAATCCTGCTGTGAGCGGAAGCCCTGACAATGCAAACACGCCTGTTACAAGCGAATAGGCGGACGCCTTGGCGCTTGCCACAATGCCCTTGAGCAACCGTATGTCGCGCTCGCCGAATTCGTGCACGATAGCTCCAGCCACAAGGAACATCAATGCTATTGTCGCTCCCTGCGCAAGCATGCCGTACAAGGCGCCGTATGTACCAAAAACATTGTAGGCACTTATGCCAAGGGTTATGATGCCCATCTCGACCATTGCGGCATATGCTATGATGCGCTTTATGTCTGCCTGCGCCATCATCACAAGCGCCGCATATATCGATGACACTATCGCGATGCCAGCAACATATGCGGAATAATGCGAGGCTATGGGCAGTATCTCAAACATGATGAGAAGCCCGAACGCCCCGAACTTCGACAGTATGCCGGCTATCGCCATTGAGCCCTGCGTAGATGCCTCGGCATAAGCGCCAGGAAGCCACGAATGGAACGGGAATAGCGGCATGTTGACCATGAACGCCAGCAGCATAAAAAAGAATATAAGCCCCTGCGCGGCGGCGGGAATGCTGCCAGATCCAGCTATTATGGCCTGTATGTTGAACGTGTGAAGCGGGGTGTAAAAGTATATGAGCAGTATAGCAAACAGGAACATCGCGCTGGCAAATATCTCGTATATCAGGAAGGTTATTGACGCCTTCTTGCCGCTCGCCGTGCCGAGCGTATTTATCATAAAGAATGCGGTCACCACGCCTATGTCCCAGAATATGAAGAACATGAGGAGGCTGCCCGCTGTGAAAAGGCCCGTGGCCGCTACCTGGAAAAGCAGCACCAGCGCCGCTGAGAGCTTCGGCTTATCGGCGCTTATGTTCCCGCTTATCGAAACGACAAAAAGCACGACAGAAGCCATCAGCAGCAGCATCAGCGAAGCCACGCTGAGATAGAGGGAGATGCTTATGCTTGGAACTGCTATGTAAGTGTAGCTCTTTGCAATGAGAATGCTGCCGTGAATGAAGCCTTCAAGCAGCAAATATGCTGCGCCTAAAAGCATTACGAATGTTGAAATTGCTGCCAACGCGAGCGAATACTTCTTGCTAAGCGCTATCTCCGCTAGCAAGAACGCGATTGGAAGAACCAACATCGCGGCCAGTATGTTCATTTAAACAGCACCATTATGAGCAACAACATAACACCAAGCATGAATGCTATCACGTATGTGTTGACCTGCCCGTTCTCCACCTTTCCTATGGCGTGGCCCAACATCACAAAGCTTCTGCCCCCCGCCCCGACAAAGCCCAGTAACGCATAGTCGAAGGCCCCTAGCGCCGCAGAAGCGGCAGAAAATGCTGCAGCAAAATAGCGGTATACGGTGTTTGATACCACGCTGTTGTACGCAGATATGAATAGGTATCTGTGCCTCTCCGACATTTTTGACGCGGACTGATGCAACTTGAAGGCGTATAGCGCGAAGAGCGCGCCCACAACGACGGCCAGCGTCTCTACTACAGCATCGGGTATCGAGAAGCGCATCTGCGCGCTGGCGTATGAGCTGAGCAGCGAAGGCGCATAAAAGAACAGCACGCCGGTGACAATTACCAGCGCTGCAAGCACGTACTGCGGCAGCAGCATCGATTTCGGCGTAAGCCTGTAGTTCGAGGCTATTTCGGCCTGCTCATAGCTTGCGGCAGGCTTGCGCATAGGCAGAAGTAGCCACCTGAAGATGTATATGCTGCTTGCAAAATCTATGACCAGCAGTATCACATATGCATAGATGCTCGTCGCAGATACTTCTACGCCGAGCCTGCCAAAGAAGCCGCTGATGGGGAACACCCCAGCTATGGAGAGCACGCCTACTAGCATCACTGCAAAGAACGGCTTGTACGAGGATGAGCCGTAAAGCATGTGTATGTCTTTGTTTTCGCCGTTGGCGCGCATTATCGTGCCGGCGCTCATGAACAGAAGCGCCTTGTAGAATGCCTGCACCGCAAACAGCACCATTGCGGCAAGCAGCGAGCCAAAGCCCAAAGCTACGAACATCAAGCCCATGTCCTCTATTGTGGAATATGCGAGTATGCGCTTTATGTGCGGCTCCGCGAGCGCGTTGAGCATTCCTATCAATGCGGTAACGATTCCGAATATTATTAAGACAGCGCCAAGACCGAGCTTCATATATATAGGAAGCAGCACCGCAACTATGAACACGCCGGCTTTCACCATTGTGGATGAGTGAAGGAATGCAGATACCGGAGTTGGGCCTTCCATCGCGTCAGGGAGCCATTCGTGGAATGGGAACTGGGCCGATTTTGTGAACGCGGCAAACATGACAAGCAGCATCGCTATGTAAAGCGCGTTGCTGCTCTGCGCGTGCAGCAGGTACGAGAAGCTGAACGTGCCGTAAGCGACCCATACTATTACCAGGGCGGCAAGCATCATCATGTCCCCGATGAACACTATCGTTATCGCCTTCCTCGCCGCGTTAGGCGGCGCATCGCGATGGTGCCAGAAACCTATGAGCAGGTAGCTTGTTATGCCGAGCATCTCCCAGCCTATGAACATTGTTATAAAATTTCCGGCCATTGCGAAAAGCATCATTGCAGTGGCAAAGATGTCGAGCTCAAAGTAGTATCGCGCCTGCTCGCTTGGCACGTCCATGAAGCTTATTGAATAGGTGATGATAAGGGGCGTTATTATCGCTATGATATAGAGAAGAAGCATGTTCAGTGCGTATGCCTGCGTGGTTATATGGAACACATAGCCGGAAAGAGAGAACCATACCACGCTCTGCGTGACCGCTGGTGCCGTGCCAAGAAGCACAACCATCGCAAGCGCTATGAGGCTGGCAGCAAGGGACGTATAGCGCACGATGTTGTAGTGGTCCTTCAGCAGCGGAGCTAGGAGTGCTGCTATCAGCAGCGGGAGTATTGCAAGCAGCGCAAGCATTCAATCCCTCAGCTTGGAGAGCTTTCGCACGTCAAGGCTAAGCTCCTCCCTCTCCATGTACCTGTATAGCACCACTGCGGCCATCACCTCTATCGCTGCAATTGACCATATCGCGAGCAGCAGCAGCAGTATGTTTCCTTGGGCGTAATAATGAAACAGGGAAAGCGCTAGCAGCGCGCTGCCCAGCAGCATCAGCTCGACTGCTACCACCATTATTATAAAGTGCCTGGTGGCCGCCACGCCCGCCAGTCCTACAGAGATGATCGCAAAGCTCAGCATTAGCACATATGCCAGCATCATTCAGCACCCAGTTTTTTCAAAAGCTCGATCGCGCCGAAGCCTGCCCCGAAAAGCACTATCGCCAATATGTAAAGCACACCAATGCTTGAGCCTATGTAGCTGGCAATCGCCTGCCTGGTGAGCACATTCGAGCTTTCGGTGGCAGTGCCCACGCTTGCAACTGCATATGCGAGCAGCAAGAATGATATTATCGCAAGCGCTGCAAGCGGCACATATGCGGTGTGCTTGAAGCGCGAGAAGCCTGCTGGCGTAACGCCCATAAAGAAGTAGGTAAGCACGCCGCCCACGATTACGAAAAGCTGTATCAGCGCCAACAGCGGCTGCTGCATGGCAGCAAAAAGCAGCGAGCTCACGAGAAATGCGAGAGCCAGCATTATTATGGAATGCATCACATTCTTGAAAACGAATATGAGCGCAGCTGCAAGAATCTCGAGGAAAGCGAGCAGTACGAATATGTAAAGCAGCACGCAATCACTTTAGCTCTTCAGGCCTTTTTACGAACTCGCGCCTGTCATAGCGCTCGAAGTCGTAGTCCTTGGTGAGCACAAGGCATTTCGTTGGACACACCTCTTCGCACAGCGCGCAGAACAGGCACCTTTCAATATTTATCTCAGGCATCTGCTTTGTGCCCTTGCTTGTTTCTGTATCGACCATTGTTATGGTCTGGTTGGGGCAGATTCTCGCACACGCGCCGCAGCTTATGCATGTCTCAATATCAAGCTTCTCAATGCCCCTGTAGTTGTCAGTGAGGCTCTCTTTCTGCTCGGGAAATTCCATTGTCGCGGGCTTCTTGGTCGCTTCGGCAATGGTCTTCGCAATAGGGGTGAGTATCATCGCATCACTTGATAAATAGAACAAATGTAATTAATAAATTGATTACTGCTATTGGCATAAGGTATAGCCACCCGGTGCGCAGTATGCGGTTTATCTTCATTCGCACCAGCGACGCCCTTATGAACATTATGAATATGGTGAATATCACCACCTTTATGAGCAGCGTAATGATCGGCGGAACTGCACCGAAGCCGAGCCACCCACCAAAGAAAAGCACTGTTATGAGCAGCGTGCCCACGAACATGCGCGTGTAATCAAGAAAGAGCGCTATACCGTAATAATTTGCCCCGTAGTCGTTGAGCCATCCTGCTATAAGCTCGCTGTCAGCTTCTGTCATGTCGAACGGCGTTCTTTCAA
The DNA here is from genome assembly GCA_049966775.1 of Candidatus Micrarchaeia archaeon. GTDB lineage: Archaea > Micrarchaeota > Micrarchaeia > Micrarchaeales > Micrarchaeaceae > JAKAWW01. The sequence goes on from JBMFTZ010000002.1 coordinate 44,006, forward strand.
GGTCCGCGAGCATCACTATGAAGAACACAATGAAGCCGAGAGGCATCATGATAACAAACCAGTAGCTTTGCTGCGCCGCCACTATGCTGGTAAGGCTGAAGCTGTTCGCGAGCAGCACTATCGCGACCACGGAAAGCAGAAGCGGGACCTCGTAGCTCACCACCACGGTCACAGCGCGCTGCGCGCTTATTGAGCTGAATTTGTTTCCGCTGGCCCATGCCGCAAGAAACAGCAGCAGCGGAGAGAACGAGAGAAGCACAAAGACAGCCAGAAGCCCAAGCGAAGTGCCTATGCCGACAAAGCCGCTGGTGAAAGGTATGAAAGTGAGCATAAGCACAAACACGGCGAACATCACGGGCAGCACTGAACCGAATATGGGATTGTCAGCGCCTTCTGGCACTATGTTCTCTTTTGAAAAAAGCTTTATTACGTCAGCAAAGTTCTGCAGGAAGCCGAATGGCCCCAAGTATGTTGGCCCGTGCCTTGCCTGGGCGCGGGCTATGATCTTGCGCTCCAGCCAGCCGAACATGTATGCGAACGCTATTATGAGTATGGCAAGAGCCACCGCAAACACTATGAAAGAGAGAAGTAGCGCAATTGCAGTGCCTGCCGCGCCATGAAGCAAGAAGAGGCGGATAAAGTATGAGGTGTAAGATTCTATGAAAGGTGATGATACATACATATAATCATTAATATTACATGAACATTTATAATACTTTTACAGTTTCATTGACCTTCATTGAGGGCCGGATTTTATGCCCTACCGCATACCTGCCCTGAATACTGCGCTTTTGCAATGGCAAAGCGAACGATTAAACGCAGCGTGCAGAACAAACAGGCAAAACTGGCGAATGAAGGTGTTGAAAATTTAAGTAACCATCAGTTCCACCGGCCCAAATTCTTCTGGCGAACCTTTATTTTTCAATGATTCCCCGGGTAGAGAGAGGTTTACGATAGGATTTTCAACAACCACTGGCAAATGCCACGCAAAAGGTTTATAAGGGCGAAGCCCTCATGTCATATATTGTATGGATGTGAAAGGAATACTCGCCAGAAACGAGATAAAGATCAGAGTCAAGCGCACTGGCATGTATCAGGTGCTTACATTTACCGTGAGGAGGGTGCCACTCGGCGATACCTATTTTGTGGAGCTCTACACTAAAAAAGTGCTTGACATAAGTGAATTGAAGCGCGTAGCAAACGAGACCGGCCTGCCTGTGGAAGCGGAGAACGGCAGGGCATTTCCGGAAGGCAAAGGTGCAACGGATTTCGTCGGCATGCTTGGATAACACAATTTGGCAGCGCCCACATCAGCCAAGGCCGTAGTTGGTTATGTTGAGCGCCCCTATGGTTACTCTCTCCGCTTTCCCATAAGTGTAGTTCATAGCTAGTGTGTACGCCTCTCCTGTGCTTATCACAGGCAATGAGAGGGATTCACAGCTCACGCTTGCGCGGATTGTGTTGCCTGAGCCCACTGTCTTGTTTATGATTGCGGGTAGCTCTGCAGCACCAGGCATATAGCATGAGAGGCTGTTCACTACCATAGAAGCATTAAGCGTGTTCTTTATGCTTATGCTGGCAGTGCCTGTCGAATAATTGTAGGCGTTCACGCTGCAGCTTATGCTTGAGTTGTAAAAGCCGCAGGTGTTCTTGAATATAGACACCCATTCGATGCTATGGCGCAGGCCCAATGAATTCAGCAGCGCAACAGCGTTTGTGTGGGCGACAAGAAGCATGCTCTGGTTCGTCAGCGTGTAGAGCGTGGCCGTGTAGTTTGGCGTTGAAAGCGTCGAATTCACCATGCCGTACTGCGGCAAGGCCTTGCCGCTCTTTGGCAATACGTATGTGGAGCAGATGCTGCTGTTGCTCTGGTTGTATAGAATGCCGTAGCACGTATTTTGGCTTATAGGAGGGGCGTGCTCTATCACGCCCGCAAAGATACCGTAGCTGTTCTGGAAGAGGTTCATGGCGCCAGTACCGGTGTCACTATAGGAAAGGAGCGATCCGAGATTTGTAAGATTCGTGTAGATAAACTTTGACTGGTACAAAGAGAGGTTCTTGTTTTCGCTTAGCACACCGACGAGCACGCTGCTCTCTATTGGATTGTATCTTTGGGCAGCTATTCCGGCACATGTCTCACCCTCTTTGCTAGAATTGTCAAACGCTATGAGCTTCGTCCAGCCCTGCTGGTAGAATACGCAGATGCTTGTGCTATTGCTAAGCTTCCAAAAGCTCACTCCACTGCCGTTTTCATTCAGCGAGGAATGGGCAAGATTGAACGTTGAAAGCATAGAATCTATGGCACGCGGCGAGACTGTGCCCTTAAGCCAAAGGACGTACGCGATCGATCCGTTTGAATATGACACGGTAGCACCATTTGCGTATGCCACATACGCGTACAAGGTGTCAAATATTTGCGGAAGCACGCTGCTTGCGGGTCCAAATGCGCTGCCGAACTCGCTTACATTGTACACAGAAGCTAACGCGGAGATGTCGTGGAAGCCCTGCCCCGAGAAGGTGAAGCTTGTGGTGTTATCTATGTCATTGTTCGGTATTGATGTATATATGTTCGGCGTGGCGCTCGGGCTTACGTTTACCACGATGCTGGAGCTTGCAGCCTTCCTATCAGCGATGTTGAGCAGGTGCCCGGAATCGGCAACAGCACTGAACGAGTATGTGCCGTTCACGGCGTACGTGTAATTGGCATGTATGCTCGCGCTCTCCCCATGGGGTATGGACAGCTTGTACTCCTTTATGGCTGTACCGTTCACGTAAAGGCCAAACACAAGATTGCTTATAGAACTGCCTTCATTTTTGAGCGTTATGTTGAAGAAGGTGGTATTGTACGGGTAGAGGTTTGACGTGGGGCTTGCCAGCATTGACACCTGAATGGCGTATTGCGCCGGATAGAGCGCGTGAACAGCTTCTGCGATAGCTATTGCTGCCAATACAACTATCACACCGTATAGTGCTAAATCCATTGCTTTCTTATCCATTATGTCACCTAAAGTTGCCTTGTCTTGAGCTCGGTGAGCACGTCAGAGAGCTTGCTCTTTATTGGGTTTATCCTTGAATCTATGTAGCTGCTAACCCACTGGCTTATGTCGCTAGGCTCGCCTGTTTCTGGCTTGCGAAGGAAGTACTTGCCCTTGGAATTCTCTACGATGCCTGCGCGCTTCATCTGCAGCAGGTGGTACCTTAGGGTTTTCTCGTTTATAGGACCCCATGAGCTGTTTATGTATTGAGACAGCTCAGCCACTTCCGGATCCTTATGCACATAAAACTGGTAGTAGAGTATGGCGTCTAGCACCGAAACAGCAGACAATCTGGACTCGCCTGGGCTTATTATGCCCAGTGCCAGAGCAAGCCAGCGCAATATGGACCTGCGCGTTTCCGTAACATCCTTTGTTATGCGAAGTTCCCTTAGGGTAAGCTCGTTTATTATGAGCCTTGACTCGTTCACATCCATGGAGGCACCGCTTATCAATCTATATGGGTTAAGTATAATAATGCTTTTATCTATTACCATTATAAGTATAAGAATACTACGACCGGTGATAAATTGGGTGCCATAAAGATAACTTCACAGGTAGAGCCACCAATACTGAAAGCATATTCTAAGAACGAGGCGCTGCTGCGCCTGTCGTTCGAAAACGAAGACAGCTCAAAGCTTCTCTGGTGCGAGTCTGAGGTTCATGTGAGCAGTCCGCTTTCGCTTGCTCCGGATACAGAGCTTAGCATAGGCAAGACACGGATAGGCATATTAAAGCCCCATTCAAGGATAGACAAGCAGGTAAAGCTTTACACCATGGCAAACAACTTTCCCGACGACTATAAATTTTCAATAGTGCTTTACGCGTATGACGAGGAGGGCGCGATAGCGGAAAGAGCCGAGCACACAAATACTGTGAGGTGCGTGGAAAATGGCAAGAACATATAGGGTAAGCAAGGGCGAAGATTATGTTTTTGTCACGGTTGATGATAGCGGGGCTTACATAATCCAGGACAGCGCGGGGCGCAAGGTGTTTCTTTCGCGGTATCAGGCAAAGCTCATGAAGTTTGGGATAGAGAGCATACTGGGCGGCGCGTTCGCTAATGCGGATACAAGCGACATCAAAATAGAAGAAGTCAAACAGGAAGCTGGTAGATAGAAGGGAAAAAGAGCAGCCAGGCGCTTTGCGCGGTGCGGGGCTTGCTTGGATGCAGGAAGCACGCCGCTAAATCGGCGTTATGATACTGTAAGCGCGCTGCTGCCTTTGATCTTCCTGCCCAGCTTTATGCCGTTTTTGTAGCATTTGGAGGAGCAGAAATATGTGATCCTGCCGTCTCGGAACACATACATTATGCCGCTACCTCTCTTTATTTCGCCTGAGCAGTATGAGCACTTCACTTTATCACTTACTTTACTTTTATTTCTCGCGCTTCCCTGCTTGTGTCGGGAAGCCTTATTATGTCGCCCACTTTTATCGGCCCGAGCACGGTGCGCCGTATTATCCTGCCCTTGTCGTTGCCTTCTAGTATCTGCGCCGAAACAAGGTATATCTCTCCTGATACTCCGGTCTTCTGCTGCTTGTTAACATCCACGATCTCTGCAAGGAATCCAGAAAATTGTCGTTTTTGCTGCTCATCGTCTGCCATAAATATCACACCTGGCACTTAGCCGCTTTTGCATTCACTTTGGTGGCTCTTTCTGCTCTTTCTTTTGCTCGGCCTGCGCCTTTTGGTCTTCTTTCGCCTTTGGCTCTTTGGGCTTCTCGGATTTCTGCGAAACGCCGGTCACCTTCGCTATTATGTCCTTTATGGCCTGCTCCGCTTTGCCCTGGTTTTCAACAGCGACCGCTGTGCACGGTACATTGAGGCCTATCGACTTACCAAGATCGAGCTTGCTAGGCACATATGAATATGGAACCTTCTTCTGCTCGCATATCACAGGTATATGCAGTACCACTTCTTCAGGATCCACATCCCCTGCTATAACTACAAACGAGGCAAGGCCGCGCTCCACGCTCTTTGTAACTTCGTTGGCACCCTTTCTTACCACGCCAGACTGCTTGACAAGCTGCAATGCCTCGTATGTCTTAGCAACGACATCATTTGATACTTCGAACTTCACGTATGACTTTGCCATATACAACACCGTCCGTTTATTACTTCATCCAGTGGATAAAGAGTAATAAAGTTTATCCCTGTTAAGGTATTTAAAGTTTTGCTTTGCACGGCGTTGTCCAACAATTCAATTAAATAAGCAATAATATGCACTGTTTTTAACGC
>JBMFTZ010000003.1:0-36386 GCA_049966775.1 Candidatus Micrarchaeia archaeon
TGAATGTAAATGTATGAATGCACTCAAATAAAATAATTGCCCTATTAGATAATTGGTTGTATAAATATTTATACCTATTTATCTATGCAAATTGCAGTTATGTTCTTCATCAAAATTGAATTTATCCGTATTAGCTATTTTTGCCAGTATATTTATTCCAATAACATTTTTGATTTTTATAGATATTACTAAAGATGCATCGTGGAAAAGATTCAAATACTATAAAAGGGCATCTATACTTATTGCCATTTTTCTTCTTTTAGCACTTTTCCTAGCTTTTGCATCGGCATTAATAGGTTCAATTAACTCTATACAAAATGCTCTTCAGTTAGCATATTTTTCAATAGGTATATGTGTTATTATTCTAACTACACTTTTAGTGATTTATACTTTATTAATTGTTGAAGGTCAATAGATATATACAATAACGGCGGGTTCTTTATCGACAAAAGAGCACTCTCCTGGGGCTTATCCATATAATCAGATTGCTGATACTGGCAGTGGGATAGATACACAAGTAACTTTATCGTACATCAAAATTGAACTTTATCCCTTTTATCCGCCAGTAACCAAAACAATGTGCTGGAAGTTGTACTGATGGCCAACTTCATTGGCAGATAGTTCTTTATATTTTGCATTCGCTACGCTATTCATATGATCACGTTTCTGCAGAAGCGCGGCGCGATTTTTTCGTGCCGCAGCTGCATTAACGGAATATCACAGGAAAAGAAATAGTATTTATCGTATCGAAGCGCGCAATTCATCCACGACTTAAAAGTCGCGGTATTCTTGCCCTACGAATAAGAGCAAGTCAGCTCAGTAACAGCATATACCTCATACCTCCTCATGGGGAATATTAAGTCACAATACCCCAGAGAGGAACAATGTTCTAAACTCGCTCCAAGAAGCGTATCCTATATCATTAGATACATCTAATGAGGACAACAGGTCATTTGATATCGAAAAAATAATTTCAAGCTCCTTGTCTCGCTGCTCCTCAAATTTTGCCATTGAGATTCTACCTAGCTGCAAAGCGCGTAGATCATCTTTAAATTTGGTTATAAACATATGATTCATGAGAGCCGAATCTGGTTGGTCAGTAACGCCCAGCTCTAACGCATGCAAAAGATCAGAGAACCAACGCGGGTCATTATAGTTTTGAGCTGCACCACCCACGTCGTAAGGGATGATTTTATAGCCTTTGCTCTTTAGTACAGCACGAACGACTTCCCCGCTCTTGATTTTTTCGGGATTATATACGATAGTATCTCCTTTCTGCACGAACAGGTCGCTGCTTTCTTGCTTCTCCTTATCGGTCATGGGCCTTACAATTATCGCGTCGGGCGGCAATTTTAGCCCTTCGCCCGGCGAAACCCTAAAGAAGGTATCATTTGAAGGCACAGAGTAGGGCTTGCCGTTAGATTTTATCAGACTTGACAGCGGGGCGATTATTGCAAATGGCATTCTTTGCCAATCCCCAACAAATAGCTCACCACCACCGCTGGCAGCATCATTTAGCGCAAAGTGTATCGTATTTCTTGGCAAAACGGGTTTTTTATTTCCAAACCTGTTAAGAAAATCTTGAAGATATGCGGAAGTTATTATTACGTCACGCGGTATATCGAATAGGGTAGCGTCAACTGTGGGGACTATCACCCTGCTGCCGTCCAATCCTTTAGAAGGATAAAATTGGGTAATGTGAACGGCAATAAGCTCGCCCAACTTTGGCATTGACGCTATGCTTGGATCTGCGACTCTTATCGCCTCTATTAGGTCCTTTATGGCACGGTCTTCGCTTACCAATTTTTTGACAGCATCCTTAAAGCTTTCAGAAGATTTAGGAGGGAGGTGTTCTACTTTCTCTTCCCAAGACCAAAAGGTGTTTAACGCAGTTAAATATCTGGTAGCATCTTCTATTTGCACCAGCTTCTTATTAATTTCAAAAATTTCTCTTGAATTGCCAGCTTTATGAAGCTTTTCCTGTGCTCCTTGCAAAAGAATAGACTCTTCCGCGTATTTTTTTTGAAGGCTTTCAAGTTTTGCCTTTATGTTTGGTAAGGTATCAGTGCTTATTTCCGCAGCATCTATATCAAGCTCTTTTAAATACGAACTTAGAGCAGTTTTGGAATTGTGCGCCCAAACTTCACATCTTGAATTGGTTCCCGCCAGTAATAGCCCTGCGCGCGCTAAATCTATATATTTGCTGTAAATTGTATAGTTTTCCTTCCATTCATTTATTATATCGGTAAGCCTGTCTACCTTATTTTGCAATGCCTTCTCAGCTTGCGCATCACCCAGTAGCCACTCTAGTACGAGATAGGCGCCATTAGCATCCCTTCTGGCGGATAGCTCCCCTTTGTCATCTATCATTGTACCTGCTATGAGCGAGTCTATTACCGAATAAACTTTTTGTCCGATTCGCCAGTCCTTCGAATCGCCCCATTTAATTACTTCGTCCACTAATTCATTTTTAGAGCCTAAGGATTTTGCCAATCTTGCAATCTGGATTGGGTCTATTTCCACAAAAACGGTGGTTTTTTGATTGGGCGCTAAGAGGTTCATGGCTTCGTTTTTGAAGTTGATTGAATTTTTCTTCAGGTCTTCAACAGACTTGCTCCACACCTCTATATCCCTGCTTTTAGGTTCACCCCCGAACAGCACAACCTCTCTCCCCTTGACTAAGTCCTCGCCGAAAGGCATCGCATTCTTCGGATAGAGAACAAGCGATATCTCTGCTCCGGCTGAAAGCTGCAGCTCATATACGCTTCTTTCTACACCCTCCCTATCGATAAATGACTTTTTACTCTTCAAAGTAAATGGCATAAGACTGCGCTTTTCATTATCTTCTTCTGCAGCCTTAACTGCGGTGCTGTTGGTCTTGGGCAGCTCCGACTTATAACTGGTTGCTTCCGCGCCATTGCTTATTGTGGCAATGGATTGTGCTTTAAATATTGCGGTATTCGCTTTGGAAGAGTTTTTATCAAGCGCGTTGTGGAACGATATTAGTATATTGTTAAGCTGCAATAATTCGGATCTGTTTAACGATTGCAGGTCTGCCTCATTAATCAGATTGAAAAATTTAGATATCTTGTCATTTATGCCTGCCGCTACAGTGGGATCACCAATAGATTCAAGCAGCGAAGTGGCGTAATCTTTTATGGCCGAGATGCCCTTTTTAGCACTGGCGCGTGGCACCCTATTTTCCATGATTTCCACTCATATATGTTTATGAATTTCCATATATATAAACATTTTCTTTACACAACCGCACTTTTATATGGTATAAGCACATGTGGGAATCACTGTGAGCGTATTTGGCTGCTAACTGCAAGCGGAAATTGCATGATCAAAACCAAACTATTTTATTGGTTGTATGCGAATAGATGAATATGTTCAGCTATGAGTACTGGGGCAACAACACGCTTAGCATAAGCTCCAACATGGCAATGGAGGAATACCTGCTGCAAAGGTCCGAGGAATCCAGACTCGCAACGGTAAGGTTCTGGAACGTGAAAAAAGATGCTGTTGTGCTTGGCTACAGCGAAGCGACTTCTGCGATTAAAAGACGGGACAACACGTTTGATGTGGCGAGAAGAATTACCGGCGGCTCGCATGTGGAATTTGACGAAAACGCGCTTGCTTACACATTCACTGTACCGCGCAACGGAAGCTTCAAGTATTTTGAAGACATGAGGAAGTATTTTGCGGAAAAAGTCGGAAACGCACTAACAGATATGGGTATAGATAATGTCAGCATAGACAATAGGGCTTCGACGATAAACGTTGATGGCAGGGTGATAGCGAGCCATGCTATATTCTGGGGCGTGAAAAGCGCACTGATGCATGGGCTGCTACTCATAAAGCCGTACGATGTTGATCGTATATATGAGCGCGTGGCGCTGAATGAGAGAAAGATAGGCAGAAAGACTTACACAGAGTATACCGCATTGAAAAACGCACCCACGGTAAGCGCCTATGTAGGCGTTGCTGGGCACGCTACATACATAAGCAAAGAAAACAAGGCGGCGTATGTAAAGGAGATCGCGGCGAAAAGCATCTTGGATAACGTCACGCAGGGCAGGCATAAAGAGGTAAAGCTTAATTCTGGCATAATCGCTGCAGCCGAAAAACTTGTTGCAGACAAGCATACAGGAGATCCATGGTTTAATTACCGCATACCAAATTATACCGAAAAAGAGGTGGAAGCGATACCCGGCGAAACGCTAAATGGGGCGCTAAAGGAGGGATTGGGCTATTGCCTCTACATACAAGTGCCGGATAAGGATTTTGCCAAGATGGCACAACCAGATGAGCAATGAGCGGTGAAGCGCGCGTGCGCCGCTTTGCCCTGATGCAAGAAGCCTACTGCTTGTTTACGAGCTCCGCATCGTCTATCACATACATGCCTACAAGCCCATCCCACTCTTTGTGTGCCCTCTTTATGCGTATGCGCTTCCTGAACATGGGCGCGTCAAGAACAAAAGACTCTGCCTCGCCGCCCTCGAAAAGCATGTTTACCCCATATTTTTGGTTTAGGAGTTTCAGCTTCTCTACCATGTTGCGGTCTATTCTGGCGCCAAGGTATGCTTCATCAAACCCTTCCGCTGCCACCTTTGTGACTATCGCGTAATAGCTTTTGCACAGCTCTTCGAGCTCCTCTAGCGGGTCTATATGCCACAATGGCGCAATATGCCTTATCCCGTTTGCACCGCATATTCTATCTATCCTGCTCTTCTGATACTCGCTCGCCGTAGCGCCTGTAACAAGCTCTGTAACGCTGTTATCAACTAGGGCCTTTTCAAGGTCTTTGAGCTCCGTCTCCTTTTCCCCTTGTGTAAGGTATATCTTCTGCTTAATGCCCATCGCTTCTGCCTGCAGCACCGTGTATTCGATGTCTGCCTTGTGGAACATGTAGCTGTCATCATTCTGCGAAATCATGGTTATCAACAGCTCAACGCTTTTTTCTGCGCTTGCCTTGTGCAATGCGAGCGTGGAATCCTTGCCCCCGCTAAACAGGCATGCTCTCATTTGACCACCTTCACGGTGCTTGACGGGCATATGTCATTGAGCACGCACCTTTCGCAGTGCTTTGCCCTTGCAGTGCATACATCCCTGCCGAGAGCTATAAAAAGGTGGGTTATGCTGCCCCATTCTTCCCGCGGCGTGACCTTTATCAATGCCTGCTCTATCTTTGCGGGATCCTTTGTACGTACAATGCCCAGCCGGTTTGATACTGTTATGCAGTGGGTGTCTATGGCTATGCCTTCGTTTATGCCATACACATTTGCAAGAACAACGTTTGCGGTTTTCCTGCCGACACCCGGTAGCTTCGTAAGCTCGCTTATGCTCTTTGGCACTTTTGAATCGTACTGCTCTACAATTATCTTGGCCGATCTTATTATATTCCTGCTTTTAGACCGGTAAAGGCCTATCTTCCGCGTGAACTTGTATAGCTGCACGGGCCTGAGCTTGGAAAAATCTTCCGGCTTTTTGTACGCCTTGAACATGCTATGCGTTACCGCATTCACAGTCGAATCCATCGCCTGGGCTGAAAGCATGGTTGCCACGAGGAGCTGCCAAGCTGTTGAATGGTGCAGCCGTGTCCCCATTTCACCAGAGTACCTTCGTTTCAGCCTGCATATTATTTCTGCAACGTAGTGCCTTCCGCTTGCAGCGTGCATTTTGACCATATCTTTTTCTCAAAACGCGTATAAATGTTTTCAGTAAAATTGATAATATGGCTGCACAAAAGACGAAGCTGCTTGACGACCAGAATGCCCAAAAGGTGGTAGATGAGCTTGAAAAGCTCTACAAGAATGCAAGGTATTTCCTGCATTTCGACACCACCGTAAACCTGCTTGTGGGCGCGATAATAGAAGCGCGAACCAAAGATGAGGTTGTCATAAAAGTCACATCTGAGCTGTTCAAAAGGTACCATACCGCAAAAGATTATGCACGCGCCACCCCGGAAGAGCTTTTAAAATACATGAGACAGGCCACGTTCGCAGGCAATAAAGCAAAAAGCGTGATAGAGGCTTGCAAGATCATAGAGCATAAGTATGGCGGCAAGGTGCCTTCCACAATGGAAGAGCTTACTGAACTTCCAGGCATAGGGCGCAAGACAGCCAATACAATACTGATAAACGGCTTCGGCATCGTGGAGGGCATGCCCATTGATACGTGGGCTATGCGCGTTTCGTACAGGCTCGGCCTCACAGACAAAACGGATCCAGAAGAGGTCGAGGAAGACCTCAAGGCGAAGGTGCCAAAGAAATACTGGGCAAATTTCGCATATGTGCTCAAGGCGCACGGGAAGGCGATATGCAATATAGTGCCCCAGTGCAATAGATGCCCTCTCAGCGGCATCTGCCCGAAGAACAGCGTGTAATAACATTGTGATCTAATGGAAGTTATCGCAGATTTGCATACACACTCGCGCTTCTCGAGGGCGTGCAGCAACGACATTACGATAAAGGGGATGGAGGAAACAGCGGTGCAAAAGGGCATCTCGCTTCTTGCGACTGGCGATTTTGTCAATGCGCCGTGGCTTTCTGAGCTCAAGCTTAACCTTGAAGAGGAAAGCGGCACCGGGCTCTACAGGGTAAAGGGCAGCAAATCTAGCGTAAGGTTCATGATCGGCGGCGAGGTTTCGACAATCTATGAGCATGCGGGCAAGATAAGGAAAGTGCACCATTGCGTGTTTGTGAAAAGCATCGAGGAAGCGGAACAGCTAAGGGAACTGCTCAAGAGGCGAGGCTCGCTTGATTCTGATGGGAGGCCAACGCTCATGATGAGCGGGGCTGAGCTGATTGACGCTGCAATAAGCATTGAACGCAACGCGCTTGTGTTTCCGGCGCATGCGTGGACGCCGTATTTCGGCGTTCTTGGATCGATGTCGGGCTTCGACTCGGTGGAGGAAGCATACGAGGACAGGGTGAAGTATGTATACGCGCTTGAGACCGGGCTTAGCAGCGATCCGCAGATGAACTGGCGGCTCTCAAAGCTTGACAGGTACACGCTCATATCGAACAGCGACATGCATTCATTGCCAAAGATGGGCCGCGAGGCCAACGTCTTTGATGTAGACAGGCTCACATACGACGGGATCATAGATATAATAAGGAAAAAGGACGCAAAACACTTCAAATACACTATAGAATATTACCCGGAAGAGGGCAAGTACCACTACGACGGGCATAGGCAGTGCAGCTATTCTTCAAATCCAGAAACACAGAAGAGCGCTATCTGTCCTATATGCGGCAAGAAAGTTGTCATAGGCGTTTTGCACCGTGTCAATGACCTTGCGGATAGACCGCCTGGCTTTGTGCCTGATGGCGCGATACCATATAAGAAGACCGTGCCGCTGATAGAGATTATCGCATATGTGCTCAGGAAAAGCGGCTATGCAGCTGCAGTGAAGGACATGTATGCGAACATGATAAACGCCCTAGGGAATGAGTTCAGCATACTGCTTGATATGAATATAGACAAAATAGAGGGCGCGTCATCGCAAGGGGTTGCCGAAGCAATAAGCAACATAAGGAACGGAAGGATAAGTATAGAGGCAGGCTATGACGGAGTGTTCGGCAAGGTTGACATGCTCAACAGGGAAGCCCACAATGCCTTCGAAAACAGACAGAGAAGCCTGTTCGAATGATTCTCACCGCGCGTGCTTCATCTTGAACATTACTACGCTTAAGCGCTCTGTCACCTTGCTGTAGTATTTCATAACCATAAGCATGATCACTATGATGGCGGCAACTATCACTTCTATGAATATAAGGTAATCGCTCACTATGAGCAGCGAACCAAAAGCCTTTGCCGGAGCGCGCATAACAAGGAATGTCGCTATCGCGGCAAGCACATCAAACCATACCGAGGCATAGGCAAGCCTCTCAAGCATCTTCTCTACTGCTTTGATCTTTGCAAGCTCGCTGTAGTACACAAAATCACCATCCAGGTCGCGTTTTTTACTTTTCTAGAAAAAGCTTTTTAGCTTTTATGTGCAGATTGCATTATCGGAAGTTCACCTCGCTTGATGCCACTGCGTAGGATGTTGAATTTTGAATACCCATCTTTCGAATAAAATTCAATACCCTAAATGCACAAAATAGCAAGTAATATATACCTAACGCCCATATAGTTATAGGTAAATTACAGAATTATTCCGATAGCATAGTAAAGCGTGTTTTTTATGAATAAGAAATTGCTAGACAAGGTAGTCGCAGTGATAAGAGTCAGGGGCAGGATGCATGTGCGCAGCGACATCAACGAAACGCTTGACAGGCTAAACGTGCCGTATGTTAACAATTGCGCTGTGATAAAGCTCACCCCATCGTATATGGGTATGCTAGACAAATGCAGCAACTACATAGCTTTTGGCGAGATCAGCGAGGAAGCGATGAAGGCGCTCATAAAGAAGGAAGGGCTTGACACTGGCGCATCGGATCAGCCCATAGATGCTATGCTAGGAAAGATAAAGGATCGGGCTCCTATAAAGCTGCACCCGCCAAGACGCGGCTACAAAAGCATAAAGCACGGCTACAAGCAGGGGGGCGCGCTCGGATACATGGGCGCCGACATAAACGAATTGATAAAACGCATGGTGTAAAGATGGTAGTGAGACACGAGAAGAGGAACAGGAGATATTTTGGAACGCGCAGGTGGGGCGCGGGCAATATAAAGAATGCCAGGGGCGCGGGCGACCGCGGCGGTGTTGGCAACGCAGGTTCAAGAAAGCACAATTTCACATACATGACCGCCAAGGCGCCGTGGCTTAAGAAGAGCAAGGGCTTTACGCCATGGCGAAGAAAGAGGCTGAATGCGATAAGCCTTGAAGGGGTAAACAGGCTGGCAATGCTTAAAGGCGGCGAAAAGCCTGTCGTGGAGCTCAAAGGATACAAGGTGCTCAGCAATGGCACACTTGAAAGGGCGACAGTAATAAAAGCCTCTGGCTTTTCAAAGGAGGCTGTTGAAAAGATAAAGAAGCTCGGCGGCGAGGCTGTTGTCGTATAAGAAGGACAGCCCTGGGTATAACGATGGATACTCTCAACATCGCATTCTATAGCGATACCTACTTGCCAGCTATGGACGGCGTGGTAACATCCATAATGAACACGCGCAGGGAGCTTGAGAGCAGGGGGCACAACGTTTATCTTTTCGTGAGCGGCAACAGGGCCACAAAAGAAGCGCTAAAAGGCGACAGGCATGTTTTTGTGGCGCCGAGCGCAAAGTTCAACAGGTATCCGCAGTACAATATCGCATTCTTTCCATTCACCGCATATTTCAAGTTCAGAAACCTCGATATCGATGTCATACACGTGCACACACCGTTCACTATGGGCTTCTACGGGCTGCTTACGAGCAAGCTCAACAGGTTACCTATAGTGGGCTCCTTCCACACGATGTTTACCGACAAGGAAGTAATAGACGAGTATATGCCTGCAAGCAACCTTATGAAGCGCTATGCGCTAAGGTATTCTTGGAAGTATGCGCACTATTTTTACAGGAGGTGCGATTACACGATTGCTCCGACAAGAACCGTAAGCAACATACTTAAGAAGAAGCACATAAATAACAGTGTCATAATACCCAACGGAGTTGATATGAGCAAGTTCAACAAGAATGTTGATGGCAGCAAGCTGCGCGAGAAACTCGCGCGCGGCAACAAAAAGGTGGTGCTCTACGTTGGGAGGCTTAGCAGGGAGAAGCACCTTGAGGTACTCATAAGAGCAATAAAGCGACTTGATGACGACTACGTGCTTGTGGTTGGCGGCACAGGGCCCATGGCACACGCATACATGAACCTTAGCGCAAGGCTGGGCCTGAGCGGCAAGGTAAAGTTTGTCGGTTTCATAAAAGACAGCATACTTCCAGATTATTACGCAGCTGCAGATGTAGTCTGCCTGCCCTCAACGTTTGAAACACAGGGCATCGTGCTGCTTGAGGCGATGGCAACGGGCACGCCTGTAGTTGGCGCAAACAGGCTCGCACTGCAGGAGATCATAAAAAACGGAAAAAATGGAGAAAAATTCAAGCCAGGTAGCACCATTGACTGTGCAAGAAAAATAGAAAAGGTTATAAATAATATTGATGCATATAAAGGAACGGTAAGTACTGCAAAGGAATATTCAATAGAGAAGGTTGCAGACAAGCTTATCGACCTTTACAAGAAGCTTCAACGTGGTGACACCTCGTTTACTAGTATATAGGCGATTCCCTGGATAACACATTAGATCAGAAAGCGGATGGCAGCAACACTACGGCAAGTGCGACTGAAAGCGCACCAAAGGCAGGACAAACCACCAGTCACGCGCATTCCGAAGCCCAGCATTCGGGACCGATGCCACTCAACGAGATAATAAAGGAGTCACACAACAAGGAGGCGGAAGCGATAAAAGCGAATATCGACAGCCTAAAGAAGGAGAGAAGCGCGATAATATTCAAGGTGAAGGATTTAAGGAGGCGAATCAGCTACAAGGAAGCTGAGCTTGCCGCTACGGTAAAGCTCCTCGAGATGAAGAAAGGGAGCGGCAACACGGATACTAAAAGAATAGGCTATCTTAAGCATCAGAAGCGCATGCTTGAGTTCAAGATTTCTACAGAGGCCTCATCGCTCTCCGAAGAAAAGGATCTCGTAAGAAAAATCAACCAGATAGATGCGGAGCTGGATGACGCGTTTGCACTCGTTAAGCTTGAGAGAAAAGTCGGGCTCATGAAGAGCGATATAGAGGGATACAGCACAGACCTTTCCAAGTACAACGCGGAGATAGCAGAGAAGGATGCAAAGATTGATGCGCTCTACATGGAGCTAAGGAAGATGCTAAAGCTGGGAAGATGGCAAAACAAGCACAAGATGGAAAAGCAGGTCCACAGGGAGAAACCACTGCAGGAGATAAACCTGGAAGACATCGCAGTGATAAAACGGAAGCAGAGCAAATGAAATCTGGGGGTGCAAGGACCGCACTACGCATTTTCACAACTACTGTAAATGCCATGGCATGAGCAGCAAAATACAGATAATGTAAAAGTACAACAAATAATATATAAAAAATACAACAATATAAGATATAATAAAAACAAAAACAAGGTTAGATAAAAGGTGTTAGATTGAAAATCTCTTTCTATGGCGGTGCGGGCGAGGTGGGCCGCAGCTGCATAATGATAAGCACAGACAATACAAAAATACTCCTTGACGCAGGGGTAAAGATTGGAGAAAACGAAGAGTACCCAAAGATAGATGACAGAAAGCTCAACGAGATAGACGGCATTTTCATAACGCATGCTCATCTGGATCATTGCGGGTACCTGCCGCACATATACACTGCAGGTTATAAAGGGACTGTTTACGCAACAAAACCCACGATAGAGCTGGTAAACGTACTGCTTAGCGACTACATGCATATATCAAATCCTAGCAACGTTACCAAGGAGGGCCTCGAAAGGCTGCACAAGAGCTACAAGATAGTCGAGTACAACAAGAAGATGAAGCTAAATGACTTGGAGATCGAATTTATCCCTGCAGGGCACATAGTAGGCAGCGCGATGATAAGGGTAAGCGACGGCAGGAAGAGCGTTCTTTATACCGGAGATGTACACCTCGCCCGGACAAGGCTTCTTTATGGAGCTGATGTTAAGGGACTCAGCAGCGACGCGCTCATAACCGAAAGCACATATGCGAGCAAAAACGATGTCTTCCAAAGCGAATCTAGGATTGCAAAGGACATGCTGAAAAGCATAAACGAAACAATAGACGTGGGCGGCAAGGTGATAATACCGTCTTTTGCTGTTGGCAGGGCACAGGAGGTGCTGCTCTTCCTGGATGACTATATTAACTCAGGAGTCATGCGCAAGGTTCCCGTTTATGTAGATGGCATGATAAACAAGGCTATGCGCATATACAGGCACAATGTGATATACTGCAGGGATGAGCTTCAGAAGAAGATACTGATGAGCGATTACGATCCGTTCAAGAGCAGCAACTTCATTCCGGTCGAGAAAAAAGAGATGCGCAGCAAGATAGTAAACGAAGACCAAAGCAGCATAATAGTGACGACAAGCGGCATGCTTTCGGGCGGACCGGTGCTGTTTTACATCTCGCGGCTCTCGAAAAATTCTGCAAACAAGATGATACTCGTGGGGTACCAGGCGGAGGGCACCTTGGGCAGGAAGATGCTTGAAGGCGCTAAAACGGTAAGAGTCAACGGAAGGGAGCTGAGCATACAGATGTCAATAGAGAACTACCACTTATCGGCGCATGCGGACAGGAAGCAGCTAGACACGCTGATTGCGAGCATCAGCAACCTGAAAACCATTTTCATAGTACACGGTGAATTGAGCAAGGCCGAAGAATTCAAAAACGACATATCCGGCAGGTACAGGGCGTATGTGCCAAAGATCGGGGACACGTTTGAAATTTGAAACGCGTTGAACAACATGCTGAGCATAAAAGGCAGATTGAGCAGGGTGTTTGCACATACAAAGGCAGACGTTATTGCCATAATAAACACGGGCATTGTCGACAGCAATTTTCTGTATATGACAGGATTTACGAGCGGCATTTTTGAGGATTCAATACTGCTCCTGAAACACGGATCGGCCACACTGCTTACCTCGGAGCTTGAATATTATACAGCCGTGCAGCAAAAGCCCATGGAAATGCGTGTTGTCAAGATAGAAGGCAGAAAAGAGCTTGAAAGGATAATGCACGAGCACCTGCGCAACCGCACTGTGGGCATAAACGGCAACTTTCTGCCTTACAACTACGTAAGCTACATAAGAAAGACGGGCGCAAAGCGCATAGTTGATGTGGGCAAAGCGTTTACAGAAGCGAGGCTTGTAAAAGACAGCGGCGAAATCGCACTTATGAAAAAGGCGAACAGGATTGCAAAGAGAGCGTTTGCGCAGATTCAAAAGTATTTCAAGAAAGGTATAACAGAAAGGCAGCTGGCGGCACAGTTCGATTACCTGATGATGCACAATGGCGCAGACGGGCCCTCATTCCCAACAATAGTATCGTTTGGCAAAAACGCGGCAATGCCGCACCACATGCCGGATAACACAAGGCTCGAGCCAAACAGTATCGTCCTTATAGACGCTGGCGCAAAGTACATGAACTACTGCTCTGACCTGACAAGGACATTTGTATTCGAGCCAAAAATCGGCTCAGACAAATATGCGAGGATCATTGACATTTATAATACGGTAAAGAAGGCGCAGGCTCTTGCGCTAAAAGAGATCAAACCAGGGGCTATCGCGAGTGCACCGCACATGGCGGCAGAGCAGTACATCAACTCTACAAATGGCGGCATCTATAAAGGCACGTTCATACATAGCCTGGGCCATTCCATAGGCATCGACGTGCATGACGGCTTGGGACTCAGCAAGAGCTACAAATTCAAGCTTATGCCTGGCATGGTGTTCAGCGATGAGCCGGGCATATACATAGAGGGCTTTGGAGGGGTAAGAATAGAGGACGATGTATTGGTCACCAAGGATGGCGCCGAGTTCTTCTAATAGGTCTTCCACAACTCCTCAAAATGCGCCCTTAGCTTCTCTATATAAGCACTATCACGTATTATCTCTATGTGCTCTATATTCTTGTGCATACCGCTGAAGGTTAGGTTTGCGCTGCCCACTATTGCCATCTTGTCCCCTACATACATCTTCTCGTGAATGAACTGCCTGCCGGTGGCTTTGATCTCTATATTTGTGCTCTGCTCCCTTGTTCTGGCCATAAAAAGCAGCACCAGCACCGCAATCAGCAGAACAGCGAGCACTGCGTACAAAATATCTAGATATGCAAATATTACAGCCAGAACAGCAAGATATAAAATGGCTTTTGCATATCTCGACCTTGGGGCCTTGTGCAGCGATCCCAGCGCAGTGCCTTCCGCAAGCGAACCTTCAGAGGTTATGATGCGAATCCGTTTCTTGCGGATCTTTGAGAGCTTATGCGCGTAATAGTCGCTTATGTATGGCGATATTATGAGCAGTTCCTTGTCATTGCCGCCTAGAAGCCTGTCCACGTACCTAAAAGATTCGCTCCCACTGTACTGCTCTTGCGTGTCGCGCATGGTTACCTTATAGGAGTATACATATTAGTTTGTTGCGCCGACTTTATCGAGCGCGATGATAAAATCCTCGTTCAGGATGTCCCAACTTTTCTCATATGCACTCTTGGGCGTATCCGCGTTGAACTTTGCGCGCCTTATGCCCGCCGCACCCTTTATCTCATCAATATGCACAGCAAGTAGCTCTGCAAACTTCGCTGGCATTTTTGCGTACACGTCAACTTTTTCGAGCTTGCTGAGCTTCATCTCTTTGCGCATCATCTGTATGCGCCTTATGAATTCCCGTTTAACGACCTCGCCGTACAGGTCGCTAGTCATTTCCGCGTTTATGTCTACGATTACTGAGGCATTATTATAATGCACGGTGGTTCCGCTTTCTGCTGCAGTGTTTTCCACCACTACAAAATGCTCAGGCTTAATATTGTAGACCCCTTTGCCCGTGTGGAGCGCGTAAAATCCGCTTGACGCTACTTCGTTGCTCACGGTCTCTGCGTCTTGCCTGGCGAGTTCTTCCGCAACCATCTGCGCATCCGCCTTAAAATCAGGCCCTAATTTTGCAAACACGGGCTTTATCAGCTTTTTGGATGTTTCTGCACCAGAAGCTGCAAGCTTCTTCGCATTGGCATACATCTCTATGAACGGCGCAAGCTCGCTTACAGCCTCAAGTACGAATTCATCGTTTGTTTTGACGATCACCTCGCTGACGGGCCATCTGAGTTTGACACCCCTCTGCTCTCTTACAAACAAGGCTGCATTGCATATTGCCTTTAACAGCTTGAACTTTTCCTCTATGCTGCTATTTATTTTGCCCTTCGCCGCTTTTGGCCACTGATTCATGAATATGCTCTCCCCATTGCTGAAAAGTTGCTGGTATATATGCTCAGCTGCGAAGGGTATCACCACCGAAGAAACTACAAGCGCGTTCCTGAGCAGGTATGCCAGCAAAGTGGCCACCCTTTTGACCTGGCGTGCCGAGCTCCATGGCTCTACGCGCTGCTTTGCAAACCTCAGGTAGAACCTACTCATGTCCTCCAGCATAAACTCCTTAACATCTTTTGTCATAGCGTCCAGCTCGTACCTATCAAGATGCTCTGTCGAATGCAGTATCAGGCTGTTAAGCTTGGATACGATCCACAGCTCCTCTAGCTCAAGCCTTGCCGGCGGCTTTGATACCACTTTGGCGTCTATGCCAGCGCGCTGAAAGAGCTCATTTGCCAGTTCTGCAACATTGTATATCGTAATCATGTTGCTGTTTGCCTCTACAAGCTCCGCCTTCTTGAGCCTCAGCTCTTCCCATCTTGGATGGCTCAAGCTCCACAGCCTGAATGCGTCTGCGGTAGACATCTCCAGTATCTCGTTGGCGCTTACCACATTGCCCAAGTGCCTGTGCATCTCCTGCCCCATTTCATCTTTTACCATGCCGCCTATGCTCACGCTGAGGAACGGCGTCCTGCCATACAATGCCACGCTCGTCCTTAGCAATGTGGTAAACCAGCCACGCAGCTGGTCAAGACCTTCGGAGATCCAGTCGGCAGGAAACAGCTTTTTGAATTCTTCATCAGAGAGACTTGCAGTGTGTGCTATGCCTGAATCGTACCACACGTCGAAAATATCTGGTATTCTGCGCATCGTGCCGCCGCATTTTTCGCACCTTATGGTTATCTCGTCGACATGCTGCCTGTGCAGGTCGTAAAGCTCCTTCTTCTGCCCGGACAGTTCAGCAAGCTCTTTTGCGGAGCCGATAACCTTTTCATTTCCGCATTTTTCACACTTCCATAAAGGTATTGGTATCCCCCAGTATCTCTGCCTGGATATGCACCAGTCGGGCGAACTTTTTATCGCGTCGTCAAACCACTCTGACGCATAGCTCGGGTACCACTTTACCTTCTTGTTCTGGTCGAGCATCTTGCCTCTTATCTTATCAACGTTTATGTAGTACTGCTTGGTGGCCCTGTATATGAGCTTGCTGCCACAGCGCCAGCAGTGCGGATAGCTGTGGCTTACTACACCCTGGAACATAAGCGCACCGCTTTTTTTGAGATAGTCGAGCACCGCCTGGTTTGCTTCTACTGGCACAGATAGATTAGCGAATATCCCTGTTTCTGCGGTATAGCGCGCATGCTCGTCGATAGGCGACAGCATGGGCATCTTATACTCTTTGCCGAGCTTGAAGTCTTCTGGACCATGCCCGGGCGCCACATGCAACAGGCCTGTGCCCTCAGAAGCTGACACAAAGCTTTCGCTTGTAATTACAATATGGTACTGGCTTATCTTCGTCTGTGCCGGCACGTCATTGCCAAACAAGCCTTCATACTGGGTGCCTTTGAGCTCGCTGCCATAGAACTCTTCCTTAACAACGAGATTAACGCCAACAGCTGCAGCAAACTCATCAAGCCTGCTCTTCGCCACCACAAGGTTTTCGCTTCCGGTGCTTGCAACCACATAGAGCTCCTTTGGATTTGCCGCTATCGAGACGTTTGACACTAGTGTCCATGGCGTGGTGGTCCAAACAACCAAGAATGTGTTTTCCGGCAAAGAGACGTTTGATGTGCCTTGCTGGATCTTGAACTTTATGAATATCGAAGGGTCGGTTTCCGTGCCGTACTCTATCTCCGGCCCTTGCGAAAGCACTGTTTCGCAATGCGGACAATATGCGAGCGGCTCCTTACCTTCGTATACAAGTTTTTTTTCATAAATTTTCTTGAATATGGCCCACCCTTTTTCGATATACTCCTTCCTGTGGGGTATATACACGCTCTGAAAATCTGCAGAGGTGCCGTACCTCGTGAATGTGCCAATCGCGAGCCTCACCTGTTCGTCGGCGAAGCTCTTGCATTTCTCTATGAAGTTCCCTACGCCCACGCGCTCCTGTATGTCTTTCTTCGAAGTAAGATTGAGCTGCTTTTCCACTTTTACTTCTATGGGCAGCCCGTGCACGTCAAAGCCCGCGCGATCGTGTACATCGAAGCCGCGGTAGCGCTTGTAGCGCAGCACAAGGTCTTTTGTTACCACAACCCACGCGTGATAAAAGCCCGGCTCGCCGGAGGCATAAGGGGGTCCGTCAAGAAAATAGAATTTTTTGCCCCCGCCGTTCTTTTGCCTGACGCTACGGTTTACATTATTTTCAATCCAGTAACGAAGCACTGAGTCTTCATAGGCTTTCATGTCCATTGACGCACCACATGCGGGTCTCGCGCATAAAAGGCATCAAGCTATCTGCGTCTTCACTTCGAGCACTTCGGCGCTGTTGTTCTTGAAAGCTCTCCTCTTTTTTATGTCGCCCCAGCAGTCCTTGCAAATTACAAGCCTTACCGTCTTGTGATACCTGCGGCTGCTCTTTATGCAGTCGTAGCAAACCTTCCTGCCACAGTAGCTGCAGGTCTCGTAGCGGTATACCTCTCTCTTACATCTTTCACAAAGTATCATGCTTACACCATACAGTACACATTAGATGTTGATTTTATTAGGAGTTATGAATTATAAACCTTTTCTTTGATTGAGCGAATTTCTTGAGACACCCTGATGCCTGTAAAGTAATAATGTTACTTGGTCAACACCATATTCCCCTCCGAATTATCCGGATTACGGCTATGATTTCGAAATTGGAAGTTGGTGGTGTTGCAGCACTAGATTAGAAGGAGGGGTATAGCAAATGTACAACTTTATAATACTTCATTATCTGAAAGCCAACTTGTTGCTCTTCAATAGGAAGGCATTGGAGGTGCTCCGATATATTTGCATGACCTTGTAGGCTGGTGGTCGCTCAACGGCAACGCTAACAACTACTCAGGCAACTGCAATAACGGCCAAATCAATGAGCGTGCTACCTTTACGAGTAACTGGTATCCCAGCGACACGCCGCCGTAAGCAGAACTGATTTTTATAAGTTCTTGTGCAAAATAATATTTGAGTCTATGAAGGTAAGCATAAAAACATACGGCTGCACGCTCAACCAAGCGGACAGCACGCTTATGGGCAACGTGCTTGCAGATGCAGGTTATGAAGTGGTATATACGGGCAGGCTGGACGGGCTTGCCGGAGCAGCGAGTAGCGAAGGCATTGTGCTTGTAAACACATGCGCGGTGAAGAAGCCGACCGAGCAGAGAATACTCTACGAATTGCAGAAGCTCAGCAATGCCGGCGCAAAGGTTGTTGCCACTGGCTGCCTTGCTTCTGCAGACCCGGATCTTATAAGAAAGTACGCGCCCAACGTGAGCATAGTAACAACGCCAAACATAGCCATGCTACCAAAAGCCTTGCAGCTTGTAAGCTCTGGCAAGAAGGTGGTATTCGACACTTATGCAAGGAACGACAGGCTTGAATTTTTCAAGCCAGAGGGCGGCATAATTGCCAAGATACCACTTAGCGACGGTTGCCTCAGCAATTGCAGCTTCTGCGAAACGAAGTTCGCCCGTGGGCCGCTGAACAGCTTTTCCGAAGAGCATATATTGGAAGCGATAAAGATCAGCATCGCCGAAGGCGCTAAAGAGATAGAGCTTACCGCGCAGGATATTGGAGCATACGGCGCTGACAGGAAGACAAACATCATAGAACTGCTTGAAAAGATAAGGCAGATCGATGGTGATTTCAAGGTAAGAGTTGGGATGCTCAACCCCCAATTCCTCAACAAGTATATAGATGGCTTGGCGGTGCTTCTGAACGACAGGCACTTTTATAGATTTGTGCATATACCTGTGCAATCGGGCAGCAATAGCGTTTTAAAAGCCATGCGTAGGCTTTACAGCATAGAGGAGGTAAATTCCCACATAAAGGGGCTGCGCGCATCAGTACCTAGCATTACAATAGAGACAGATATAATAGTGGGCTTCCCATCAGAAACGCGGGAGGACTTTGATAAAACACTTTCTTTCGTGAAGGAGGTCAAGCCAGAGGTCGTTAACATATCCAAGTTTGGGGCTATGCCACATGCCGACGCTTCTAGGATGAAACAGCTAGACAGGGGCACTATAAACAGCAGGAGCATAGAACTTAGTAGACTCGTGAGGGCGCTCCAGGCTGAAGCAAACAATAGATTTATAGGGAGCACGCTTGATATACTTATTACTGAAGCGAACGAACGGTCATTTTGCGGCAGGGCTCAGAACTACAAGCAGGTGATCGTAGGAGGCAATGAAAAGGTAGAGGTGGGCAATATTTACAGCGTGGCCGTAGAAAAGGCGACTGCAAACGCGCTATATGGTAGGGTGCTTCAATGAGCGAGGCAGAATCGATGCTAGAAAAGGCAGGCGCGCATGTTGGGGACACCGTTATCCTAGAGTCTAAATCGCGTGGCATAAGGCTGGAAGGCGAGCTGATGCCGCGAACCGAGAACAATGCAAGCGATATAATCGTGATAAAGCTAAAAAACGGCTACAACAGGGGCGTAAGATATGTGCGCGACATGCGCGTGAAAAAGATCGCGGAAGGGAAACAGGAGTTCACGTTCCCGGAGAAAAAGATAGAAACATTTTCAAGGGATAAGCCGAGTATACAGCTGCTTTATACGGGGGGCACTATAGGCAGCAAGATAGATTACAAGACCGGCGGGGTGTACATGCTGCTGAAGCCTGGCGAGCTTCTGTATGAGGTACCAGAGCTGGAGGGCATTGCAAACATTGACGTGAAGCAACTGTTCAACATCGCTAGCGAAGACATGTCTTACGCTGAGTGGCAGCAGATTGCTGAGGCGGTTGCTGGAGCGCTTAGCAAGGGCAAGCGCGGCGTAGTAGTTACAACAGGCACAGACACCATGCATTACATCGCTGCGGCGCTGAGCTTCATGCTCCAGGACGCAAACGCACCTGTGGTGCTCACTGGCGCGCAAAGAAGCAGTGACAGGGGCTCCAGTGATGCGTTCCTGAATCTTGCGTGCGCCGCAGAGATCGCCGCATACTCGGACATTGCAGAGGTTGGCATCTGCATGCACGCCTCAAGCTCCGATTCCAGATGCTCATTTATCAGGGGCACTCGAGCAAGGAAGATGCACACCTCGCGCAGGGACGCATTCAGGGCTGTAAACGACAAGCCTATAGCTTATGTGGACAACAATCTTGTGATTGAATATGCAAACAGCTACAAGAAGGTTGAAGCATCGGCCAAAAAGGTGGAGCCGCTCACGAGATTCGAGGAGAAGGTGGCGCTTGTAAAGGCCTACCCGAATTCAGATCCCGGCATTATCGATTACTATATGCAGAATGGCTACAAGGGTATTATAATAGAAGGCACGGGGTTGGGGCACACACCGGTATCAACGCTGCACAAGGGCCTTTCATGGCTGCCACAGATAAAGAGGGCCGTCGAATCTGGCATTGTGGTGGGCATGACTTCCCAGTGCATATACGGCAGGGTCAATCCTAATGTATACAGGAACCTCAGGCTGCTTAGCAATGCTGGCGTCGTGTATTGCGAGGACATGCTACCGGAAACCGCTTACGTAAAGCTCGGGTGGCTTCTCGGCAACCATAAAGCAGAACGGGCTAGGGAGCTCCTTAACAAAAACCTGGTAGGAGAGATAAGCGATAGATCCGATTATGATGAATTTTTGATATAGTGGTCCCATGAATAGCAAGAATCTCGGCATAGCATTTTTCGTAATAGGCATACTGCTGCTATTTTTTACTTTTTACTTGGCGTATGGCCTGTACGAGTATGTGATTGGAAATCAGCAGATGGGCGCAGTACCAAGTTCGCCAACCGCAAGCGGGAACAGCAGCGTTAACAATATCGTACAGGCGGTGACAAGCAGCATAATAGGCTCCATACCGATAAACAGGTATGCGGCGATCTTTCTTGGTATATTGGTTTTGTACGCGCTTGCGAACATATCGTACAAGATAGCGAAGCTCGGCATTGAGATGCTGAGGAGCGTCGGGGACGATGGAGCAAAGCAAAAATCAAAATGAATATTATAAGCGGATAGGCTTCCTATGCGGCCTTGAGATACACCAGAGGCTGGCAACAAGGGAGAAGCTGTTTTGTGCGTGCGCCGCAGAGCCGGCAGGCAGCGGCACGAAACCCATTGCCGAGGTGCTGCGCTACCAGAGGGCAGTAGCTGGCGAGCTTGGCACCGTTGACAGATCCACGCAGTTCGAGTCATCAAGGCAGAGAGCGTTCACATACAAGATTGTCAAAGGGCACACGTGCCTTGTCGACATCGATGAGGAGCCGCCGCACGAGCTTAATCGGGAAGCACTAGATATTGCGCTGGCGGTTACAAAAGGCTTCAACTGCAGTATAGTTGATGAGATAGAGCCCATGCGCAAGGAGGTAGTTGACGGCAGCGATCCAAGCGCCTTCCAGCGCACAATGCTTATAGGCAGCGACGGCTTCATGCGCGTGGATGGCGAGCGGATAAGTATACCTTCTATATTCCTGGAGGAAGAATCTAGCGGCATAGAAACAAGTAGCGAAGGCCATGTTGTGTACAATACGGACAGGTTAGGCATTCCGCTTGTTGAGATAGACACCGACAAATATATACCCACGCCGAGGGCGGCGAAGGCCGCTGCATTGCAGATAGGGCTTATGTTAAGGATTACTGGTAGGGTGCAGCGGGGCATAGGTACAATAAGGCAGGATGTAAACGTGTCCATAAAAGACGGGGCAAGAATAGAACTTAAGGGGATACAGGAGCTTAACCGTATAGACAGGTTCGTAGAGAACGAGGTACTCAGACAGCAGAACCTCATAAGTATAAAGCAGGAGCTCGCCAAGAGAGGTGCGCACATAGGCAAGCGCGCGGATGTCACAAGCGTATTCACGAACACTAATAGTCAGATCATAAAAGAAAACATGAAAGGGGGCGTCGTGCTGGCTATGGTACTACACCATTTCAAGGGCATGCTGGGCTATGAAATAAATCCGTCAATGAGGCTGGGCACGGAGATAAGCGACTATGCAAAGAAAGCTGGGGTGAAAGGGCTTATCCACAGCGACGAGGACATGCAGCGTTACGGCATTTCGGCGAGCGAGCTAGATGCGCTTTCAAAGGCGCTGGGCATGGACGACGATGATGCATTCATAATCATTGCGGGAAAAGAGGAGACGGCGCGAAAAGCGATGGAGTACGCGGTGCTGCGGGCTGAATACGCAATGAAGGGCGTGCCTGAGGAAACGCGCATTGCGCATGACGCAAAGCTCTGCACCTCGAGGTTCCAGCGGCCGCTTCCCGGCGGCTCCAGGATGTACCCGGAAACGGATATGAGGCCGGTGCTAGTAACAGAAGGGATGCTTAAAAGGGCAGAGAACGCCAAACCAGACATTAAGAAGGTGCTAAAGGCGCTCAAGAAACGCGTGGGAGGGCAGCTTGCCATGCAACTCGTCAGATCCACGAAGCTGTTACAGTTCGAGCACTTATCAAGCGTATCAAAAGCTGGCCAAAAGTTTATAGCAAACCTGCTGCTGCAGCAGTTTACCGAGCTTCGCAGGAACGGATATGACGTCGATGCGGTAAGTGATGAGCATATAGCGGAGCTTCTAGACGCGTATTCAAAAGGCACGATAACAAAACAGGCAGTGCCAGAGGTGCTAAAGGTGCTCTCAAGCAAAGGTGGCAGCGTGGAACACATAATTATATCCAATAAACTGGGGAGAATACGCGGCAAGGAGCTTGCTGAAATTATAAAGGAAGCGTCAAAAGAGCTAAAAGGCGGGAACAAGGCTGCAATGGTAGAGTATATTATGTCACGGTATAGGCTAAACGTGGATGGAAGTGAGTTAAATGCGCTTATGAAGAAAAAAGATGTCGCTTAATGGCACAAAAACGGTGCCCTACCCTAATTTTTTCTAAGATATTATTAGAAAATTCCGCAATAGATTTAAATATCAACATTATTACAACTACTACTGAATGATGGTAAATGATAAAGGGGGTAATGGGTGGAAAATATGGGAGGTCTATCGAAGGTAGACAAAAAAGCAGAAGAGATCTTATCTGAACAGATAAGGAGCAGAGCCGAAGAGGTGATGGGGAAGAGCAACCTATCAGAGGTATTGAACCTGATAGGCGCGAAGGACAACAAGGAGGCTGCCGCAGCACTGAGAATGATAATGGCAGACAAGTTGTCAGAATTCGCAATAAAGAGCAGAAGGATCGCAAAGAAGCGCGGAAAGATGTCCCCATCTGCGGTCATAATGGCAGCGGCAGGGGAATCAAAGTAAAGTGATACGCATGCACGCGGACAAAAGCTATAGGTCGGGCTGGCATATCGCAGTTACAGGTGCCAAGCCGCACAGTGCAAAAAGCACGCCAAGCATAGCAAAAATAGCGGATGCTGTATGGTTGTATTTGCAACTTGCATATTGACGACAGGTTATGCTTATTCTTAGGACTTCCCACATTCTGTGCCGCAACAACCCATTTGTGCGGCGCGCAACTGATTTTCAAGCCGCATTGTGCACTTCTGCAAGGCAACCATGTGCCTTGATGCAGGCACCTTGACTTTGTTCTGCATGCTATGCTTTACATATTTTATGTCATGCATACTAGGTGCCAGCGTGCGCGTTCCCACGCCGAACCTGCCTTTGGATAGTTGCAAAAGTATAAAAATGGTGAGAGATAAAAGGTTATAATGCATGCGATTGTAGTCTAGCCTGGTAGGACTTTGGCCTTCCAAGCCAAAAACTCGGGTTCAAATCCCGACAATCGCACTGCAATGCATGCGCGCAAGCATGGCGGGATAGCTCAGCTGGTAGAGCGCTAGACTCATAGGCATAGCCTCGTGAGTGACGAGCCATCGGCGATGAAGAGAAATCTAGAGGTCGTGGGTTCAACTCCCACTCCCGCTAAGGCGCGAGTGGATGCGGCGGCTTGAAAGAGAGGCGGCAATGAGAAAGGGGATCGGAAACCTTATCGACAAGCTCCGGTCTGGAACTGTGATAGTAGGGGGTCTGCATGACGTAGAGGCGTTTGCTTAGCTCGAAGTAAAGGCGGTAAACTTTGATGCCCTGCGCCTAAGAAAGAAGGAGCTACAGACGGGCAAGCCCATTTTTATAATGATGGACGGCGACCGCGGGGGAAAGGCAAAGGAAGCAAAAGCGATAGAGCTCATAGCGGGACTTTACCAAGAGTCGCATATAAGCTTATATGAAAGGGAGCAGCTGCTGCGACTTTTGCACATAACAACAATGGAGGAGGTATCAAAGGCTTCCCGCATTCTAAGGAAGGCGCGTTAATCCCTATAGCCTTGCGCCCTTCAATGGTTTGCCTAATTCATTTACCGAAATGCTTAAATATATAGTATACTAAAATATTATATATTTAGGTAATAGGTGGTTGAATGGGGTATAAGCTAAAGAACGCGGCGAATATAGCTATAAAGTATATAGCAATACCTACGCTTGTAATAATGTTTGCGAGCAGGCCCGCTGCGGCAGGCAGCGTACAGATACTCACCACAATAAACAGCCTTAAGATTGTGCTCTCGCAGGTCGGACCCGCGCTAAGCGCAGTGCTGTTCATAGTGGCAGGCATTTTTTATGCTGTGGGCCAGATGCTGCCTCCGGATAAGAAGGCCAATTTTCACACTGCTGCGATAAACATAATTATAGGGGCGATTGTGGTAGGCGCGCTAAGTGTTGCTTCAACGTCGCTGGCACTTGCATCGACACACCTGCTCAGCAACTTTACCAATGTAAGTTGAAGCGGCGCATCGACATGCTCTCCGCTGGCGTCTATACGATAGCAGTTGTTTTATTGTCGATAATGCTTTCGGCAAGCGGCATAATGCTCGGAGTAGGCTTTGCCATGGGGGATAAGAAGCTCAAGGAGCTGGGCCAGAACGAACTTTTCCAAACACTGATAAACGGCGCTGTGCTTGGGATCATATTCGTGCTGTTCGCGCAGAACGGCCTCGTTGGCTCAATAATAAATGGCATGATGACCGGGCTGCAGATAAATGCGACGTGCGAGCAGATCCTCGCTTCTAACCCTGCAATCTGCTTTGCCTCAGCTTATCTTGCAGGTACCTCGACAGTAACCATAAACGGCGTGGCATACCAGTCGCTCCTTAGCATATCTACGGAGATGCTGCTCTCTGTGTCGGCTGTATATGCTGCAGTAGCGCTGCTCAGCTCGATAAAACTCAGCTTTGTGGTGAGCATTTCTCTCGCATCGCTCTTTTCCCCGCTGCTTGCGCAGTTTGGCAGGCTTATATCGATGCTTACAACCGCGATAATAGGGATAGAGGCGCAGGCGATACTGCTCAAGTTTGTTGCCGTTTCTGCGGTATCAATAATGCTACCGGTAGGTATGGTGCTGCGCATAGTATATTTCACCAGGAAGCTCGGCGGCGCGCTGATGGCTATAGCTATCGGTCTCTTTTGCGTGCTACCACTCACATACGTGTTCAACGCTGCGCTGGTATCAAACTATTCGGCAGATGCGAGCAACACAGCCATAACATCACTTACTTCTCTTCTGAATAGCACAAGCCAGAGCGCAAGCGCCGGATTGCAAGCATACGGCACTGCGAACAGCACCAATGACACAAAGGGCATCATACAGGGGCTCTCATCAATAGCAAAGTCGCTGCTTGATAGCATGATTAATATCTTCAGGAGAATCTCTAATCTGATAGCGCTGCTTATCGTGGAGGTATTTATCCTGCCGATGCTGAGCATAGCGCTCACCATAATAGGCATCAGGGAGTTCGCGAAGATACTTGGATCGGAATTTGTAACCTCGCTACACCTGGGATATCTATGAAAAATGAGAGGATCGTATTGCTTTTGCTTCTTTCGACAGCGGTCTTGTCGCTCATGGCGGGCATCGCGCTCCTAAACGGGCTTCTCATCGCGCTGTGCGCTGTGGCTGTAACAATCTCTGTTTTGGCGATCAAGTCGTGGTATGTGGTAGAGGCACTGATATTCTCGCGCAGCGGCATTGTCGAGATATGCGGCGGCTATGAGCTGAGCGGAAGTAGGGAAGCCGCGGTTAAAAGGGAAGGCTATAATTTCAGCGCGACTGCAGCGGCACTACTTGAGGGCGCGGCGAATACCGTAGATCAAGGTAGCATAGAGCAGATGATAGCTGGGGTAAGTTTTCCGTTCAGGTTTGTGATGCACGTAAGGAGCGTTAGCGCCGAGAAGGTACTCAACACAATCGGCACAAAACGCGCCATAAAAGAGCTGGAGCTTGGCAGGCTGGCCGGCTCTACAAGATTTGAAGCCAAACGAGCTGCATTAAAGCGCGAGATAGAAGCGCTAAATAGGGACATCGAAGCAGTAAGCAGCAGCGCGCCGAAGGAGCTGGTGCGCTACATTGCGACAACTGCCATAGCGCAGAATAGGATTGCTGCGGAAGAAGCTGCGAAGAGGCAGATTCGCGAGCTCACAAGCTATTTCAGTGCGCTGACAGGCGCAAGCGCAAGAGGACTGGCTGGCGCGGAGCTCATAGAGGCCATAAGCCTTAGCAGTTAGTGGTGGCGCAATGGCTTTGTGGAGTTTATCAAATGCCAGAAATGCGGGCAATAGCATATACCTGCAGGGCATGTCTGAGCCTAGCATGGGTCGCAATGGCATATATATAGGCAGGACAGCGGTATATGACACACCTTTCATGCTCGACCTGCATGGCACTGTTAATCCGCACCTTGCCATAATAGGGATGACAGGCTCAGGGAAGACGTACCTCACAAAAAGCATCGCGCTACGGGCAGCGATATACGACGATTACAAGCTACTCATAATGGACTGGAACGGCGAATATGCACAAACAATAGAATTCCTCAACGGCATACATATGCACTTGAGTGATAAAGAGTATACAGAGGGCGCCGAAGCCGGTTTGGTATCGGCACTCAGCAGAAACGCCTTGCATGAACATATGTGCATAGACATGTCAGAGCTAAGGGATTCGGACAGCAAGACCTCTGCCAGCAAAGCGTTCTTGCGGGCCGCAATACAGACAATGCACAGCATTAGCTTGGAAGGGCACAGCAATTCTATGATAATAATAGACGAGGCGTGGCACATGCTTTCCGGATCAGAGGAAATATTCACGCTGTTCCGCGAAGGCAGAAAATATGGGATAAGTATAGTGATTGCGACGCAGATGGCTTCCGACATAAATAACGCTGTGATTGCAAATGCGGGATGCGTAATAATCTTCAAACTGCAAAACCCGGACGACTATAAATTGCTAAAGGCTGCGGGCATCTTGCACAACTCGATGGTAGCAGACTCCACAGATCTTGGCATAGGCAGCTGTATCGTGCACCAGAACATGAACGACGGCACCAGCTCGCACTTTGGTATATCGCACGTGGATGGTGTGGATGCTGAAGGCATATCGGTTTCAGGTGATAAAATGCAGGTTTATATACCTAGCAGCAAATTTTTCGGCGCTGTAAATGCGCTCGGGGAAAACGCTAAGGCCGCAGTAAGCAACCTTATTATGGAGAGCAACAGGCGCGTGGATCTGGTGGCGCTCATAATGGCCTTACGGAAGTGCGCGGTAGACAGACCAAAGATCCTGGAATTCCTTTATTCCATAGGGGTCGATGGCATTTCGATAGTGATGGCATATGAGAAGGCGGCAGCTGCAGACAACGGCGCGAAATGATGGCAACGGCAAGATATTGCTGTGCTCTTCATTCCACGTAGACGCTGTACTCACTACAGGCTTGCGGCAGGTCAGGAGAAAGCTTGCTGCGCTCCCACATCTATCAATCACGGCTGAAGGCTCGAAGCTGGGCTATAGCATAGAGGGCTTGGAAAACCGCGCGGCTATGGAGCTTGAGCGGACTGGCGTAACATACAGGTTTTATTTCGAAAAGCCGAGCATGCGCGCCTACATAAGAAACCTGCTGGCGTTCATCGCAATACTGGGCTTGCTAAAGGACGATTATGATATTAAGCTGAACAGCGTGCACGGCTACATCGCGTATGCGCTCGCAGAAAGTATGCAAGCTGCATATGACAAAGCCGAAACTTCAAACGAAGAGCTTGTAAGCAGGGTAATGGCGCTAGACAGGATAAACAGCTCTCTTGCAAAGGCGCTTCTTGGCTATCAGGCAGAGCAAAAGCAGATGAACATCCAGATTGCCGTTTACAAGAGGTTTGCATATGAAGTCTTAAGCGCAGCAACGGCACACGGCGCTATGGGGTTGCTTAAATCGATAGGAGTGGAAGAAGAAGTTATAAAAAGTGCATCAAGTGTACTAGAATCCAAGGGATGAAAACATGCTATATGAAATTGCTGCAATGGGTGCGCTAAACACGTTGTACGCGGTACATATGCTGCTGCTGATAGGCGCCAATTACAAGTGCAACGGGTTATGCGTGCGCGTGCAGAACGAGGGCAGCAGGGTGACATTGCACGTTAGCTATGGCGGACAGCCGCTCGATGGCGCGGTACTGCACATATCAGTAAACGGCCAAACTTCCACATTTACCACAAACGACACAGGCGGCATTGCATTCTTCGCTCCGCTGAAGCTCGGGGCGAACCACTTTACCGCAGGGTACGCAAAACAAAGCAGGTCCTTTGAAGTATACTATCTCGGGGGCATGGGTGGGCTAATGGCCATACCGATCGGCGCGGTACTGCTACTCGCAGTGGTAAGAGTTGCAGACTTTAAAAATGGCAACAGAAGCATACTATTGCATTTCAATGCTGATGAATACCCTGATGCAAGAGCGGCAAACCTGCAAAAGGCCGGCCATGAAGAGGGCCCGCTTGCCGTTCGCGGCAACAGCGAACCGTATACGGGCATTATTGCAGAAGGCATGATAAGTGGCGCCTTGACCAATGGAGCGTACCACATTGGGGATGCAAAAACAGCAAGTAGATTCATGGCGGCAAACGACGTTATAGCAACGAGCAGCATAAGAAGCGCGAGAAGTTTCAAGGGCCACGAGCACGTAAGTATTGCGGTTTTGAACGCATATGAACGCAAATCGGTGGATTTCAACAAATACATCAATTCTGATACGGGTTGCATTATGCTTTACTTGCATGCGATAGGCTCACTTGAGGTGATTGAATTCTTTGGCTCGTAAAGCAGGTAGCGCGGATTGGCATATACGCAGGCGTATTGCTCATGTCGATAGGCATGCTGGCGATGCTCCACATGCCTCAGAGCTACATGACTAACGAGACAATCAAAAGCATGATGCTTGCCGCGCTGCTGCTTACAATCGCATGCATTGCGGTAATATCATTGGCGATTACATGATGGACAACATAAAGGCTTTTTATGCACAACCGAGCGCTCTGGAAGGCATGCTATACACGCTTTTGAGCACGGCTGCGGCGATTTTCGCAGCTACATCTATAATACTGGCAACTGGTGCTCAAATACGCATTTGGTACCTAGCTGCCATACTCCTGACCACGCTCCTTGCATCTTTTGCTACGGTTACAACAAGGCATAAAACCATATCCAGAAAGACTAGAATCGCATTTATCGCTTATTTCTCGCTCATGCTCATCGCGCTAAAGCTTTCAATGGTGATCTGATTGGATTTCTACAGGATTGAAGAGATACCAAACAAGGGGATAGACAAAAGGGTGATCTTCGATGCGATGGGGGGCGAACCCTTCTTGGTAGTCTACGACTTCGCCGACCGCTCTACGGTAATAGGCATCGAAGGGAACCATAGCCTAAAAGTCCAGCTTATCCACAGCTTTATACAAGGCATAATGCTTTCACACCTTCCAAGCAGCGCCGAGCGTGAATTTGACGCAGAGATAATCTCATGCTATAGCAGCGACCCTGGTCGCGCGTTCCAGGGTGCTTTCGATCTGCCGATTCTTAAAGGGCTTATGATTGCGGTATTCATACCGGTAACTGAAAAAGAGCTATCACGCACAAAAAAATTCATGGAGCGCATGCTGAGCAGCAAGAAAGTACGCGAAACGAGCTCTGAGCCACGGAACGCATTAGGCGGCAGGGCAACACTCTCATCGCAAAGAGAGATATTTGACGACTCTGACGAAGCACTCGCACTGAATAATATGCTAGGCATGATTAATGATTCTATACTGGATGGCGGCACAATTTACAAATTCTTCATTATCATACCGCACGGAAATGGGATAATGCATAATTACATAAGATCCAGGTTCCTTGTCCTTAACGAGAAAAGGTTAAAACGCTTCACATACGCGTCACTGGAAAGCTTAAGAAAGTATCCTGCGCTGCCATTTGGCTCAAAATATCTTTCTGCTCTGATCGGCTTGAGCGGCAGCATCAAAATTAACTACACAGTGAGCACGCTAGAGCCGGCAATCCAAGGTGATCTTGATTTGGGCTCATTTGCTAGCGGCGGGGTGAAGGCCACCGAAAGACGCATGAGGATAAGCAGCTCGCTGCTCAATTTAGGCTTTATAATAACGGGTCTTCCAGGCACAGGCAAGACCACCGAGGCGATGGCTATTGCGGACCAGCTTCTGCTCAAAAACCCGAAACCAAAAGTGCTTATAATAGCACCCACCGAAGAATGGGCCGGCTTTGCCGTGGCACATGGAATGCATCTTATAAGGCTTTACAAGGATGCCGTGCCCATAAACTTCTTTAGAAGGCCCCAGTGCATTAGCAAGGAAAAGTTTTACGAGAATCTGGCGATGATACTTGCTTCAGCTTCTAATGCCGGCCCTTACCAGAATCCCATGGAAAAATGCATGCTGAACGCGTTCAGGAAGGTGTACGAAAACGACGACGCGCCAGACCCGATAGACGTATATGACAGTATAGAGGAATCGATAATAGAGCTGCATGCGAAGCGCACTAACGCAGGCATAAAATACAGCAAGCACGGAGAAAACATAAAATCCGCGCTAGAGAATCTTAGGGCGATATTAAGCAGGCCGGAATATGCAGCACAGCACGGGGCCACGATAGAGGCGCTACTTGAAGAGGGAGTCGTTTTTGATATATCAAATGCTAGCAGCAGCACAAAGCAATACCTTTATGCACTTATACTCAATCAGGTATATGCGATCGCTTCAGGCTTCGACACAAATGGGGACATGGAGCTAAGGCTTGCAATTTTCTTAGAAGAAGCACAGACCATATTCGGCGACAAAGAATCGACCGCTGTGCAGGACATAAAACAGAGGATACAGGACTTTAGGAAGCAGGGTATCGGCCTAATCATGCTTGCACACAACGTGAACGACATAGAAAGCGGGATAAGGAGGCTGTGCCAGCTCAAGCTTTACCTCAGGCAGGCTTCTGACGTTGCGCCGATTGCCGCGAAGGACCTCACGTTCGCGCTTGCTGAAAGCGAGGAGGCTACGCTAAAGCTAAAAATGCTTGAGTCGAACATCGGCGCATTGAGCTATGTAACACTGGAAGGCAAAGCCAAAGTACCACACGACACCATCTTTATAAGGACCATTAACTACTCCGCAGGGACAGGATACGAAGCAGGTGATTCAGGCAATCGCGTGCTATTGCCGCACGATGCGCAAAGAGATGGGCTACCAAAGGCCATTGATGCGGTTATAAGTATCACGCAGCCAGAAGTTGAAGGGAGAAACTCAGCAGTATTTATGAGGGTGCTATTTTTGGGCGAAAGCATAGGCACATGCAAAATAACCCAGCAAGGCGGCACTGTAATGAAGCTGAAGATGCTTGAAGGCAAGCACTATACGCTACAATTGCTAAACAAGCAGAAGCATATAATAAAAGAGATAGGGATAAGGGCAGCCCAAAAGATTTCAGTAAGCCCAGATGCTACGGAATAGCTTGGCCCTTCAGAGCTTGCCTATATCTGCAACGACATCTATGTCAAGGGCCTCCTTGCCTGGCTTCCAGTTTGCCGGTATTACGCATATGTGGCCTTTCTTGGCTGGCGTGTCGTGTATGTATTTCAAGCCCATAAACGAATTGTATATGTGCTCTATGTCCTTGCCCAATCCGTCATTGAATACGGCAAGGTATTGCACGTTGCCCTCAGGATCTATTATGACAAGACCGCGCCTTGCTGCACCGCTTTTGGTATTGAGGAAACCATACGCAGAGCTTATCCTCTTGTTAAAGTCTTCTATGAGGGGTATTTTGCTCTTCTTAACCCTCGGCGACGTTTCTGTCCACGCCTTGTGCGAGTACACGCTATCTGTGCTTACGCCAAAGATGATCGCATTGTTCTTAGTAAACTTGTCATAGTATTCCATGAAGCCTTCCAAGTCGGTAGCACATACAAAGGTAAAGTCGCCAGGATAGAATGCCAATATAACCCATTTGCCCTTATACTGCTTAAGATTTATCTCCTTTATGTCCTTCTGCTCAGGGAAGTATGCACTGGCAGATATCTCAGGGGCTTGCTCTCCTATTTCTACCATATTTTCACCCATTCTTATTGCGCCAAAAAGCTATAAATTACGATACGATGAAAAAACGGATGCGCATGTAAATATTGCAAGTAGAACGCATCAGCTGACTTTCTGCACAAGAGTTCCCACTGTCGTATGAGGGAAACCTGTTTGCAAATCCGTGTAGTTCAATATCACATAGCCGTGGAATATGCTGCCAGGGCTACCAGAGTATGCAGAGCTTCCGCTATAGCACTGCACGTTGCTGAAAGAGTAGTTTCCGCCTATGGGCAGGTAAATCTCACTGCTTCCAGTAAGCTGGGTCATACCTGCAAGCGAAACATTTGAATTGCAGCCTATCCCGGTAATCTCTATGGGCGATTCGGTTGACTGCTCTATATTAATCTGCAACACGCCGGAGGTGCTCATGAAGTCCTGAAGGCAGCTGAAATCTGCAGGGAATATACAGCTGCTCGTGACATACGAGCTAGGGCTAAACAGCCCCATCATGAAAAGCGCGGCAAGCGCTATGCTTATTATTAGTATTGCCCAGCCGTATGTCATCAGGTATTCCATCGCGCTCTGCAGCTTTAACACGGCCATGCGAACACAACAATATAATACACTTATATAATAAATTATTATCGCTTAGCCCTTTACCACGCCAACAGGCACGAGCCTTGCGACTATGTTAGATATTTTCGCTCCTGCTATGCTTGCAACAACGTCATCTACGTTCTTATACGCCCACTCCGCCTCTTCGCTAATGAGCTTTCTGTCCCTTACGCGGAACTGTATTCCCTTGCCCTGCAGGTCGCCCATCGTTTTGGATGGTGGTATCTCCCTTATCGCCTGGTGCCTCGACATGCGCCTGCCCGAGCCATGGCATGACGAGCCAAACGTTTCTAGCATTGCTTCACGCCTGCCCGCAAGAACATAGCTCGCGGTGCCCATGCTGCCTGGTATGAGCACTGGCTGGCCCTGCCTCCTATATTTTTTAGGCACATCGTCCAACCCAGGCGCAAATGCGCGTGTAGCGCCTTTCCTGTGCACATAAAGCTTCACTTTTTTGCCTTCCACTTCGTGCGTTTCCAGCTTTGCTATATTGTGCGCCACATCATATAGGATTTCCATTCCAAGCGCATCGGCGCTTTTGCCAAGCACCTTTTCAAAGCTGCGCCTTATTAGATGCGTCATAATCTGCCTGTTCGTAAAGGCGTAGTTTACAGCTGAGCGCATCGCCCCGAGGTAATCATCGGCTTCATTGTCCTTTGTGTACGCAAAGCTTAGCTCTGGATCTGGCAGCTGGATGCCGTGCGTCTTCCGGTAATTGTCCAGCATGTCCAGATAGTCGCTGCATATCTGATGGCCGTAACCCCTTGAGCCGCTGTGCAGCATGATCACAACCTGCTTCTCAAAAAGGCCAAAGTTTTTTGCGATGGATTCGTCAAATAGCTTTTCTACACGCTGCACTTCGAGGAAATGGTTGCCAGCACCAAGGGTGCCGAGCTGCTGCTTGCCGCGCTCTTTCGCAAGCTTGCTTACTTTATCAGGGTCAGCACCGCCAATCGCGCCGCGCTCCTCAATCATTTCTGGATCATCGGCCCATCCAAAGCCCTTTCCAACTATATATTTCACGCCCTCTACTGCAACGCGCTCTAGGTCGCTTTCGGTAAAGCCTAGCTTGAGCTTGCTTCCCACGCCGCTTGGCACATCCTTGAAAAGGGTATCCATAAGCTCGCTCATGCGGGGCTTGAGCTCTTCTACGCTGAGATTCGTTTTTATGAGCCTTACGCCACAATTTATGTCAAATCCGATCGCACCTGGTGATATTATACCTTCTTCGGCATCAAATGCCGCCACCCCGCCTACTGGGAAGCCATAACCTTCGTGGCCGTCTGGCATTACAAGCATATTCTGCACTATGCCAGGCAAGGAAGCGGCATTCATGGCCTGACTTAATGTGCGGTCCTTACTTATCGTGCTGGCAATAGCATCGTTGGCGTACACGCGCACCGGCACCCTCATTTTTGGATCTACTTCCCTGCTGATTTCCCATAAGTAATCTCCGATTCTCTTGAGCATAGAATACACACTATCTTTTCTCAAGCAAGCTTTATAAGCACAACAGGAGGGACACCACTTGCCATACTTATGATGCCAGCTGCCCTACATCGGTGGAGCAAGGTACAGTCTTATGAAGCGTTTGCTTCTATACTAGCTAGGTGCACTACTCTATCGCGCTCAATGCTCAAACAGGATTAATGGAATTTGCATTTCGCCGGCGCTCATTCCGCCATGTGTACCTATCTGGCCTGTCGGCCTGTCAAACCATGGATCATACTGGCCATTGGCGGTATAATTTATTGAATAATTTCCTTTACTGAAAACTATGTGCGTACCAAAATTTTCCCTCTTTTCTTTAAGTGGTTTTTTAGACCCAAATATACCTGCAGATAGCACGTCTTTGGACCTGAATATCGTGCCATAATCACCAAACTCCACATTGAATACGTCTTCTAATTTTTCTTCCTCGCCTTTCTTGGATTGGATGAACATCGTCCTGGCGTTGCCCCACGGGGGTCTTTCCATCAGCTTCGACAGTTTGCTTGTGCTGCCGAACACTTTGAATTCTGGGTCTTTGACAATAACATGACCGTGATCTGCTGTGACTATTGGGTCATAGCCGCTGTCCCGTGCTACGGCGTAAAGGTCGTCTATGAGTTTTACTATTTTTGCGGCTTCTGAAACGCTTTCATCTGATAAATAGCCATGATTCTTCTAAGCTCCGCAATCCTTGTCTTTGCAGGGCCTCTTATGGGAAAATGGCACAAGTAAGCCTTTGATTCGAAAATATCATTCTGCTTCCCGTAATGCACGCTTTTCACGCCTGAAAATGTCTCATATGTAACCTTCCCCACAAAACAAACAACTCTTGGATTGTAAGTTTTTATTGCACTGAGCACTCTTCTTATCCCGTAAGCGCCTTCCCCCTTTCTCAGCTCTGAAACATCTGTCGTTGGCCTATCTACAAGGTTCAAGAAGTTCAGTCTGTATTTCTGCACGAACCTTTTCTCATACATCTCCCTCAGCTTTGCATCATCTCTGAGGGTAGATATTGGCTCGTCTATAATGCCAGACCTGCTCAATAGATACCAAAACATTTTATTGTTGGAGAATGGCACGTGCCTCCTGTAAGAGCCGTGGTGCGGATTTATTCCTATAAACATTATGAGAGCGTTCTTGGAAAGCTTGTAGCGTATGTTTTTGTAAGTTATGCAAACACCTTTCTCATTTTGGATATGTTACTTTGGTTCCTTTCACTTTGGCAAATCGTGTAAGCTTGTGCGGCTTAGAGGTATTAACTCCTGATATATGGTAGACCTTTCTTCCCCTTACAGTAAGCGCGTCTGCTATGAGCGACCTGTGGCACCTGAACGGGTTACCTTCGGCGCACATCATGGCTATTGTGCGCTTCTTGCTCATCTTTATCAGTTTTAGCACGGCGCTGGCAAACGCCCTTGTCTGCATGTAGTCTGCAAACCCTCTAAAGCTTTCATTCTTCCAGCCATTGTTTACTGATTCCTTAGAAGGCTTCCTAAGTCCGCCGAGCTCCTTGAAATGAAAGTACCTTATTCCATTCTTTTTCAGCGCTTTTGCAAGCGAGTCTTCGTTGAAATTCGGTTGGTGCCTTGAGCGCGGTATGCTGCGCACGTCTACAAGCATGCTCACCGAATGCGCTTTGAGCAACTTTATGAACTTTGATACGCTCAGATTCGAATAGCCTATTGCATATATAGGATTTGCATTTCTTGGCATATTATGCGTTTGAAAGCAGATAATAAATACCTGCTTTTGCTTATTATATACAAAAGGTGGAAAAATGGTTGAATACGATAAGGAGTTTCTTGAATATATGAAAAGCAAGTACCATATAACACTGGGAAATGCCACAAACGGCACTGAAAGAGAGATAATAACGTTTGCAGTTGCGTGGGATGTGTGGAAAGAGGCAAAGCGCGTATACACTCAAAAAAAGACGCAGTGAGCAGGTT
>JBMFTZ010000004.1:0-35626 GCA_049966775.1 Candidatus Micrarchaeia archaeon
TCAGCTCGTGGTGTGAACTGTCCGGTTAAGTCCGGTAAGCTGGTGAGTGTGGTTTCATGTCAAAAAAAATTCCAATGAATCCAGATACAAGCTATATGCTTGGCCTATTCCACTGCTCAAATACTGAGAAGGATATAGGAATAGAGACAAAGAATGAAAGGCTTGTAGAGAGGTTTGTTGCCATAGCCGTAAACGACTTGGCGATAAAACCTGAAAGCATAAAGATAGAGGGCAATGAAGAGAACGGATCTACGCACGCGCATTTCTACAATGCGAAGTTGCGAAAGCTGCTTCAGAAGGCTCTCGAAGAAAGGGAGCACATTTTCAAGTACAGGAACGAATATTCTGCTAGCTATGTTGCAGCGCTTTATGACCGCTGCGGTGGCATAAGCAGAAGCGGTCTGTACATAAGGAATTTGGATGTGTTCGATGAAGTGCTCCTTGAAAGGCTTGGCTTTTACATAAGCTCTACCAAGAAAGCCTGCTATATAAGAGATGGAAAGGAGTTCCTTGCTTTCATAAGCAAGTACAGTGTTAGGTGATGCTTACGCACATTCACCAGCCCGGAAACGAGCGAGACCTTTGCTGACAGTTGCTAGCAGCTTAGAGATAGGCTGCGCACTCTGTCGGGACCGCCTCTGTTTAAAGAGGAGGAAGGAAAGGGCGACGATACGTCAGTATGCTCTGAATCTTCTGGGCTACACGCGGCATACAAAGGTTGGCACAATGAGACGCAATGCCGAGAGGCAAAGCAAATCCCCTAAACCCAACCCAGGTTCGGATTGAGGGTTGAAACTCACCCTCATGAAGCTGGAATCCCTAGTAATCGCTTGTCACCATCGAGCGGTGAATATGTCCCTGCTCCTTGCACACACCGCCTACCAAGTCACCCAAGTGGGGCCCTAGCGAGGCAGTATCGAGAGATACTTTCGAGTTAGGGTTCTATGAGGAGGGCTAAGGTATAACAAGGTATCCGTAGGGGAACCTGCGGATAGATCACCTCGAAAATTTGTGTGCACACAGCATGATCCTGCATATCCTGCAAATTTCCTCAAGGCTACAATTTTAACATCCTACTGGATAGTATGTGTACCGCATGCTTAATTGCGGTGCATGCATGCGAATCTATTTATTTCTTTTTTTAATAGTATTTGCGATGGTATGAGAAAGCTTGCCACGCGCGCGAAGCGCAGGAAAGCACAGAGCGCAATGGAATACTTAATGACCTATGGCTGGGCCATTCTCATCATAAGCATTGCCCTTGTTGCACTGTTTTCTTTGGGTGTTTTCAACCCTTACACTTTCGTTTCAAAGGCGCAGCCAGGCTCATGCCAGGTTTATAGACCAGAAGGGGCAGGCACCACACAATTCGAAAACCTCGAAGGTATGTGCAACGGCGAGATGCCACAATATGTGGCATACTTTGCCGGAAACGGTGCAAATTCTGCTTATTCGAGCAATACATATATAACGGCGACATTGCAGAGCATGGCCGGCACAAACACAGTATATACAATGACAGCATGGATAATGCCATCGACTTCTGTATCTTCTAACATGCCTTTCTTTGGCTTCCAAAGCTACCAGGCGTTTGAGCTCTTCCGCTGTGGGATCGGCACCTCTTCTTGCGAGCTCGGCTTACACAGGTGCAGTTCTGCTGATACGTGGGAAAGTGCATTGCCAGTAATAAGGCTTGGTACATGGCATTTCGTAGCAGTATCGGTGGATCCACCAAATTATTATTTCCAACTTGATGGCAATGGCACTAGCGTAAGCAATGGCAACACATATTATAATACAGGCAATATTGTACTTGGCGCCCAATTTGCACAATGTGATGGCACTACATTCTCTGGGTATTTGGCAAATGTCCA
This sequence comes from Candidatus Micrarchaeia archaeon, assembly GCA_049966775.1. Taxonomy (GTDB): domain Archaea; phylum Micrarchaeota; class Micrarchaeia; order Micrarchaeales; family Micrarchaeaceae; genus JAKAWW01. Next base: position 1,875 of record JBMFTZ010000004.1, read on the forward strand.
AATATACAATACTTCCCTTTCAGCAAATGAGATTCAGACACTCTACCAAGAGGGGATAGGAGGCGCGCCCATAAAGCTGCAGAACCTTGTTGCTTGGTATCCGCTCAATGGCAACGCCAATGATTACAGCGGCAATGGCAACAACGGCGTGCCGACAGGCATTAGTTTTGCGGGCGATTGGTATTCTGGTTACACGCAGCCATGAATAAGAAAATTGAGGAAGAAAAAATAGGGAATGAATAGGTAATAAACTTTATACCCTTCTGCCTCTTCTGCCTCCGGGTCTTCTTGTGGTATCGGTTGGTATCGGCGTTACGTCTTCTATCCTGTTTATTCTTAGGCCGCTCCTTGCAAGGACTCGCACAACGGCCTGAGCGCCACTGCCTGGCGTCTTTGCGCCGTGGCCTCCAGGGGCGCGTATCTCTATGTTTACGTTTGTTATGCCCTTTGCCTTTGCTTCTGCCGCAACCTTGTATGCTGCCTGCATTGCGGCGTATGGCGATCCTTCCTGCGAATCGGCATTTACCATCATGCCTCCACTGCCGACAGCGATGGTTTCAGAGCCGCTCATATCTGTAAGCGTTATAATCGTATCGTTCTTCGATGAATAGACATGCGCGATAGCCCATCTCTCGGCTTTTGGCTTGGCAACTGGCTGCTCCATCGCCTTGGCTTCATATGATATTTCTTCCTTCTTCTCGGGCTTCTCCTTTTCTACCTGCTCCTTTGGCTTTGCTTTTATTTTTTTGCTGCCTCCCATTCAAGCGCCTCAATTGCTTTCCACGTTATCTTGGGCATCCGCATTTGCTACATCTGCTCTTTGCCCTGTTTGCTCCTGCGCGGCTGCGCCTCCTTGCTTCTCTGCTTCCTTCTCGCCGCTATCCTGTGTAGCTTGCTCTCCAAGCTGCTCCTGCTGTGCGGTTTGCTGCTCGGCATTAGGCTTTGCCGCGGGCATTATATCTATCGGCTTGTAATAACTTATGTGCTTCTCAGCCTCCGAGTCAACAATAAAGCCCGGCCTGTTCACGCGCTTGCCGTTTATGGCTATGTAGCCGTGCACTATGAGCTGGCGCGCCTGTTTCATGCTTCTTGCAAGACCCTTTCTGAATACGATTGTTTGCAGCCTTCTTTCAAGCATTGCTGATTCGTTCAGGTCAAGAAGGTTGTCAAGTGTGGTACTATCATTTGCAATGCCGAGCTTCTTGAGCCTTGCCATTATGTTGCTCTCCATGCTCTTGTATTTCACATTGCCTGAAAGCATCTCTCTAACGTTGCCCCTGAGCCTGCTTATCTCGGTCTGCGCCTTCCACAGCTCTCTCATGCTCTTTAATCCGTACTGCTCTACAAGCCCGTGATCGGTCTTTATCCTCTCAAGGTTTCTTATGTCTCCGGGCTTTTCGTATTTCTTCCTGTTCTTTCTGGGCGCTCCCATTGAATCACTTCTTTGCAGGTTCTTTCTCCTTCTCGGACAACTTTGCCTCCTTCTGCGCAGCAACTATGGCCTTCTTTGTAACTCCCACAGTGGCACCGGTTCTGCCTGTGGATCTGGTATGCTGGCCACGCACTTTCTGCCCGTACTGGTGCCTGAAGCCGCGCCATGCCTTCAATGAGACATCCCTGTTGATATCCTGCCTAGTAACGAAAAGGAGGTCGTTGCCCACATAGTGCTTTGGCATGCCGCTCTCTGCATCCTTGTTATGATTGAGCATAAACACCGGTATTCCTGCGCTCTGTGGATCCTTTATTATCTTCTCTATCTCGGAAATTTGCTGCTCGCTGAGAGAGCCTAAGGTGGCGCTGCTCGGTATGTTGAGCTTTGCTTCTACCACTTTTGAAATGGAGTTTGCAAGGTTGTAGCCTATGCCCTTTATCTTGAAAAGCGCGCGCGGTATGTTGAGCGAGCCGTCTATGTCCCTTCCTGCCAATCGTATTATCGAGGTCGCTTCGCCGCGCTTAGGCGCGCCTTTACGCTCATTGCTTTGCTTTTCCACTTGAACACCACGCCAGGGCTGGGATATTCAGCTACAAGCTTTTGAACCCAGAAGGCTCAGAAGAGCCATACGCTTACAAGCATGCTCTCCAGGCGTACGCGTTACCGGATTCCGCCACCCTGGCATTTTACTATTATTGTAGCGTCATGCTTATTAAAGCTTTACAATACGCCCTTCGCTAAAAGAGTTAATGCAAAAGGGTTATTAAACGTTTCGCTATATCTGCCTGGCGGGCCCGGTGGGATTTGGACCCACGACTTAGAGGTTAAAAGCCTCCCACTCTGGCCAAACTGAGTTACGGGCCCACGCATGCTTGCAGATGCTAAAACGTATATCTATCCTGCCCTATATTTATATACCTTTTTCTATGCCATCTCCATTCTGCAATTCCTGAACGCGCCCAGGTGTGTGGTCTTGCGGAGGCATGAAGATTCGCACCCTTTGGCAGCCCGTATCCATTTTGACACTTATCTGCTGGCCTTCAAAAGCTTTTTCTTGACATGCTTGAGAGCGGCAAAGGTGTCACGATCCATTGCGTCAAGCTTCGCCTCTATATATTTTGCATCAGTTTGCAGGCTCGGAACAAGAATGTACTGCAATGCGTTGACTCTTCTCTTCACCTTGTCTATTTCTGTAATGAGCCGCTTGAGGCCCTGCTCCCGCTTCGCTACATCTACTATTGCTTTCTTTACTTCGTCAAAAGACTCGCTGACGTCGCCCACGGCAACGCTCATTTGCAGCTTCTCGCTCTCGCTCGTAGAGAAGAGACCCTGTATCTCTGGGATTCTTACACCCATTATATTCCTTATCGCAAAGCTTATGCTACTCTTTTCTGTAACATACATGCTATCCTGCTCCAGCTCGAATTCACCGATAAATGCTGAAGCGATCACAGTAGTTTTGTATGCTGCCTGCAGCAGCGCGTTGAGCTGCGACCTGCTCGCCCGCGACTCGTGCAGCATGCTCATGAACTCCATGACAAGCACCTTTCTCTTCCTTTCCAGCAGGTCCTTGCCCTTTTGCGCGAACTCTATATTCTTTCTTAGAGCGATGAGATTCATCCTTGTTGGATTAACTCTGGCCATTGGCATTTCCCTTCTTGTAGTATTTGCCTATGTATTCTTCCTTTATCCTGGTGAGCTCTGACTCCGGAAGCTCCGAAAGCAGCTCCCATCCTATTTCAAGTGTTGCATCTATACTTCTGTCTTCAAGCTCGCCCTGCGAGAGGAATCTTTTCTCGAAATCTTCGCCAAACTTGAGGTATAGCTTGTCGCTTTCACTCAGCGCCTCTGCGCCTATTATCGCGCTGAGGCTCCTTGCATCCTGTGATTTTGCATATGCACCGTAAAGCTGGTCGGCAACGCCTCTGTGGTCTTCCCGTGTCTTGCCAGAGCCTATGCCATTGTTCATCAGCCTTGACAAGGAGCCCAGCGGATTGACTGGAGGATATACGCCCTTATTGCTTAGCTCCCTGCTTATGAATATCTGCCCTTCGGTTATGTAGCCAGTAAGATCTGGTATAGGGTGCGTGACATCGTCGCCTGGCATGGTCACTATGTTAAGCTGGGTTATGCTCCCCTTCCTCCCTTTTATTATGCCTGCCCTCTCGTATATACTTGCAAGGTCTGTATACATGTATCCGGGATAACCCCTTCTTCCGGGTACTTCTTCCCTTGCGCTTGACATTTCACGCAGCGCCTCGGCATAATTTGTCATGTCGGTGAGCATCACAAGCACGTGCATTCCTTTGTCATACGCTAGGAATTCGGCAGCTGTTAGCGCAAGTCTTGGGGTGAGTATGCGTTCTATGCTCGGATCGTTTGCGAGATTTATAAATGCAACTGTTCGCTTTATGGCGCCAGTTTTCCTGAAGCTGTCTATGAAGTAGGCCGCATCGTCGTGTGTTATGCCTATGCCCCCGAAAACCACAGCGAACTCTTCGCTTTTGCCCCTCACCTTTGCCTGCCTTACTATCTGCGCGGCCAGCTTATTGTGCGGAAGACCGCCACTTGAGAATATGGGTAGCTTCTGCCCCCTTACTAGCGTCATGAGGCCGTCTATAGAGGATATGCCGGTTTCTATGAAATCGCTTGGCATTGCCCGCGCTACTGGATTGATGGGCTCGCCGTTAATGTCTCTTTCCTGCTCCGAAGCCACACCCGCCTTGATATCTATCGGCCTGCCTCTGCCGTTGAATATTCTGCCAAGCATCTCCTCGCTGACGCCTAGCGTAAGCGCCTCTCCAAGGAAGCTGACAGACGCCTTCTTTACATCGAGCCCGGCCGTTTCTCCAAATATCTGCACTACGGCAAACCCCTCCGCGCTTTCAATAACCTGCCCTGTCCTCACCTCGCCGTCTTGGAGCTTGATCCTGACTACCTCGCCGTAGGCTGCGCGGCTCACTTCGTTCACTACGATTAGCGGCCCCGAGATGTTCTGTATTGTATTATATTCGATTTCAAACTTCACTTTACCGCCTCAGCTACAGCATCACGCACCAGCTTGTCGAAGTCCGCTTGAAGTTCGGCCTCTATATCCGCCCCCTCGCTCCCTATCCTGCCTTCTTCAATTTCTTTCATCCTTGCTATCCTCGCCCTTGCCGGCATGGATAGTATACTATCAATGCTTACGCCGCGGCTTGCCGCGTCAAGCGCCTTCTTTGTAAATAGCAGTATCACATCAATCATTACATGCTGCTTTTTAAGACTGGATGACGCATCGACGGGATCGAAGGCGCTCTGCCTGAGGAAGTCCTCACGTATCATGCGGCCCGCTTCGAGCGTGACTCGCTCCGTGTCGGGAAGCGCATCGGCGCCGACGAGCTGCACAATATCTTTAAGCTCGGCTTCTTTCTGCAATATCGCCATCACTTCTTTCCTGGCATTTGTAAACTCCTTGCCTACGTTATTCTGGTACCAGTTTTCGAGCGCATCCAGGTAAAGCGAGTAGCTAGAGAGCCAGTTTATCGCGGGAAAGTGCCGGGAACTCGCAAGTGCTGCGTCAAGCGCCCAAAAAGTTTTGACCACCCTGAGCGTTGCTTGCGAAACAGGCTCTGAAAGATCGCCTCCAGGCGGTGACACCGCGCCTACGATCGTTATGGAACCGGTTTTGCCACTGAGGGCCTTTACCCTGCCCGCTCTTTCGTAAAACTCTGCCGTCCTTTTCGGGAGATACGCTGGATAACCCTCTTCGCCGGGCATCTCTTCGAGCCTTGCGGATATCTCGCGCATTGCCTCGGCCCATCTTGAAGTAGAGTCTGCCATGAGTGCCACATTGTAGCCCATGTCCCTAAAGTATTCGGCGATTGAAATGCCAGTATAGATGCTTGCCTCTCGTGCCGCTACCGGCATGTTGCTTGTATTGGCTATCAGCACCGTTCTCTCCATTAGTGATTTGCCGGTCTTTGGATCCTTTAGCTCGGGAAACTCGGTAAGCACTTCTGTCATCTCATTGCCGCGCTCACCGCATCCTATATATATTATTATGTCGGCATCTGCATATTTTGCTAGGCTATGCAACAGTACGGTCTTGCCACTGCCAAATGGGCCCGGCACGCCTGCAACGCCTCCCTTGGCGACAGGGAAAAGGAAGTCCACTATTCTCTGCCCGGTTACAAGCAAAGAATCGGCATTTATCTTTTCTGCAAAAGCGGCAGGCTTTCTTACAGGCCTTGTCTGGAGCATGCTTATTTTTTTCTTCTCCTTGCCGGTGTCAATTATGGCTATGGTGTCATCCACAGTGAATTCGCCGCTCTTTATACCGGAGAGCGTGCCGCTTATTTCAGAGGGCAGCATTATGTAGTGCCTTATGAGCTCTGTTTCCTGGACGTAGCCGATTATTGCACCACCCTTCAGCCTTGATCCGGGCTTCAAGCCTTTCTCAGCGACAAACTTCCATTTCTTGCTCCTGCTTATCGCACCTACGCTTATCCCTTTTGCTATGAAATCCCCGCTCCTGCTTTTTATAATGCTTAGGGGGCGCTGCACCCCGTCATATATCTGGGAGAGCAGCCCCGGGCCAAGCTCTACTGAAAGGGGCATGCCTGTAGACACGACCTCCTCCCCCGGCCTAAGCCCCGTAGTATCCTCATATACCTGTATTACCGCCTTGTCGCCGTCAAGCCTTATTATCTCGCCGATGAGCTTCGCTTTCCCCACTCTTGCCACATCGTACATCCTGCTCCCAAGCATCGATTTTGCCACAACCAGTGGCCCCGATATCCTTTCTATCGAACCCATGAGATCATCGCTTGAGCGCCCCAGCACCCATTAAGTCTATCCCTACGGCCTTAAGTATGAGCCTTCTAAGCATTTCCTCGCCGGCAGGGCTTTCGTTGTAGCCGGGCACTGCTATTATGAGCGGCTCTATTGAAGTATCAATCTTGTCCCTGAGCTTCTTGCTCTTTATGCTGCCAGCCACAGACTGGCTGGTAACTATTATACCTATATCCCCCCTATCCACGAGCATGGAGAGCGTTCTTTCTGCGTCTTCCGCAGAGCTCACGGTATATGATTCTTTTACTCCTGCCAGCTTAAGCCCCAGCGAGAGCAGCGGATCGCCTATTACAGCCATCTTTTTTGTTTTTACCTGTACCATGGAATCATTCCCTTTATCTCTTCATCGTTAAGACCGTACCGCTTGCCGTTTATCAGCACCCTGAGCATCAATACTTCTGCATCTTTCAGGTAGAAGAACGCTGCTATGGCGCCGAACGAGAGTACGCTGTGCCTTATGCTTCTCATCGCTTCGGCATAGATCTGTGCGCGCATTGCTATCTCGAAGAGCAGCAGCCTCCTGCCGGTCCGGCCTTTGGAATACTCCGATATGGCATACTTAAGGTCAAAAATGCTTATACCACTGGCAAGCTCCTCCACGCTCTTCGAGCTGCCGTATATACTTTCCATCTCTTTTATTGAAAGCATTCCAAATGGCACCATGTTGCCTTTTATGTCACCGAACTGCATGCCCAGCTCCTTGGCCCTGAGCATCATTAAAATATTCTGGATGCTTATGTCCTTTTTTATAAGCGATGCAACACTCCTGTCTGATTTCTGAAGTTCCGCTACGACGCCGCCTAGCCAGTTGTAGTAGGCCAAGTCTATGGCAGCACCAGCGCCTAGGATACCACTCCTCTTATAAGCGCTCAACGCGGCGTACAGGATTACCTTATAGGGCGTAGACAATATCAGTTTGTTTATGGCTCCATCAACGCTGCCTGTCGCCATGGCTTCCTTTATTGCTGGCGGGTTTATGTACTTGGAATCAACGACATATTGCACAATCTCTTCGAACTTCTTATTGGCGCCCAAGGCCGCTATCATAAACTTGAGATTTGATATATCCCATATGCCTGCAATCGCATTTATAAACTTTTTATCGTTCTTCGGCGTTATGCTTATAAGCCTGCTTACTTCGCGCCCAAGGTTCTTGCTCAATGCAAAGTCAAGGAGATTGCCAGCCACGCCAACATTGCCGTAAGCTTCTATGTCGTGCTTGTAGTCTGTTTGCAGCAGCATGCCGATTGCGCTATCGGACGATTTTACCGCAATCATGCTTTCCATCGCTTCCTTCTTTATGAGCTTTGATTCCATCGCCTTTACCCGGGCATTTGAATAGCCGTACATCATGGCGTTGCCTAGTATGGACATTGTTTCACTTTCTTCGGGCGCGCTTTGACGCCCTCCTGCCCTTAATAGCGGGCTTTTTAACATTTCTTGGCTTTGGAGGTGCGGCTGCTACTGGCGCCGCACCGAAGAGCTCGCTCATGATTGCAGACTTTATGCTTTCTATGGCCCCAGTTATCTGGCTGTCAATCGTCGCGTCTATCTTTACCTTCCCGTCACTGGAGTATATTATGATGCCGTTCTTGACATCGCCGAAGTTCGCATCTATGCCGAGCTTCTTTAGGAGCGGTGCATCTGACCTGCTTGCTAGTATTGATATGCTTTCTCCAGGCATTGATTTCTTTGCAAGGCTCACTGCGCTGCTTATCATCTTCACGTAGCCCTCCTTTTTTATGCTCTTTCTTATTTTTGGCATCAACCGAGCAAGCAGCTTGTCAGCTACGTGCTGCCTTGCCTCCAATATGGCTCCGCTTTCGAACATCTCTGCTTCTGCGCCTATGCTAGCTTCAAGCGCCTTTATCTCTGCGTCAAGGCTGGCCTTTGCATCCTCCTCTATCTGCTTAGCCTCGGCTTGGGCATTGGCTACCACTTGCGCAGCCTGGGCTTCAGCCTCGCTTATGGCCTTGCGCGCCGCCGCATTTGCCTTCGCCAGAATCTCTTCTCTTACCTTCTCAAGAGGCATGCCACGACCTATATTACGCCGAACCCTAGCATCAGCAGTATAGCTATGACGAAACCAAATATGAGCAGGGTCTCCGGAAGCACTAGAAAAAGCAAAACCAATCCCTGCTGCTCTGGCTTCTCCGCTATAAGGCCGATGCCCGCACTGCCTATCGCAGCCTGTGCCATCCCTGTTCCGATTGCCCCTCCCGCCAAGGCTATTCCAGCCCCGATCGCCGCTATTGCAGCTGCCATTCCTAGTGTCAATAAATCACTCCTCTTTAGTATAATTTCTCTTGTAGTAGAATGGCCTGAACTTCTCCCCGCCACCTGTGTAGAATTTCGAAAAGAATTCTACAAAGTTAAGCCTCACGCCCTGCACCAGTCCCTCGAAGATAGCTAATATCATATTTAAAAAGTGAAGTAATATAAATATTAGTAGAAAGGCCACGAATGCAATGATGCCGCTGCTAAGATGGGGCAGGAAGGCCTGATCTATGAGCATTGCTATGATCACGCTCGCCAGGCCGAATCCCATTATCCTGGCGTAACTTATGAGATGCGATAACAGCTGGGTTATCTCGGCCGCCTCGGAGCTGCTCAGCGCTATCATCGCGCCAATGGCGGCAAATGATATGACAGCAGATATATCAGTGACTGTGGCGCCGAATAGGCCGAATAGCGCTCCGCCTACGGCAAAGATGCCACTTATTATGAATAATATTGACGCTAGCTTGCTCACTGCCAGCCTCTTATGACCGTGCCGGTAGTTGTTTATAAAACTGAAGAGGAGGCCTATCGAGACCTGCGCTACGCCGAAGAATATTGTTATAACGAGTAGCGGGATTATGTTTTTGAACCAAGAGATACCTGCGAAGCCTATGAAGTGCTGGTCTAGCGGTATGCCGAAATATTCATTGGTCAGGAAGCCAAAGAAGACTGCCGATATCGCACAGATCTGCCACACCTTAGCGGCATTGTACATGAGGCCTTCTGGATTTGTTATTTTCGTGATCCACGTTGCAAGAAGAAAAGAGGCTATTCCGTAGCCAACGTCGCTCACCATAAGCCCGTAGAATATGGGAAACGATATTATGAATATCCAAGTGGGATCGATCTCGTCGCTCCGCGGCATCGAATAGAACTCCATCAGGTAATCAAAAGGCCTGAGCCACTTGGGCCTTGACATCAGCGTGGGCGCGAGCTCGCTAGTGTGCAACTCGCGCAGCGCGAATCTTTCATTCACAGCACCTTTAAGCGCGGCATAGAGCACTCGGTATTTTTTCACAGGTATCCAGCCTTCGACAACAAAGGTTTTATCGGTTTTCTTGAAGCTCATGCTCACGCCTGCCCTTTCCGCTTCTATCTCCAGCATTCCACGCACGGCTACCAGCTTTGGCAACTCGTGCTTTGCAATGCTAACCAGCTCGGCTTCCTTCTGCTTTTCTTCGCCCTTGAGCTTTGCGCTTAGCCTGTCAAGCTTTTCCGCTATGGCTTGCGGTGTGGAATCGAAATACGGATTTCTTATGTCTATCTCATTGACGCCATTTATGCTTCTCAGTGGCTCTACGCGCTCTGCGTTTTCCCTTTTGTAGGCGATAAATACGGTCAGCGCTCCTTTCGTCGTTATCTCTTTTACTTCAAACCCCTCGCCGAGATTTCCCGCCATCTTTTCCACAGCCCTTTCTGCCCTCCTAGCTACTCTGTATGCTGAAAATGAGAGCACGCTGCTTGATAGCTTTGAGAAATCTATTCCGGATCCCATGAAGAGCGCGATAGTAACCTTTGCCCTTTCTATCTCTTCGAGTTCGCTCTTTATGCTTCCAAGCCTTTCTTCGATTGCATATACTCGGTTCACAATGTCCATATGTGCATTGGCGCTATCGACCACAGTGGCGAGGTTGGCGGGCCTCTGCCTAACACGCCTCAATGCAAGCAGCTCCTTTCTACCAAGCCCAGATTCGAGCATATGTTCTGCGCCGCTGTACTTAACAAGCAGGTCTGAAAGTACCGGAAAATCATTTGACGGCGAATCATCGGGAAGGTCGGCGCTACCTTTCCTTATATCTATGACACCCACGTTGTGCAGCGCGGCTATTACCTTGTACCGTTCGTCTTCTAGCGCTACGATCCTTACCTTTTCCATTTTTTCGGTGCGCAGCAATTCAAGCACCTATAATCAGGTTAGTGATTCTGCGTAGTATGCGGTCCACTTTTCCCTTTGGTATTTTCATGCCCCTTATTTTTGCGGCCTCCCTTAAAGCTGTTGATTGCCTTGCCTTTTTATATGCGTTGAGTTTTTCAGTCTCGTTTTTGATTTCAATTTGGGTGTGCGCTTCCGATCTGCTTATTGCTGTTGCCACTATGGCGCTTGCCTTCTTGGTCGCCTCTTCAAGGATGAGCTTGCTGTCAGAGCTCGCTTTTGCTAGGATTGCCGCTGCTTTCTTCTCGGCGCTCTGAACGCCGCCTATTTCGTCCATCTCTTCTTCCATCACCAGCAACCCCGCGGGCAGGATGCAGTCATAATTATTACCATTAATAATGTCTATATATGTTGTGGTGAACTTATACGCGGGTGGTTGTTGAAAATCCTATCGTAAACCTTTTCATACTAAGGATCCATTGCAAAAATAATCCAGTCGGCTGATGCTCTGGGTACGTTATTCGATGACAAATGGCAAGAACATTGCAGAAATACATACCAAAAGGAGAGCTCCTTAAACTGTATAAAAAAACATGGGACAAGATAAACCTTGCCTATGCTCGTAGGATAGCAAAGCCTCAGATGCGGAAGCTAAAGCTTGCCTTAGCAAAAGTGGGATAAACGGCTGATCCTAACCCGTATTTACCACAGCAAAAGCAAAGGCGCCCGAAGCAGGAATCGGACCTGCAACCTACTGGTTAACAGCCAGTCGCTCTACCATTGAGCTACTCGGGCATGCTTAAACATTCGCAGTATGCATTTTAGAACCTATTGTTTTTTATTACCAGCGGAGGGCACTGTCAGTCCTTGAAGAACGGGAACGGTTCTGCAAGATTTATTACACGGACATACGTATAGGCTTTGTCTACTATTGAGTTAGTGGGCTCTATGGTATCGTTACTGTAGTTATACTTCAGGTAATTGAACACCATGCTACTGTTGAGCTTTGCATAAGTGAATATCCTGCCCGTGTCGCGCATTAGCTCGAACGAACCGATGTAGTGCGCACCGCCGTAGAAGAACGCGTACGCCTTTGAGCTGCTTCCCCCGTATTGCGAATCGCTTACCAGGGATTTTACAAAAGAGTCAAAGTCCTTTGCCCTGACAAGCATGAGCTCTTTGCTTTTGCCTTTCGCCTCCCTGAAAAGGCTTGTTTCAAGCTCCAATATGGGCGCCTTCATTATGTTGTAGTCGCTCGCGCTTGTTGCTATGGTGTCGCGCATCTCTATGTATTCGCTGGGTGCGTTCGGATTATAGACAAGAAACTTGCCGAGCTTGCCTACAGTTGAATAGTACACCAGCTGCACGTCGCCAATTTTTTCTCCTATAGTGAACAGCTTGTATACACTGCCTTCCTTTATGGCGCTTACGTGCTTCAACGTGCCTGATGATGACATGCGCCTGGCTAAGTCGACGATTGAATTGAGCTTTATATACAGCGCTTCTATCTTGCCTTTGGTTGCGCTGCCCGTCTGCTTTGCTTTTGCTTTCCTGCGCCTCTCCATTGCGACCACATTACTTCAAGCTCCTTGCGAGCCAGTCTATCAGGTACATCACAGAATAAGCTGGAGCATAAACATTGGGAAACACTATGGCGCCCTGACCGATTGCACTATAGTCGCTGGGTATGCTAGCCTTTACAAGCATGCTTATATTCACCACTTTGTATACCAATGAGCTAGCTGAAGAATTAACTAACAGGCGCAGCTTGTATATGCCAGACTCGTTTTCGTAGAGGTTATATGCGAAGAGCTTTGACGTCGAGTGCGGGGCTATTACGGTCTCTGTATAGCTCCATGCTGGCGCGCCATAGACGCTTATCGTAAATGGGCTATCGGATACGCCTGTATTGTTTATGCCTATGTGTATTACTGCCGGCTGCCCTGGGCCTACGCTTATGTTGTTAGGGTACACTGCAAGGTTGAATACATTTGGAGTGACATTCACCAGGGCGCTGAATGTGAGATTGCCTATCTTGGAGTAGTTTCCAGTATTTATCGCCCTTAGATAGAACCTATATGTGCCATTTTGCGCTCGCGGCGATGCGGTAACCTTCACTGAAAGCTGCGGCAGGTTAAGTGGCGAATTCACAACAACCCAACCAGGCGGAAGGCCGTATGCAATAAGTCTATTCCAGCCATAGTTAAGCAGCATGCCAGAGCTGCCTGTTGTAGCAGACGATATTGTAATGTAGAAAGGCTCCCCTGGGCCCACCTTGCCCAGGAAGATGCTGCCATTTTGGTAGATTGTGGCATTGTAAGGCTCAAGCACGCTCACGTATGCGCCGTTAGCGTAAGCTACAAAAAGCAGCAGAACCGAAAGCACCACGGCAGCATTCCTCATTCTACCACACACTATGATATTATTTAAGTGCTCATTAATATAAAACTTTTTATCTCCGGCTGCGACCGCGGCGCATCATCGCCAGTATCACGCCCAAGTCGCTCGACAGCGATTTGAAGCTAGAGACGTTTGACACTATAAAATCGGCACTGCTTTCCAAACCGCCCATGCCAAACTTGTCTTCTTCCCTGTCCCTGTGGGCCATTAGCGCAGCTGTATACGCAGGCTCTCTGATCTTCAGCCTTTTGAGCCTTATGCGGTCTGGAGCGGTCACATATATGAGTGTAACACCTTTGCCCAAGCTTTTGCGCAGGTAGTTTAGCTCACTTTTGCTTCTTAGCCCGCTGAACACCATATCCCTGCCGATTTTGTTGTGCTCCAAGGCGAGCCTTGCCACTGCTGCCTTGCCGTATTTTCTGCGCAATGCCTTACCTTCTTCCAATATGCTGTATGGATTTACGCGCATATGCTCCTTTTGCATCAGCAGCTTTATCTGCGCGGAAAGCTCTATGACGGTGAAACCGCGCCTTTTTAGCAGCGCGGCGAGTGCCGATTTGCCTGCACCTGGCCTTCCTGCTATCGCTATTATCAAGAGATCACGTATATTTGGTGCTCACTGTAGCTATCTCCTCAACGTTGTGCAGCGTAGGAGGCAAGCCAGCATAAGTGTAGTTAATCCATACATATCCTGTAAATGCTGAGCCCAATGATGCTTTGGCTATACCGTAACTAGAGTAGCAATACAGGTTCATGGCGATGCTGTTGCTCGAATAGACGTCAAGCCCGCCGTTGAGCTCAGTTGAAGGGTAGAACTGTGGCGCCTTGCTATAGTTTTTTACACCGATGTTTCCATACATCGGCCCATTACCGGTAGAGTTTACACCTGTCGAGCATGCCGCACCCGTTATGTTTATCTCGCCGCCTGTGACCTGGGCGAACGATATAGTAAGCACGCCAGAGGTATTGATGGCTGCAAGATTGCACATAAAGGAAGGCGCAGGATTGCAGTAGGAAGGCACGATTGTGGGATTAAAGACGCCTATTCTGTACATTACGTAAAGGGCTACCGCTATTATGAGTATGGCGACCCCGTATGCTATCAGGAAATCGAGCGCAGCCTGTGCCTTCTCGGCATCGCCTTTACGCGCCCTCCTTGCCATTATCCTTACCCACCTGCAACTTTACGCCGCTTGAGTCGCGGGTTATCTTCACGTCGAGATCCTTGCCGCCAAAAAGCCTCTGCAATTCGTCATAGGTATAAGCGCCGATCGGCTTTGCGACATCACCCTTGCTCTTCAATATGGCATCTCTTCTTTCTTTTATCTGCTCCTTCTGCAGCACCTCAAACGTGAGGGTAAGCTTGGGCACCTCGTTTGACTCAAAGAGATTGTCGATATCAAGATCAAGCAGCTTGTATCCTTCATCTTGCAGTATAAAAGGCAGCACCGCGCTGAACTCCTGCCTTACTTCTTCTACGGCTTTCAGCACATCGTCATGCAGCCCGGCGACCATAAACATCTCGCTATTCAAGAACCCAACAAACACGTTCTGCACCCTTGTGCTTATGGTGTCTTGGAGAAGCTGGGAAATAAGCCGCAATATCACCATGGCGGATCTTTCGCCGAATTTCTTTGCGTAATCGCCCAGGTTATTGACCTTAAGCGCGCCTATTGTGTACCGTGAATCCTCTTTTATCGAGCGCTCTATCTCATCGGTAAGCCTTTCCTCATCTGGGAGATCGATGAGCGGATCAAACCTCTTGCCCTTTTTCTTAAGGAACAACGTGACGAGGTTCCTCAAATCGGCGGGCTCGAATGGCTTCTTTATGTAGTAATCCGCACCATTCTTTATGCCTTTAAATCTGTTGCTTGTGGGATCCATCGCGCTGACTATTATTATTATCGTATTGCTAAGGTCAGGATCGCTTTTGATTGTCTGGCAGATGTCAAGGCCATCCTTGTGTGGCAGCATAAGGTCAAGTATCACAAGATCGGGTCTGCTGCTTCTGACGAAAGGCAACACCTCGGCGCCATCGTAAAGCTGGTTTATCTCAAAGTCCTTGCCTATTGAAAGCGCCATCAGTTTGTTTATATTCTTGTCATCCTCTACTATAAGCACCTTGCGCAGCGTATTTTCTTGCTGGAGCATGTAATATGTGAGTATTCCGCCGCTACTCCTTGATGCGATTACCTTCATTGATGCCAGCTCTTCAATACCCTGCTTAAGAACGCTTTCCGGAAGCCCACGACTGAACGCCATGCCGCTTAATTCACTGTAGGTTATCTGCTGCCGCTCATTAAGCACATTCAATACAAAATCTGCACCTTCACGTGCATTGGCCGTGCCCGCATCCATATAGTCACCTGATAGCATATTACACATAGAAATATTATACTTTTCCATTTTTGCTTTTTATCGCGCTTTGGTAGCACCTCGCAAGAGATAAAAGCTTTTCTTGACAATATACATTGGTTCCATGGCTACCCCACAGAAAAAAGAGCACAGCAGGGCACTGATTTATGCTGTTGTAATAGCTGTCTTGATAGTTGTGATAGCCGCTTATGCCTATTGGCATGCTGGCCCTACAAGGGTATTTATAGTAAATGCGCCTTTGAATACCACGATAACCAGCACACCCGCCATATTCCTTATCAGGGGCAACGAATACGCGATGTATATTTCTGGCAGGCAGAGCGGCAATTCCACCCACATATATATAGCCCAGCTCCCTGTTATGATAACGCCTTTGCTTTACGTAGAGCTTAAGCTCTACAATACCGTAAAGATAAATGCTGGCAGCAATTACACTACGATCGAGATGAGGCTTGATTCTATATCAAGCAATAGCATAAGCGTGACGATTATACCGGTAAGCGCGAGCCTGCTTATCGCTCCAGATGCTTCCAACATAAAGGAGATATACGTGGCGTTGGGCGGCTCAAGCGCAGGCGTGCCCGCATACACAAATTCTACTATAGCAACAACCGTTTCAAGCACCACAACGAGCGTCTCAAGCACGACAACAACAAAGCCAGCCACAAATCAGACGCAGATTGAAATACAGGAACTGCTCAACAAGGACAAATTCTACCCGCTAGTGATGAACATGTCCAAGCTTTACACCAACACAAGCGCTTGCACACAGCAGCAATATTACACCGCTTATGTGAGCTACTATGGCAGTGCACCCACCGTAACATATACGTACCAGAATGTGAGCCCCTTCACCCCATACGGCATGCTCGTAAGGACCGTTGGACAGCGCGGACTGTACATAACAAATTTTATAACGCTCACAAAGAGCGCGTTTTATAATGGTACATCTGCACTGACCATCACAACGAACGTGACATCAGGCACGATAGCCAATACAACCCTTGGAGGGGTGTATAACGGGTTTAACTACACAGTCCTTCAAAACCTGTACAAGAAAGCGGTTATTATTGGGGGCCCGTGCGGCATAGAAGTCGCGCACTAAGGCTTGCTGGTTATTTTTGGTATATTCAATGATTTCTACAAATAGGAAGTATCACTTTTAACTGCAGCACCTAGTTGCTTGGTATCCGCTCAATGGCAACGCAAACGACTACAGCGGCAATGGCAACAACGGCGTGCCCACTGGTGTTAATTTTGCGGGCAATTGGTATTCCAGCTACACGCAACCGTGAATAGGAAAGGGGATGTAGGCTTATGTGGCAAACTTAATGCGGCCGGCATTGAAGCACATGCAGGCCCTCAAACGGACTTGCTGGTCACGCTGTTGCGCTCTTGCTGGCTTGCTTTTGCCTTGCTGACTTTGGCTTTACCCTCAGAGTGAACCAGAACCGGCTACCTACACCGAGCTGCGACTCAAATCCTATCTTGCCGCCGTGCAACCGCACGATGTCCTTTGCTATAGAGAGCCCAAGGCCCGTCCCGGCACCGTCCTGCTTCACAAGGCCCCTCTTTGGAGCTTCGTAGAACTTCCTGAACAGCTTGTGCTTGTCTTCTTCGCTGATGCCTATGCCCGTATCAACGACATCGCATTGTATGTATTTCGAGCCCTTCCTGTAGATCTTTACGGTTATGCTTCCTTTCTCTGTAAACTTGATGGCGTTGCCTATCAGGTTCACAAAAACCTGTATGAGTCTGTTTGGATCGGCATATACCTTTGGCGTATCGAATGCCACATCCCAGCTAAATGAAAGGCCCTTGCCCGTGGCGCTCTCTTGAAGTGCTTTTATGCTGGGATTTTCGTAAAGGTCGCGCATGTCCACCTCTTTTGGCTCCAGCTTAACCTTGTTCGATTCGAGCTTTGCCGCATCTAGGACTTGTTGTATTATGAGCATGAGCCTGTTAGCCTCGTCTATTATGGTAGAAACGTATTCCTTTTGCTCACCGTTTATGGCACCAAACTCCCCATCATACAGCAGCTTGGAGAAGCCCTTTATGTTTGTCAATGGTGTCTTCAGTTCGTGGGATATGTTGTATATGAACTGCGACTTCAAATCGCTCGTGGAGCGCAACTTTTTAAGCTGGTTTTGCATGTCCCTCATCATAGATTCCTGGTCTCTTAGACGACGCCTTGTTTCCAGCTCCTTGACAACGATGATGTAGCTGCTGTCGTTTTCCACGCCTTTGAATGCGCGTATCGAATGCGTTGCCGCTACCTTTGCGCCGCTCTTCGATACAAGGTCCACGTATGAGTTGTCCACCTTTCCGCCGTTCCTCACATATGCTATATCGCGATCAAGCAGGAAGGGATCTACATATATGGATTTGATCTCCTTGCCCACCATCTCGGCCCTTTGGTAGCCCAGAACGCTTTCTACAGTCATGTTCGCATTGGTGATGTACCCGAAGTTGTCTACTGTTATGACCATGTCCGACGTGCCGTTGATAAAATCAAAGAACGCATCCTTTACGTCTGACAGATATTTCTCCGCGTTTGCGTTGTAAATTAGAAACATGAAGCCGCCTGCCCAGCTTGAAGCTGCAAAGCGCACATGCGTCGGCATCGCATTTATGGTGGCGATATCGGTAAATCCCGAGATGCCGCCGCTTTGCAGCGCTGAGGCGTAGTTCTTGAACGCGCTCCTGCTTCCTTCTATTACAAGATCTTCGATACTTTTGCCCAACACGTACCCGGTAGGATAGCCTGTGAGCTTCTCTATGCTTTGCGATGCTTCCAGTATGCTAAATTGCTCGTCGGTATAGATGAGCGCGGAGAGCGGGTCATTGCTTATCATGTCGCTGAGCGCAGAAAAGCGTTCTATACTAGTGGCATTGCTCAGCGCAACATGCACGAGCTTGTCGCTTATCTTGCTCGTTGAGACATAATAGACGCGCTTCTTGCCCTCTAGCTGTATGCTCACAGTTGCCGTTCTCCCGGCAAGCTTGGAAAGCGCATCAAAGTCCATCCCAAGGAGCTCGTTAACCTTCTTTGGAAGCTGCAGGCGAAATTCGCCAATGGCGAACTTGTTGCTCTTTATTATTGTATTATCGGAAACAACGAGCAACTGCATTGGTATGTTGTCGAACGCTCCGCTGAAGTAGTTGGCCACCCTGGTGTTCTTTGTCTTCTCGCTGCGGTATGCTAGTTCGATGCCTATCGCAGTTGAAGCGAGAGCCACACTGCTTATTATCTCGTCGTTGAACTTATTCTCCGCTTTTGAAAGAAGTTCTATTACCAGGGACGCCTTGCCGTGAAGGTTTATGGGAAGCACGGCGCAGCTTGCAAAGCCTTGATTCTTGTAGCTTATGAGCTCCGGGAACGAAGAGTATTCGCTGAGCTGATTGTCTACGTAATATTTGCCGGTGTTTATCACGTAGCCGTGCAACGTGTTCTGCTCCGCGCTGCGGGTCGCCCCGTCGCTACTAAGCATGCTTACTATGTTCACCGCATCAATGCCGAGGGTGCTGCCTATTACCGTCTTGAAATGCTTGAGCATTTCCTCTTCGCTCACGGTTGAGCTGTATATGGGGGAGAGGTCGCCAAGCAGCTTCTGCAGAATACCGTCCATGATAACCACGCTGGTGGGACGCGCCCACGCCCAGTGTTATATAGCTTATGCCCAACAAAAATATATAAAATGCAGTATCCAATCTATTTATACCAGTAGGTAGTCAGATGAACGACAACAGCATAAGGGAGGTATTTGATGGCGTATACATGATAGGAGGCAAACTCGCAACCCTGAATCTTGCAAAGGGGCGCAGAGTTTACAACGAAGAGCTTGTGAACATAGAGGGTAGGGAATACAGGCTATGGAACCCGTACAGAAGCAAGCTTGCCGCGGCAATGCTCAAAGGCCTCAAGCGCATGGCGATTAAGAGCGGTAGCTCGGTGCTCTACCTTGGCGCGGCCACAGGTACCACATCGAGCCATGTGAGCGACATTGTTGGAAGGGAAGGCAGTGTGTACGCGATAGAGCTTTCTGAGCGCAACATGCGTGAGCTCATCAAGGTGTGCGAGTCGCGAGCCAACATGGTGCCCATACTCGCCGATGCAAGGGACAGCTCCGTATATGCTCAATACATTGAAGCTGAAGCGTGCAATGTGATATACCAGGACGTATCAACAAAGGAGCAAGCAAAGGTGCTCCTGGAAAACAGCAGATTCCTGAAAAGGGGGGGCATTGCGTATTTTATAGTAAAGTCGCAGAGCATAAGCATAAGCAGCAGGCCGGAATCGATTTATGAAAAAGAATTAAATCTCTTGAAGGACAAGTTTAAAGTGCTTGAAAAGTTCGGGCTGGAGCCTTATGACAGCCTGCATCTTTTCACTGTACTCGAAAAGTTGTGAGAAGATGTTTGATTTTGTGAAATACTCTAAAAAAATGCCCAAAGTGGCGGGCAAGTTTACGTGCATGTACTGCGGAGCCGAGAATATCTCGTTCGGCGGCGTTGCTATATGCACAAACTGCGAGGGCATTGCGAGCAGCACCACGCCGCAGGCAGCAGATCACAACAGAGTCGACGCGGTGCGTGAGATAAGCACACACAACAGATTGCACGAATACGAGGAGAGCATAAAGATTTATGAGCAGCTTTTTAACACTGCAAAAGATCCTATGCTACTCTATGCGGAAGCCCTTACGTATATAGCGTATTCGAACTATGAACTTTCTAGGATAAGCTATGATAGAGAAGGATTTATGGAAGAGAATGCGGAGCATAACTACCACGCTTCGGAGCTCACGTCAAAGGCAAAGCTTCTGCTTGCAAAGTGCTCCAGCATGCTAAGAAGCGGCACCCCGCTTAGCGACGCTAAAACAAGCGCGTATCATCTTTTCCTTGCGTACCTTAAGTTTGGGGATACCGCTGCCGCGCGCTCCGCCTTATACAACGTTAAGAAGCTAGATGGCACGCTCTACGAGTATGCTTCTATGCAGCTCGGCAGCGAGATTGGCGATTTCAAAGGTGTCCTGCAGCATTCCGAAGTACTGTTGAAGGCCAGGTGGCAACCGCATATTGCGCTTTATTATGCGGCCTACGCGCTCTTCAAAACAGGAAAAACAAAAGAGGCAAAGGCTATAATGGGATCAATACAGGGTTTTATAAAATCAGAAAATACGGGGCGCCTTCTTGGGGTACTTTGACCTTGATCATTTTGATATCAATATAAATCCCATGTTTTTTGTCTCATCAACTATACAGTAGCCATAACGCTCAAGCTGTACTATACTACCTTTGCTTAGCGACGCGGCTGCGCTTTCTATGTATCCATGGCTGTGCTGCAAGCTGTTTTCATTGAATGAGCCATCATCGTTCAGCGGGTTGCCTGGCACGGTAATATCGCATTTGACAAAATTCCCTTCCGAAACCCATTGGAGCTTTTTTGCATGCGCGCCTTCTCCAATCCTTTCTGCCGAGATTGCACTACTAGTATGGCTGACTATTTTAATGCTGTACAAGTCCTTAAGCCTTATTGTCTCGCCGTCAGAAAGTGCGGAATCCGAACTGCTTATATAGAAGGTATCGCCCACGGTATAGCTCCTTGAGCCCATATCAGATACGGGGTGCATGCGCAAGCTCACGCTTTGGGATTGTGCGTTGCTGACTATGAGCTTTACTGGATTTTCCACGTAGAAAAATCTCTTCGCTATTGGGTCTATAATGCTCTTGTTCTCTGACATGAGCATGTCAATGCTGACAACACTATCTACCATGCTCATGCCAAACCGCAATACAAACCTTTTTATGGCCTCAGGTTGTATGCCCCTGCGGCGGAGCGCGGCGATAGTTACTAACCGCGGATCGTCATAACCAGAGAGCTTGCCCTCGCTTATCAGCGCGCGGAGCTCCCTCTTGTGCGTTACGTTGTTCTTTATGACAAGCCTTGCCTCTAGGTGCATCCTGGGCTTCCTCAAGCCTATTGCATCAAGCACTGCGTAATAAAGCTCGTTTCTCAGCTCGTATTCTTTGCTTCTTATGGCATCGGTTATGCCATGCAGCGAATCCATTATGGGCGTGTTAAAGTCGTATGTGGGCCACACGATGTATTTGTTTCCCTGGCGGTAGTGCGCATGCTTCTTAACACGCATTATGGTAGGATCGCGCATTACTGTATTTTGCGACTTCATGTCACCTTTAAGCCTCAGAACGGCTGCGCCTTCTTCAAACTTGCCAGAAAGCATCGCTTCGAACAGCTGCAAGTTCTCCTCAACGCTTTGACTCCTGTGCTTGCATTCGCGCGCATGGAACCTGTCGGCTTTCATCTGCTCTGGTGTGCACGTGCACACATATGCCTTGCCGTTTCGTATCGCCTGCTCGGCGTACTTGTACACATCGTCTATGCTGTCGCTCGCATAGTATTCGCCATCAAATTGGATGCCGAGCCACTCTGAATCCGACCTTATTGCATCCACAAACCTCTGCTCTTCCTTCTCCGGATTTGTGTCATCGAAATAAAGGAATATCTTGCCTTTATATATCTTAGCGAATTCAGCTGCAAGTATTGCTGCTTTTGCATTCCCTATGTGCATGAAGCCGTTAGGCTCTGGTGCGTACCTCGTTGCAAACGAGCCGCTTTCTGCACCCTCGAGCACCATGCTTGGCTTTGACGTTGCCTCGACCTTCACCTTTTCCTCAGCTCGGAATTCGCTATCGTATTTTTTGTACAGCGCGCCCAGCTCTGCAACGCCCATGCTGTTTACATGCTTTACAATCTCAGTAACATCTGCTTCTATCTGCTTTATGTCACCTTTTTCTTCTTTGGATAGCTTTGATAGCACCTTGCCCAGGACACTCGATATCGACGCCTTGCCGTAGTCTATGGCGTTCTTTACCGCATATTTGAGCGCCAGATCCTTCAGATGGCTAGCACTCATTGACATTCTACCCCGTTATACATACAGGTCACATTGCTGCCGTCTACAGTACCATTGCCAAACACAAGCGCATTTATGTGCACGGGTATCTTCGTACCTATCGGCAGTATGTTGCTTGTAATTACCGAAAAGCTTGTGTCGGTGAACGTGCCGTTTATTGCATAACCACCTTGATACAGCCCACCCGGATACAGCGCTATCTTGCTTGGAAGGCGTATTAAGGCGGTTGTAGTTATAGTGGCGGAAAGGTTGTGAACTATGAGCGCCTGCTTGAGGCTGGGCACGGTCATGTTTGACAAGTAAAGCTTGTATGAATGGCCTGCGCCGATGTAATCGCTGATCGAGCCGTTGGCGGAGAGCGTTGAAAGCATTGCTGCTATGGATGAATTGCTCACGCTTCTGTTAAACACCACTGAGGCGTTGTAATACGCGTATATTGTGGCATTTACATAATTGTTAGACAGGTAGTAGGTTCTTGCACTAGTCGCAGCCTTTTGCGCAACCGTGGTGGTTGCTTGAGCAGTATTGTTGCTGCCAAACGCACCGTAGGAGCTAAGGAACATTGCCGCAACTATCAACGACCCTATTAGGAATATGACTTTCTTTCTTTTTTCACTGTTCATGTTGACCAGTATATTATATATGACATAGGGGCTTAGCCCTTATAAACCTATCGCGTGCAGGTCCTCTCCGCCGACATTGCCGGCGGTATCCCGCACGCAATAAGCCTTTCTGCGGGTTGCTGTGCATCTCCGCAAGCCTCCCGCATCCTTCTTCGTTCAAGAGATCGTACGCAAATGTGGTAAACAGGTACTTGCCTTTATATTTTGGAAAGGATGCGTTTTTGCCTTTCTTTGCCCTTTTCCTGAGGATCTGAAGTTAGAATCAAGCTCTTTCAGGGCATATTGCAAAGTTTTAGAATGGGCAACTTATGGGCGCCGTATGCCTTCTTTATCTTTGGGGGGTGAATTTCGCTGATCAATGTACATTTTATCGTTTACTTTACTACACAAAATTATATAAAAGTAGCGCTATATGGGATACGACACAAAATCCAACCCTCAACGAAGTTTGAGAGGTCTATCATGTTTAAATTAAAGCAGAAACGCCTCTGCCTACTGCTTTATAAATATTTGCAGGAAAACGTATATAGCTATTTTGCATCAATGCGCTAAGCGCATTTGAGGTAGTGACTATGGCCTTCAAAGATGGGGATTTTCTTGAGATAGAATACAACGCATGGAACGCTGTCGACAACAGCCTTGTGCTTTCTACGGATGCGGCGCGGGCAAAGGAGGCAGGCATATACAACGACAAGGCAAAGTACGGCCCTGTACTTATAGTGCTCGGCTCCAAGAGCACCATTAGAGGTCTTGACAGGGAGCTCAGAAACATGAGCGTTGGTGAAGTTAAGAAGTTCACGTTCAAGCCTGAAGACGCCTTTGGTGAAAGGAGTGAAAGTCTTGTAAGGATTGTGCCGCTATCGGATTTCAGGAAGCGCGACATAAACCCGTATCCAGGCATGAGCGTAGACATAGACAACGTTCCTGCGGTGGTAAAGAGCGTCAACTCGGGAAGAGTTGTGGTAGATGCGAACCATCCATACGCCGGAAGAGAGCTCATATACGAAGTCAAGGTGGTAAGGCAGCTCAGCACGTTAGAGGACAAAATCGGCGGCTTCGCAAAGACTTACGATATGGCTCCATCAAGAATAGAGGTGGAAGGCGGGACTGCAAGAATCAGATTTGGAAAGGAGGTAAACAAGGACGCCAACTACTTTGTTGATAAGGCAAGCCTCATAGCTTCGATATTTACATACATAGATGGCATAGGCACAGTGGAGGTTGAGGAGGAATACGCAAAGCCGGAGCAGGAAAAACCTGCAGATAAAGAAATGGGGCCAGAAGCAAGCGATAACAAAGAAGAAGGCTGACTCACTCCTTTATGTTGAGCGCGTAGGTGCCGTTCATCTTTATACCGAGCTTCTTCGCTGCCTCGGACTTTTCGGCATTCATTACTACTATGTACCCACTCCATTTTGTGGTAAGGTCTGAAGAACCGCATATAGGGCACACGGTACCGTGACTTATTATGAGCCTGCAATGCTTACACGCCTTTTCTTCCATATGACATCACTCTGCTTAATCTCACGTTTGCAGTTCGCAGATTATTTCTGGCGCTTCTTGCCTTTCTCTTTCTGCGCGCCAGAAGGCCCTTTTGAAAGCCATTCTTGCTTGCCGAGCCCCTCTGGCTTCATGGTGAGCGCTATCTTTGAATCCTTTATGGAACTCTTCATGCTTATAGTGGATATCTTTGCATAGACAAGGTCCCCTTTCTTGAGGTTTTTGCCCGATTTCTTAGAGACGAACGACTGGGCCTTTCTGTCAAACGAAAGAAATTCATTGAGTATCTGCGATACATGCACAAGGCCGTCCATCGGGCCGATCCTCACAAAAGCGCCGAACTCAGCGATTTCAGTCACCTCGCCGGCCACAACTTCCTCGACATAAGGCGCATACGTAAGCACATCGAATTCTACATCGTGATGCGTTGACGGATCGCCAGGAAGAATCTGACCGTCGCTTATGTTGCGCACGTTGTGCACTGATAGTATCACGCCCATGTCTTTGTCTATCTGACCTTCATATTTTTTCTGCAGTATTGCAGTGGCGGCATCATTTATATTCTGCACGAAGTATTCTGGCAGGAGCCTAAAATTGTCTTTTATGGAATATATGTAGTACAATAAATCAACCCCTTAATATTACTATATGCGCATCTAAGTTAAATCATGGAGGCGCAAGTATGCGGCTAAAATGCTCTTGCCGGTTTGCGGCGGCATGCGTTTCATAGCTTAAGCCAGCAGGCCTCTTTCTTGCAGGGGTATCCCAGGACTGCTGCACCCAGTACAGCACCTTGCGCGCACCTACACGGATGATCGGCTACGGCACCAGCCCACATGCATGCTTTCAGCCAGGCAGCTTTGGTATTACTGCTCTATAAATGTATATATACTTTGCGGTTTGCTTGCAGCCACTGCGAGCGTTATGCATCGGTGCTATACGGTTCCCAACATGCTAAACTTTGTAAGCGCGAAGCATGCCATTCCTGGAAAGCCTAAAAACTTTTACCCCCATTTCTGCCAGCCTTCTTCCTAAAAGGGTATCGTTAGTGACCACCAATGCCTTGCGGGGTAGAGCATTGCCCACAATCCATGAATCTGCATTTGAACCGCCCCTTATTTTAATAGCTGGAACATTATGCAGCAAGGCAAGAGCCGCTTTGGCATACGCGCCGCTTTTCCCGGAATTTTGTGCTTTTTTCCTCAGCTCCCCCATTATGCTGCTGGGCATGAGCAGCCTGCATCCATGCCACTCCCTTAACACGATATCGAATACATTCTTCCTGTTTTCGAACCCAAATAATATGGAACTCGTGTCTACTATTATGCTGTTCAAGCAAGCACCGCCAGCGCTTAGGAATAGCCTCTACGCTTCAAAAACTCCAGAAGCACCACGGCCTGGTTGTGCTTTGCATCCCTAGCACTGTATATGAAGGTAATATCCTTGTTGGTATCTATGAGCTCTATAAGCTTTGGCAGCGCCTTGTTGCTGCGCAGCTCCTTCAAGTACCTTGCGCGAAATTCGCCCCATTTCGATGTGTCGTGAGCGAACCACTTTCTGAGCTCGTCGCTCGGAGCTATATCTCTCAGCCACAAATCGATATTCCTGGAGTCCTTTCTTATTCCGCGCGGCCAAAGCCGGTCAACAAGAACGCGCAAGCCGTCCGTTATGTCAAATTCGTCGTAAACGCGCTTTATTTTTATCATCGATTATATTACAAAGCAAATGTATTTTAAGCTTTGCACACTCAGCACGTAGCCAAAAGCGATGATTGGGCTGCTTATGCGCTCGATGGGGCGCACGCTTTGCGCTATGCCACAAATACACAAATTATCGAAAGTATTTTAAAACTAACATGTGCATTACTTATCGAAGGCGACAAAGGTGTATTGAATGAGCATTTACGAAAAATTGGGCAAGGTATTTGGGGTATCAACAAAGGAGATAGATGTTGAAGAGTACATGAACGCAGCAGAAATGGAAAACGTTGATGTAATGCATGAGCCCGCTGACCATTACATAAAACCCGTTGCATTGCAGACGGAAGGCGACGCTGAACTCATAAAGAAGGAACTGAACAACAACAATATCGTGCTTATGAACATCGCAGAAATGTCCAAAAGACCGAACACCCTAAAGGGTATCGTGGATGACCTTAAGGCTTTCACCGAAAAGATAGACGGTGACATAGCGAGAATAGACGACGAGAAGATACTCATAACGCCTAAGAAGATAAAGATAATAAAATCTAAGAAGACTCCAGTAAATTGAAGCACGTATCTTATTTGGTAGAGAGCGCTACGGCGAGCGCCCTCAGTTCCTTTTCTCTGGGCAATGACCTATTCAGCATGTGCCTGAATGCCATTAGTACAGCTTTCTTGTTTCTTATCCTTTTATTTGAGTATACGAGCTTCTTGAAAAGCATGTATATGGATTCCTTTGTGCTTTCCGAAGCGAGCATCCTTTCGATGCTGTATTCGGGGCTCATGTCCTTGCCAGTGAACTCGTAAAGCAGTATTGCAAGCGCGTGGGATATATTCAACACCGGATATGCGGGATTAGCAGCTATCGCAACAACGGCGTCGCACTCCTCGAGCTCTTTCTTTGTCAGGCCGGTGTCATCCCTGCCAAGCACTAGAAGCATGCGTTTAGCACCTTTGTGGCTTTTAACGAACGCGCTTGGAGTATATATATTGTATAGGGACCTTTCCGATTTCCTCCATATGCCTGTTGTGCCGACCACGAGGTTTGACCTGCTAATCCTTGCGGCCTCGCTTATGCTGCCGACCTTTTTTGCGTGCTCGAGTACATCATGCGCGTGCTTCGAATACATTATCGCCTTTGCACCCAAATAGTTGCATCGCGGCTTTACAAGGTAGAGGTTCTTAACACAAAAATTCTTCATAACCCTCGCTATGTGACCGATGTTTACCTGGTATAGAGGCTCGACAAGAGCGATGCTTATTATTCGAGAGTACATATCACACATGACTTATCGCCAGTATCGTAACTATTGTGAGCATATTTACCAGCATATGACCGGTTATTGAGGCGTAGAGCGATCCCGTTCTCTTGAATACGTAGCCAGCAAGGAGCCCGAATACGAAGGCAGCAACTGTCTCTGATATAGAAACATAGGAGAAATGCAGCAGCGCGAACACCAGCGCGCTTGCCACAATGCCTATCCTAGGCACCAGGAAGCCCCTAAACAGTATTTCCTCATCTATCGGCGCCACTATGAACGAGAAGAGCAGCAAATATAGGGGCATTCCGCTGAGAAGCTGCTGCACGTTGGTGGGAAGCTGTATTCCTGTTGCTTCTGTGAAGACACCAAAGCCGAGGCTCAGCAGCAATATGCTTAGGAATAACGCCACTCCTATGCTTATGTTCCTAAGCGTAAGCTTTGACCTTGAAAGGCCTAGCCCACCTATTATTGAGCGCAATGACTTTCTCTTCCAGAGGAGGTATGAGAACACTAATGAAGGGAAAAGCAGCGAAAGGTATATGGTTGCATTAGCTATGGAGAGACTGCACTGCTGCGGCATCATGTTTGAAGCTTCGGTGCTGTACTGGATGCAGCCCATTGCGTAGTAGTGGTACTGCGAGTAGACAAGCGCTACAAGCAGCGCAAGCGTTATTATGTAGGATATGTATGCGATACGAACTTGGTTATGCGCCTGGTTTTTGCCGTGCTTCCTTGCACGCGCACCGCGGTGCGGCACCGATCTACTGTGCGAGCCCTGTATGCTATCACTTCTTACTTTTAAATTCGGTATATCCGCACTTGCCACAGGTGAATCTATCCGCATGCTCGGCCATGCGCGAGTTGCATTTCGGGCATAACTTTGGCTGCTTGTACGGCTTGAATTTTTTTTCACTCTTGGCTTGTTGCTGTGCCATCTGCATCACTTCGCCTCTGCTGCCTTTTGCGGCTCGGCGGCCTCTTCCTGTTTCTTCACTTTCTTGCCGCGATCGAACAGGTATCTGGGCTCATGCTTAAGCATATCCTCCTTTGACTTGTACGCATGAAGAGCGCCCGTGCTTTGCTTCACACCAAAAGATTGCGACATGCCAACGATTATGGCATAGTCGGGATTTATGTTCAGCTTCTTGCAAAGCTCTTTTAGCACTTCACCTTTCTGCGCGGTGGGACCTTCGAAGATGATGGAAAATTCAACCTCGCGCCTGTCAAAATAAGCGTTCTGCCTGTCGGATAGTATCTGCACCTCCATTTTTTCACCAGTTTCAATCATGCTTAGCTAAGTATCCTTGAAAGCAGCTTCCTCCCCATCGCCTCTAGCACCTCGACCTCTGCACCCGGATTCACTTTCCCAGCAAGGTCCGACGGAATTGGCAGCTCGAACACCTCATACGTTTCGGAGTCCATCAGCTGCGCGGTGTCGCCCTTTACGGAAACAACCTGCGATTTTACCTTCTTTATTACTGGAGCTTCTACTTCTGCATCGCTAGGCTTGAGCAGTGTCTTCTTTTGGCCGTCAAATATGCCCATGGCGGTGATGCGCATCTTTGCAGATCCGTGCTTGCCTGGGGAGCTTGTCTCTATGTCGACCACTCTGCAGGGTATGTCATCCACGATTATAAAGCGGCCCACCTTTACGTCTTTCATTGATATTATCGTCTTGCCTTCTTCTACCATAAATACCACTCGACAAACAAACAGGAATAATTTAAGTGTTAAGGTATATATAGATTACTCAACAGTACCGCAAGGCCTATTTTGCCAAAGCAAAAGAAAGATGTTGTGCGCACCACAGCAGTTACGTCTGATGCGCGCTCCAACCTCCAACGCATTTGCAGCACTAGCCACATTAGATGCTTTCTATGCTCTTTATGAAGCTTGTATCTACTGTGGCAGAGCTAAGCCTCGGTGCGAGCCCTAGGCGCGGCTTTACGCCTGTGACTATAGACATCACTTTTATGGTATCGGTGAGATCAGGCAGCAGCCTTGCCCCGAATATAACGTTTGCCTTGGGATCCAAGTCTGCGGTGACACCTTCGCCGATCTTTGTTGCCTCCTCTATGGTAAGGGATTCGCCACCAGTAACGTGCACCAACGCGCTCTTGGCGCCGGTCATGTCCACATCCATAAGCGGATGCTCCAGTGTGGTATGTATGGCCTTTTCTACCTTGTCCGTGCCGCTGCCGTAGCCGATGTTTATAACTGCCGTGCCCGTGTCGCGCATCACGCTCCTCAGATCTGCAAAGTCTAGGTTTATAAGGCTTGGAAGTGTTATCGTGTCAGCTATGCCCCTCACGGCGTTTGCCGCTATATTGTCTATCAGCTCCAGTGCCTTGTCCATCTGAAGATTGGGTGCATAGCTCAGCAGCCTGTCGTTCTCTATGACTATGGTGGAATCGGCATTCTTGCTTAGCTGCTCCAAGCTCCAATCCGCCTTCTGCTTGCGGCTTCTCTCCAATGAGAATGGGTATGATACAAATGCCACGACAAGAGCGCCTGCCTCCCTGCCGATCTGTGCAATGATTGGCGCGGCCCCTCCGCCTGTGCCGCCGCCCATGCCCGCAGCTATGAAGACCATGTTATAGCCTTCTATTGCTTCAGCAATGCTGTCCCTGCTTGCGTCAGCAGCCTTCGCGCCCACTTCGGGGAAGCCTCCTGCGCCAAGCCCCCTGGTAAGCTCCCTGCCTATGAGCAACTTCTTGTCCGCCCTTATGATATTAAGATGATTAGCATCTGTGTTCACTGCAATAGTTACTGCGCTCTTTATGCCGCTTGTATGCAGCCTGTTCACCAGGTTGCTGCCCATTCCTCCAACACCCACAACAGCTATCTTTGGGGTGAAATATTCATCGTCTTCCATTTCATTCACCGCGATCGCCTAAACAAAATAAATGGTGAGCATCAGCCCACCACCTCCAGGTCAGAATATGGCTGCGAGCGCTTCTCCTCGAGCTTGCCTATTATGCTAGCACCCTTAACCCCCGTGACTATCGCCACGATCTCTATCTGGTCATCGTAGCCGGGTATTATGCGCGCTCCCCATTTTACGTTGGCCTTGGGATCCATGCGCTCTGTTATGATCTCTCCTGCTTTGATGGCGTCACCTATGGTCATCTCCGCGCCGCCAGATATGTGTATCAGCGCTCCAGACGCACCTTCAAAATCGACATCAAGGAGCCTATTCTTCAGCACAGATTCTGATGCAGCGGTAACCTTCTCGGTACCCTTGCCGTTGCCCACTGCGATGAACCCTACGCCGCCGTTGCCCATGATGGCGCGAACATCGGCAAAGTCTATGTTTATCAGGCTTGGCTGAGTTATCGTCCACACAAGCCCACCGATAGCCTTCGCTAACACCTCATCGGCAAGCGCGAACGCTTGGTTCATGGGCAGGTTCGGGACAAGCTTTACGAGCCTGTTGTTATCAAGTATTATCACGCTGTCGCTGAACTTCCTGAGCTTTTGTATGCCTTCCTCCGCCTTTACCTTCCTAACCCTTTCAAGATCGAAAGGATACGTCACGACGGAAAGCACTATGGCACCCTGCTGCTTTGCTATCTGCGCGGCAACCGGTATGGACCCTGTGCCTGTGCCGCCGCCCATGCCCGCGCATAGGAACACGAGCTGCGCACCACTGAATACATCTTCAAGCAGCTGCCTGTCCACTTCAGCGGCCTTCTCTCCTACGCTCGGCTCTCCGCCGGCCCCGAGTCCGTGCGTAAGGGTCTTTCCTATGAGCACCTTCTTTATCCTGTCGTCTATTATCTTAAAGTGTTGAGCATCAGTGTTCACCGCTACAAAATCAGTGCCCTTGACACCTGCTTTTAGCAGCCTGTTAACGATGTTGCATCCAGCGCCACCAAAACCAGCAGTCACTATCTTTATCTGCGACGAGCTAAACAACTCATTCGACTCCTTCGGTTCTCCCAATATCTCATTTATTCCGTCCGCCATAACGATCGCCTGGTTAGAAATTAACTGACAAGCTTTAAAAGCTTTTTGTTTTTTTTACGAGTTGGTGAATTCCTTATACATTGGTAAATATTAGTGACTTTAATCTATTTTGTATACCCTTGTATAGTGTAACAAAGTAAATTTATGATATTAAGATAACATTATGTGCTGCGTGCTATCAGGATGTTGCCTTCTGCTACATGCCTATCAGCACGACGACAAAAAAGGCGATTGCGTGCTACTTGCTCTGGTTGAAGCTGTATGCTATGCTGCCCGTGTCATTCATTATCACATACAGCGAGAAATTGGCATTTGAAGCTGAATACGATATAAGCCACACGTTTGAGAAAGTCTTATTCAATGCGGTGAAGTTTTTATTTCCAACATTGGGCATGTACTTTGCAGTAACATTGGTGTTCGCATAGCCGTATTTATTGACATATGAAGTTATCGGGTAATAGCTGGAGAGGTAGGATTTTACCTGCGCTATGTACGGCGAGTTTATTATATAGTAGGGCGCGTTTGAGAGGCCGCTTATTGTGCAGTTGAGCGACGTGTAATTGTTAATTATCGTAGGCAGCAGCCCTGACGCAGGATAGCTGAAGCTCTCTATTGACAGGGCAGGGCAGGCCCTTGTCGCATTCTCCACGATGCTTGTGACGATGTACCAGCTTTGGCGCTGCTGCCCGTAGCCCACTGACAGGTTTTCACTACTTACATTTATTATGCTAATCCTTGCACCAGGAAACGTGCCATTCAGCTTGCTCATAACAATGCTTACCGCCTGGCTTTCGGTATACTGTGGAACAATGCTGTGGCGCACCAAAAAAAGCACGCTGATTAGAGCTACAAGAACGATTACCGCAATACTGACCTTAAGTGTTAGATCCATATTATTCCTTTCTCTGCTAAGAATTAAAAACATATTGCGATAATCTGGTGCAGCATGGGCATATCATTTTATTATTTTGTGCTGAAATATACGCTATTGAAGTTGTTTTCTATGAATAGAAGGAAAAGCACCGCGCTGGCTCTTGTTTTTCTTGGCATTGCACTTATAGTTTTTGCCGCGTATGCGAGCTGGCTCGGCGCAGCTTACCAGGCCGCAATTGCAATCATAGCCATGATCGCGATAGGCATGGCCATAAAAAGCACTCTCAAGCTGCATGGCGGCTACGGCTTCTACATGATAGGCGGCAAGAGTGGCATAGGTGCCATAGACCGCATCTCAAAAAAGCACCCAAAGCTTTGGGAAGCGTTCGCATCGTGGGGCCTTACGATGGGCCTTGGCATATTGACATATTTCATATTGAAGGGCAGGATTGACAAGCGCGTCTTTGCGCTTGGGGTGGCATCTGCTGTGCTCATCTTTGTCTTTGTACTGCCCTATACATACATGGGGCTCAGCTTCATCAACGTTCCGCAGCTGCAAAGCGAAGTGGCTGCAAGGAGCCAGCAGCCCGTAAGCTACTTTTATTCTTATATCATACTCGCAATACTGGC
Source organism: Candidatus Micrarchaeia archaeon (assembly GCA_049966775.1). Taxonomy (GTDB): domain Archaea; phylum Micrarchaeota; class Micrarchaeia; order Micrarchaeales; family Micrarchaeaceae; genus JAKAWW01. The sequence goes on from JBMFTZ010000004.1 coordinate 34,567, forward strand.
TATCGCGGGTTTCGCAGGCTATGTGATATCGATAATAATATACAGTGCCGGGCTCATAATGGCCAGGCTTGCACATATACTGTACAGCATCTCCATAGGTGTGCATTCAACACAAGGCTTCCAAAACCTAATATCAGCGCTGCCCATAATACCTGGTATTGACTTGCCCTTACTTGCAGGGCTATTCTCGCTTGCGATACTGCTAATAATACACGAGTTCAGCCATGGAATACTTGCGCGCATCTTCAAGGTGAAGCTCAAATCGATAGGCGTGCTGCTCTTCGGCATAATACCGATAGGCGCGTTTGTCGAGCCCGACGAGCAAATGGTGAAGAGGCTGAGCGCACAGAAGCAGACAAGCATATTCGCTGCTGGCATATCCGCAAACTTCGTGGCCACGCTTGTGTTCTTCGCTCTTACAATGCTTATGGTGCTTGCAATACAGCACGTGCTCACGTACAGTGTCGTGATAACAAGCACGATGGCTGGCTATCCGGCAAACAACATCATCGCTCCAGGAACGATCGTGTACAGCTGGGACGGCCACATTGTTAACAGCACATCAACGCTTGAGAGCGCCGCGGCGCAGGATAAGCCCGGCAGCATAGTAAGCCTTGTAACTAACAAGGGTGCATACAACATAAAGGCCATTGCAGATCCGACCAACAGCTCAAGGGGCCTGATAGGCGTGGAGCTTGCGCTAAAGCCAAACACGACCACGCCGGTTGCAAAGACGGCCTACTTCCTGTATATGCTATTCGCGCTTTCAATGCTGCTCAACTTCCTTGTTGCTGTGGTGAACTTGCTGCCGATACCAGGATTTGACGGCTGGCAAATCTTCAACGCAAACACAAAGAGCAAAAGAGCACTCAACGCGCTTGCAGCGGTAACGCTCATCGCGTTTGTGATAAACTTCATACCACTTGTGACGTTCCTGTAGTCTCTGCGTATAGTACAATGTACATGCATGCGAATCTATTTATTTCTTTTTTAATAGTATTTTTGTAGGGAGTTGACATTTACATCTCATCACCTCATCAAATATAAAATCATTACATCA
>JBMFTZ010000005.1:0-34662 GCA_049966775.1 Candidatus Micrarchaeia archaeon
CAAGGCAACCAACACGCCAGTTGCGTGTTGGGTCAGGAGACCTAACACTACACATTCACGACGACAAAAGAGAAGAGAAACCCCCAATAGATAGTTATGCACAAAGGTATTTAATTTGTCAACTTCCTAAACCACGGGAATAATCATAAGGTATTTAAAGCTTAAAGTTTATAATCCCTATACAATCTTTTTAGGTGCTTATTATAAGGATAAAAGACATAAGGCCGCTGAGCGTTAATGAGCTAAAGGATAGAAGGAACCAGCTTTTGCTAGAGCTCGGCATTGAGAAGAGGAAGATCGCATCCACGGGCGTATCGAGCAAGGTGGTAAAGGCGAGGGAGCTCAGGCGCACCATTGCCAGGATCAACACGGTATTAAAAGAAAAAGGTGTGAAAGAGTAAGATGGCGGAGATTTGCCCTAGATGCGGCTTGCCCAAGGATCTTTGCGTATGCGACGTCCTTGACAAGGAAACAGAAACAAAAATCAAGATATTCGCTAAAAAAGCGAAGTTCAACAAGCTTGTCACTATTGTGGAAGGCATACCAGCTGAGGACATAGAGCGCACCACCAAAAGCCTGAAGCGCATTCTTGCTTGCGGTGGCACCTCCAAGGATGGCTATATAGAGCTGCAGGGCGAGCACAAGCTCAATACAAAGAACGCGCTCGTAAGCATAGGCTACAAGGATGCCAATATAGAGCTCGCATAGCTGATCACATGCCTGTGTTGGGTATAGAGAGCAGCGCGCACACGCTGGGCATAGGCATAGTTGAAAAGGGCACAATACTGGCAAACGAAAAGAGCATGTACAGGATACGCAGCGGCATAATACCGATGCGCGTGGCTGATTTTCACGCAAGAAACTGCGGCATGCTTCTCAAGAGAGCTCTCGAAAAGGCACGGCTGAGCATCTCTGACATTGATGCTATAGGCTACACGAAGGGCCCCGGATTGGGGCCTTGCCTCAGGGTGGGCCAGATAATGGCAAGGACAATCGCAGTTGAAAGCGGCCTGCCCATTTATCCAGTAAACCATGCCGCAGCACACATAGAGATAACGAAGCATCTGGCACACTTCAATGATCCGCTTGCGCTTTACGTGAGCGGCGGCAACTCGCAGATACTCGCGCTTGCTGATAAGCCGTTCAGGCACTATCACATTTACGGGGAAACTTTTGACATCGGTGTGGGCAACATGCTTGATTCGTTTGCGCGCGCAGCCAAGCTGGTGCCTGCCTGGGGCTCATCCGTTGAGAAAGCAGCAGTGGGCGGCAGCTACATCGAGATGCCCTACACCGTGAAGGGCATGGATTTTGCCTTTACGGGCCTGCTCACTCATGCGATAAAGGAGTTAAAGGTGCATTCAGTTAGGGATGTCGCATTTTCGCTGCAGGAAACCGCTTTTTCGATGCTCTGCGAAGCAACGGAGAGAGCACTGCTGCTCACACACAAAAAAGAGCTTGCAATGAGCGGCGGCGTGGCGCAAAGCACGCGCCTGAAAGAGATGCTGCGCCTTATTGCAAAGGAGCACAAGGCAAGGTTTTACGTTGCGCCAAACGAGTTCAATAGTGACAACGGCGCCATGATAGCGCTTGTGGCAGAAGAGATGCATAGAAGCGGTAAAAGGTTTACGCTGAAAGATTGCACCATCGAGCAGCGGTATAGGATAGACGGCGTGGAGGTAGCGTGGGAATGAAAATAATATCGGAGGGGGCCGAAGCACATATATATGAAACCACAGTTTTCGGCAAGGCCGCGGTGCTGAAATATAGGCAGATCAAGCGCTACAGGATAAAGGCCCTTGATGAAGCGCTCAGGGCAAAGCGCACAAAGATCGAGGCGCGAGCGCTAATAACCGCGCAAGGCGCAGGCATAAAGGTGCCCGGCGTGCTGCTTGTTGGCAGGTATGAGATCTTCCTGGAAAGGATAGAAGGGATCACCCTTGCCGACATTTTTGCAAAAAGCGCGGCAAAAGCGCCCGCAAAGGTGTTGAAAGATGCCGGCACGTATCTTGCAATGCTGCATGCCCATAACATAGTTCATGGGGATTACACCCCTGCGAACATCATGCTTTCAAAAGGCACCACTTATATTATAGACTTTGGGCTTTCCACATTCACGAACAGCATGGAGGACAAGGCGCTTGATCTGCTCCTTATGAAGAGGTCGCTCCAACGCGGTGAATTCGACGAGTTTGAAAAAAGCTACAAAAAGCATTATGCTAGTAGCACTGAGATTCTGAAAAGAATGCGCGGGATAGAGCTGCGGGGCAGATACCAGGTCCGCACACTGCTTTCAACAGCAAAAGACGCGTAGGCAAAAAGAGAAAAATCAGAGCAACGAATACGCTATGAATACCGGAGCGAGCATTATGGATATGGTGCTCACCACTTTTATCATCGAATTCAGCGCAGGGCCTGCGGTGTCCTTGAGCGGATCTCCGACAGTATCGCCCACGACAGCTGCCTTATGCGTTTCGCTGCCCTTGCCCCCGAAATTTCCTGCTTCTATGTATTTCTTGGCGTTGTCCATAGTCGCTCCGCTGTTTGCCATGAACAGCGCTAGCAGGAAGCTTGCAGGTATCATGCCTACCAGCAGGCCGCCAAGAGCCGCCTTCCCAAGCAGCAAGCCCACCGCAACGGGCGTGAGGATCGCGATAAGCTCCGGTATTACTAGGGACTTGAGGGCGTTTACAGTTGCTATGTCAACAGCTTTCGCATAGTCGGGCTTTGCCTTGCCGGTGAGCATGCCCTTTATTGTTCTTACCTGGCGCCTTACCTCTTCAACCATAAGGTTGGCGGCATGACCTACAGCTTCCATCAGGAACGATGAAAATATGAAAGGAAGCAGCACGCCTATGAAGATGCCCGCAGTGACAAGCGGGCTAAGCGCATCTATTACAGTAAGGCCGACCGCGTTGGCGAAGGCCACGAAGAGCGCGGTAGCTGATAGCGCTGCGCCGCCTATGGCAAATCCTTTTGTGGTCGCCTTCGTGGTATTGCCCACTGCGTCAAGCGTGTCCGTTACCTTCCTTACGTGCTCCGGCAAATCGCTCATTTCGGCGATGCCTCCCGCGTTGTCGGTTATGGGCCCGAAAGAATCTATAGTGAGTATCGTGGCGGTAAGCGAAAGCATGCCAACCGCAGCTATGCCTATGCCGTACAGGCCAGCGCTCAGGTAGCCCGCCAGTATGCCAACCACTACGGCAAGCACCGGCAGCCACACGCTCCTAAGGCCCACCGCAAGGCCCATTATAACGTCAGTGCCTGCGCCACCCTTGGCAGCGGTAGATACCTTCACCACAGACCTCCTGCCAGTACCGGTGTAATAGTCTGTTATGCCGAATATGACTATTGCAAGAAGCAGGCCAGAAAGCACCGCTATAAAGTAGCCAATCGGATAATGTCCGTAATACGTGACTATCAGATCCAGCACCGCGGCAATCATTATGCTTGCAGAGATGCCCTTATAGAGCGCGCCGGTGGGGGAACCCTTCTTGCCTATGCGCAGAAAAGCGATGCTCAGCATGCTCGCCAGTATGCCCATGCTCGCCATGAACAGCGGATATGCAAACTGCGCAGACGAAAGGTTGAGGCCCGCTGCGATAAGCAGCGAGGCCACAAGCGTGACCGCATAGCTTTCAAACACGTCGGCACCCATTCCGGCGCAGTCGCCCACGTTATCACCCACATTGTCCGCTATCACCGCGGGATTCCTTGGATCGTCTTCAGGCAGATTCAGCTCTGTCTTGCCCACAAGATCGGCGCCAACATCTGCGGCCTTCGTGTAAATGCCCCCGCCAACCCTTGCAAATAACGATATGAGCGAGGCGCCAAAGCCAAAACCTATAAGCAATTCCACTTTTGAAACTGTGAGAAATGCAAGAAGCAAGCTCAGCCCTATCAGGCCGAAACCCACGGCCGCAAATCCGGTGACGGAGCCCCCAAGGATTGCTGTACCGAAAGCGTGGGATACGCCCTTTTCGGCGCTCTTGGCGGTGCGCACGTTTGACCGCACCGCGACATTCATGCCCAGATACGCGGTAAGGTATGAAGCAACCGCCCCCGTGACGAATGCAACATCAAGTTGCAATCCGTGCGGCAAGAACGCAAGCATTATTACAAGCACCACCGCAAATACCGCTATGGTCTTGAGCTGCCTTAGCAGGTATGCCTTTGAGCCTGCTCTTATCGCGTTTGAAACCTCTTTCATCTTTTCTGTGCCTTCCGGCATGCTTAACACTATGTATGCTGCCACAAGCGAAAAGAGCAATGCGAGCGCCCCTGCGGCGAGGCTGTAATAGTAGAATTCCAACGTAACACCCCTTTAGAATATTGCAAATAAGGGTTTAAAAGTATTCTGTTTTGCGCCCTTTTGCTGATTTTCAGGAAGGTAATGTGCATAAGGAAGCGCGGCAAAAAGTGACAAAGGGTATATATATGTTTACGACAAACTCTCTTATGTAGCACGGCATTGCACAGCTTAACATAAATGAGTAAGGGGCATCATGCCACAAAGCTCATATGGCAATGGTTGCATGGTGGTCTAGCATGGAAACCGATACAAGCACTAATGAAGGGCAGGAAGCCCAGGGTGACGAGGTTGGCGTTGCTTCACAGCAGGCTGCCCAAGTATCACAGCCGCCAGAAGCTCAGGCAATGAAAAAATATTATGGAAGAGCAGGCGCACTTGCAGACCTTATTATAATCATCGCGATAGGCGCGGCGGGCATATACGAGATCGGAGTGCTGGCAGGCTCTGTGCTTGCGCTTATAGTGCTCATAATAGTGCTTTCCTTATCAATAAGAGTGGTAAGCCAGTGGAACCGCATGGCGGTGCTTAGGTTCGGAAAGTACAAGGGGATGATAGGGCCTGGCATATATTTTATAATACCGCTTGTGGAGCACACCCCGTTCAATGTGGATCTGAGGGTGATAAGCACGCCGTTCAGCGCCGAAAAAACGCTCACCAAGGACAACGTGCCCGTTGATGTTGATGCGATACTCTTCTGGCAGGTCAAAAATCCCGAGAACGCTGTGCTCAACGTGCAGAATTACATGCAGTCTGTGCAGCTTGCATCGCAGACTGCAATGAGGGACATAATAGGCAAGAACGAGCTATCGCTCATGCTCGCTGGCAGGGACATAATAGGCGAAGACATAAGAAAGCTCATTCAGGAGCGCATAGAAAATTGGGGCATCGTGGCGATATCTGTTGAGATAAGGGACGTGACCATACCGCCAGAGCTGCAGAGCGCCATGGCGAGGGTCGCAACATCTGATAGGGAGAAGCAGGCAAGGGTGATACTCGCCGAATCGGAATCGCTCGCCGCAGACAAGATGCTAGAAGCGGCAGAGAAATACAGGAAGGATCTTTACGCCATGCAGCTAAGGTCGCTCAACATGATGTACGAGATAAGCTTGAGCGGCAAGAACCTCATAGTGTTTGTACCTACCGAAGCGAAGGGCTTCAGCATACCAACGCCGTTCGGAGTTATGGGCCTGCAGGACTACTATAAGCAGCAGACCACAAGCACAGGCCCAGCACAGCAGGGCCCAAAGGGTAAAAAGGCAAAAAGCTAGCGCTAGCTAGAGCACCACAAAGCCCTCCTTTATAGAAGCCGCGCTCGCATTGCTCTTTTCTATAGCGTGCACTTCAGGCCCGCCGGGAGCGCTCACCTTAATACCCGTTTCGAATCTTGCAATGCTCTCCTCGCTACCTTTTGCAACAATCTCCACGCTGCCGTCGGGCAGGTTCCTTGCATAGCCGTCCACTCCGCATGCGTCTGCAACCCTTTTCACATACGCCCGGTAGCCCACGCCCTGCACAAAGCCATACACGCGGTACACAAACGCAACCATCACGCCCACCAAGTGCGACTGCGCGAAAGCGGTCATACCATGTCGAGCGCGGAGAGCATTATCGGCAGTATTATTGTGGCATCGCCGTCTATCGTAACATAGCGCGCCCGCTCCTTTATCTTGCCCCACGAGACCGCTTCGGTAAGCCTCGCTCCGGAAAGGCTGCCATCGTACTGCGTTGCCGTGGTAATATACACCGCATAGTCAAGCCCGTCTTTGAACTGATTCCACCATATCACATGGTGCTTGCTTATGCCGCCGCCTATCATTAGCGCGCCGCTTACCTTGTTGTCGAATGCTATGTTGCTGAGCTCGAGCTCGTCCTTTATGAGATTGAGCTTGAAGTCGTGATCCTGCGAAAAGATGCTTAGTGCAGTGCCGAATGCGCCGTCAAGTATGCCAGGGCAGAATATGGGCACCTTGTTCAGGTACGCCTGGCGCACTATCGAGTTTCTGTCGGTCATGCGCTTGCCAAACTCGTATATGAGCTCTGACGCGCTGTACTCCCTCTTGTAATCCTTTGACTTGTATATGTCTCCCATTATGCGGTTGAACGCCTGCTCCATCTTTATGCCGTACTGGGAGCGCTCTATAAACACGTTGCCCTCTCTGTATATGCCTAGCCTGTGAAGCATTGCATCATCAACATTGAAGGTGCCTTTGTGGTATATGCCCCCGTTTGCCCTCGCTATGTCGTGGTCCAGCGTGCCCCCTGTGGTCACGATGGCGTCGAAATACTTCACGGCGCCAGCCAGGACACCCCTTGCGCCTGTGGATACAAGGTCAGCAGGAAACGAAAGAAAGTTGAACGACTCGCTGTCGCCAATCATACTCCTCGTTATTTCTATTGCGTCGGCAAGATGCTGCGCCGAAAAGCCGCCGATCGAGCCCATCGCTGCCACGAGCTCGCTCACCTTCATGCCTTTCTTCAGCCGCAGATCCTTGATCGGATGCCTCAGCAGATCCTTTTTCTCCATAGTTTACGATTGCATTGCAAGATATTTAGCCCTTGCTGGAGGCGGGGCGCGGCAAGAATGCGGGCACCGGGATTTGAACCCGGGCTGCAGCCTTGGGAAGGCCGTGTCCTACCAGGCTAGACTATACCCGCAGCACAGTCACATATGCTATTTTTGCTCAGCTATTTATAGGTTGCACAACTTTGCTGTAACCCGCGCACATCTGCAATTTTCAAATAGTTTTATATCTTTTTACTTTTATTATAAAATTGCGACCAGTGATTTTATGGATCAGACTGCCCAGATAAGCCCGGATGACGAGGACATTTTGAAGTTTATAGAAGGGGCCAAACCCAAGATATACGTTGTCGGAGCGGGAGGAAGCGGGAGCAACACCATAACGAGATTGTACAGCCTTGGCATACAGGGGGCAGCACTTGTTGCTGCTAATACCGATGCAGCCCATCTTGTCAAGACAAGGGCAGAGCGCAAGCTGCTGCTCGGCAAGAAGACAACCCGCGGCCTTGGCGCAGGGAGCGATATGAAGGTGGGCGAAGAGGCTGCGCTTGAAAGCAAGGATGAGATAAGGCACATGCTCGGCGATTCTAACCTTGTGTTCGCCACATGCGGCCTCGGGGGCGGCACAGGCACCGGTGCGATAAGCACCATCGTGCACGAAGCAAAAGAGGCGGGGGCGCTCACCGTGGCGATAGTGACGCTGCCATTCACGAGCGAGGGTCGCACAAGAATGCGCAACGCGCTTGAGGGCCTCTCCAAGCTAAGGAAGGTGGCCGATACTGTGATAGTGATACCAAATGACAAGCTGCTCAGCATAGCGCCTGATCTGCCGCTCAACATGGCTTTTCGAGTAAGCGACGAGGTGCTGGCAAGCGCGACCAAGGGCATAGTGGAGATGGTAACAAAGCCGGGCATGGTTAACATAGACTTTGCCGACCTAAAGAGCGTGCTCAAGGATTCCGGGTATGCGGTGATAGGCACTGGGGAAGGCGTGGGCACCAATGACGGCACGAGCAGGGCGATTGTGGCCCTCGAAAACGCGGTAAAAAGCCCGTTGCTTGATGCCGACCTATCCAATGCAAAAAAGGCGCTTATTAACATAATAGGCGGGGAAAACCTGAGCCTGCGCGAGGCGGAAACGGTGTTCCAGGACGTTGCAGGCAGGATAAGCAAGGATGCGCTGCTCAAGTGGGGCGCAAGGATAGAGCCGGACATGCAGAAGGACACGCTGCGTGTCATGATAGTGGTGAGCGGCGTTGAGTTCCCGGAGTACACTGAAGAAGGCATAGCGAAGCGCATAGAGAAGATTGACAACAACGTAGATCTCGACGACATTTTTGAGGAAAAATAGCGAGGCTCCAGGCTATGCAAACGCCTCATACGCCTCTGCGGCGCCCCTCACAAGTATGTATGCAACAAGCAGTGCAACAAGCACGTAGCCCACTATGGCGGGGTAGGCAAGCACATAAACCAGCATAAGGTAGGAGAACGCGACAAACTTTACCACATTTATGCCCGCGCGGCTTATGTTTGAGCCATAAACTGCTTTTGCGAATCCAGTCTTAAGCTTTGAAGATGTGCCCCTTGCCACCATGAGCGCGTCGACAAACGAATGCCTTATTATCATGATCAGTATCACGAACAATGGTATCACATGCAGGAATGTGAAAGCAGCCCAAAGCGAGTATTCTACGGCGCGATCACCGGCGATATCCATCCTTGGCCCGTAGGCGAACCTGGCGCCTATTTGCTGCTTATAGGCTTTTATCGACTCCAGCTCATCGCCGGGAAGCTTGTGCAGCGCGTAAAGCAGGTATTTGTAGAAGCCCACCTTGCCTTTGCTTATCTCATGAAGCGCGGCAAATCCGTCAAGCCCGTCCATTGCAAGAGCTATTGCAAAAAGAATTATGGAAACCCACGGGTTGAATTTTACTATTACAAGGTAGATTATGAATATTACAAGCAGGACGCGCAATATTGTAAGCATGTCCGCGCTTCGCATGACACCACTCTTTGATAGCTTATTATCGAGGCATTGGAATTTATAGCTGTTGCTCACAAAAAAGCTTCACTTTTTAAGTACTGATTCATAGACCTTGAGGGTGTTTTCTGCACATCTTTCCCAGGTGAAGCTTCTTGCGTATTCAGCAGCCTTCTTCCTCAGCTTTTCATCGTAGCCGTTTTCCTTCAAATTTTCTATTATCTGCGCCATCTGCTCCGCGCTCTCGGCTTCGAAGCAGTACTTTCTTACCTCTGAGGGTATTCTGCCGCGTTTGTTTATGATTACAGGCAACCCCCTTGCTTGGGCTTCTATTATAGGGAAGCCGAAACCTTCGTATGTGGTCGGGAACACAAACGCGTCAAAGCTGTCGTATATCTGCACCAGGTGCTCTTCTGGCGCAGGCCCCATAAACATTATCCGACTGTCACCCTGCGCGATGCGCACATAGCGCTCGTACTGGAACATGCGCTTACCCCACACCTCAAATACAACATTTTTATCGGTCACACTTTTCATTGCGGCAATGGCCATGCCAAGGTTCTTCCTTATCCGGAATGTGCCGATGTAACCGACTTTGAAAATATCGTGCGCTTTCTTGCCGCTTGCTTCGTTTATAAACTTCGAGTCAATGCCATGGTTTACCACAAAAATCCGGTCTTTACTGTAGCCCCACCGTATTGCGTCGTCCCTTGTAAGCGATGATATAGCTATCAGGTAGTCGGATCTTCTTAGCGAAGAGTAGGCAAGCGGTATTATGAGGCCATGCCGTATTATGCCTTTTGCACTTGATGTGTCTATGTCTTTTTCGACATCGAACATAAACTCAAAACTGTGGACCGTTGACACAATAACAGCTTTGCCCTTTTTTTGGGGGAAGAAGGGCTTCAGGTCGGGATTGTGCAGTATGTCATAGCTTGACAGGTTCTTGAACATGGTGCCGAGCATGAGCGAGAAGCCCGAACCCATGCGCAGGCGCGGTACCTCTATTTTGTCGATGTGCAACCCGTTCGCGCCCAGATTGCGCAGCGATGCATATAGCTGCGACATGTAGCGGGTGACGCTGCGCTTTTTAACATCGGCAATGTCAGACTCGTCAAACTCGCCTTTTATTCCCAACATCCCCACGTACATTGCCATCATGCCCGATCTAAGCTTCTCATTATAGGCATATGCAGAAGCGCTCTTCGCTCAAAACGTTTTCCTTTTATTAGATGCTTCTTTGATTAGGAATAAATACTTTCCATTCAAATCTAAAAGCATGCTATTGCATGATAATATGCGCAACACATACAAGGAATACACCTATATAGCAATCGCGTACCTGCTTATTGCGCTTGTGTTTTTTTGGCCCATCATGGCAGGGAAAAGCACCGGCATAGGCGGCGATACAGCGCAGAGCATGTGGGAGCTCTGGTGGGTGCCGTTCTCCGTATTCACGCTACACGCACAGCCTTACTTTACTTCCTTTGTGTACTTTCCGGTGGGGGCAAACCTCGCCACGCAGACTTTGGCGCCGCTCGCTGGCATCTTCTTCATGCCGTTCCAAGCGCTTGGACTGCCAGCTGAGCTCAACATATTCCTGGTTGCAAGCTTCGCCCTTTCGGGCTTGTTCGCATATGCGCTCGCGTTCCACTTCACGCACAGCAAGCTCGGCTCTTTTGCAGCAGGATTCATATATACTTTCGCGCCGATGCACATAGCGCAATCCTATTCCCACTTGCAGTGGATAAGCATAGGCTTCATACCACTGTTCCTGCTCTTCATGGCGAAGCTAGCTGAGGAGAGGAAGCCTTCCTATGCGGTATACGCGGGCATATCTTTTGTATTGCTCACGTTCATGGGCGACATAGAGCAGGGTATTATAGCCGCACTGGTTGCGTTCCTCGCGCTTCTTTATCTGCTTGCCGTTAATAGGAAGGTTCTGCTCGATAAGAAGGTTGTGGCAGGGGCGGTGATATTTGTAGTGACTGTCGCAGTACTCGGCGCTCCTTTCTTCGTGTATATATTGAAGTTTGTGGTTTCGCCCGCATTTGCGCAGACAAGGCTTCAATCTGGTCTTGAATATAATGTGCTTTACAGCCCTGACCTGCTTTCTTTCTTGGTGCCTAGCCCTATGAACATGCTATTTAGCGGGGCGACCAGCAATCTGTACTATATATTTGAAGCGGATCCCACAGAGCGCATAACGTATCTGGGGTACACGGTAATTGTACTCGCACTGCTAGGCGTCTTCAACGACAGGAGGAACAGGCTTAGGAATGTGGGCGTCTTTGTATTCCTAGCTGCGGTGCTTCTTCTGCTCTCTTATGGGCCATACCTGCAGGTCAATGGCGCCGTCACAAAGCTGCCCGGCCTGTATCTCGCATACCATTACATACCGCTGCTCAACAGCCTCCGCGAGCCGGGCAGGTTCGACATGGTCGCTATGCTTTTCGTGGCGGTGCTCGCCGCTTTCGGCTTCAAAGGCATTGAGCAAGGGATCAAGAACAGAAACAGCATATATGCAACATTTGCGATTGTGATGATACTTCTGCTCATAGAATACAATGCAATACCCATAGGAAGCCTTGCTGCGAAGTATGCTAATGCATATATTCCAAAAGCCTATCCCGAGATCGGAAATATTACGGGCAACTTTTCGGTGCTGGTGCTGCCCGCGCTGCCCGACTTAAACAGCGCAGCGCCAAACTATTACCCCGGTCTTGAGCTTTACTACCAGACAACAATGAAGAAGCCTCTTATAGGAGGATACACCACAAGGTTCAACAATACGCAGCAATATGCGCTTGAGAGCATGCCCCTTATAGGCACAGCAACGTATCTGCAATCAAACGTGAGCGCATACTATTCGCCCCTCAATGAAAATTATACCAAGGCGACGCTCTTGCTGCTCAGTGCTTATCGTACCAGATTCATATCGGTGATAAGGAGCGCGTACAGCACGCAAGCGCTCGGTGCGCTGGTGGGCTACCTGGATGGCGTGTTTGGAAGCCCGGTGTACGTGAGCAATACAACTATCGTGTTTTCGACCTACAACGGTCTTGCCAGCACAAAAATAAGCGCGCCAGTGGCTTATACGCCAGCAATTGCAGGTTACGCATATAGTGCGTGGCAGCCCGGCTCCGTGCTTTGCGGCAGCAGCCCTTACTGCAACTCCACCTTCAAGTCCATGTGGTGGGCGCAGAACAGCTACGCTTTCGTGGACGTATACGCACCAGCGTCGACCAGCGCGAGGATAAGCCTGCTCACTATGGCCTACCCTGAGCGTGCGCTTGTTTACGTGTATGATGACGGCAGCATCCTAGGCAGGACGGTATTCAATGCGAGCACAAGCACATACACATTCAATGCGATCCTCGCGCAAGGCATGAACCAGATTGCGCTAGTTGATAGCAGCAACAGCACCATTTTTGGCATAGACAACCTTACCATTTACACTTGAAGCGTTAGCTTGCCCTGTGCAAGGTTATACGAATCGCCACCATGCGCCTGCTCCACAATAGAGCACACGGGCACTTGCACTGAAGGCAGAACCTAGCTTGTGCCTTGCGCTTCACTTCTCTCCGCTCGGCGCCTGCGCGCGCCCGTCAAGGTATATTTCACTTGAAAGCTTGAGCTTTGATACCGAATGAGCAACCACCTTGCCCTTGCCCGTGAATTCTGCAAGAAACACGCCGACGCCGCCAAACATCATAGTCTTTATGTTGTCTACGAAGGTTATCCTGTATTTGAGCGACACGTCAAAACCCGCTATATGCCCTGGATCTATTTCAAGAGGGGTGGTTCCGTCAAGATTGTATTCTATTATATCGCCCACTATGTGCATGAACACCGTGCCCGGGCCTTCGAACTTCTGGAGCACCAGCCCAGCGCCGCCGAAGAATGCCGCGCCTACGCTTACCGTGCCTATTGTGAACTTGACGGTGCTTTCAGCAGCTAGGAACGCATCGTGCTCCGCCACAAATTGCTCGCCCTGATTGAGCTTGACTACGTACACCTTGCCGGGGAGCACCCCGGAAACGGACACATTTCCGGGCGAGCCCTGAGCGGTGAATTCAGTCAGCATGCCCGTTGCACCCGTAACCTTGCGCTCTATGGCACCTATGATCCCGCCCACTAGCTTAGGCTCCATCTTGACATTCCCGCTCTTGCTCACGAGCTTGCCGGAATCGGTGAATATCTTTTCGCCAGGATCAAGTAAGATCTTGACAGCCTGCATGTTGTTGCCCAATATTTCATATTTCATCAAACCACCATAGAGCATTCCGCAGGCAAATGTAATAATACTTTCCGTGCGCGCTATGAGAGGATCAGTCCGCGCAGCGAGGCGCAGTCCATATTCATAAATACACTGTACTGCACTGCGCCGCTTATGCCGGAATATGCGCCTGCATGCGGATCGCTTACCACTACCACAGTTTTCCGGTAACGCACCCTGCCAGCGAGCATCTGCTTGGTAGCTGCGATGCTTTTGAGGCCCGTTTCGTACTCTATTGCTGCTCCCTGCGCAACTATGTCAGGGCCTTTGTGCGAAATGTTTATGACGCAACCTATGCCACAGGAGCGCAGCCTTTCCGCTATCTTCCTTATGCGCACCTCGTGTTCGATGCTCAGCACCTTGCTGTACTTCATGAGCCATTCCTCTCCATTCTCCGTAAACGACTCTATTGCATTGCTCGCCTTCAGGCGCTCGAGCACGCCCCCGAGCGCTTTTACATCGGCTACTGATTCCAGGGCTGCGCGCTTCATCGGCTGCACAAGAAGCGAAAGCACACGCTCTTCGCCTGCGCCGCTTTCAGCGCCATAAAAGCTGTTGGCGAACAAGCGGGCAGTGCTTACTAGTACGGGCATCCTGTGCGCGCTGCAAGTGAGCAGCGCTTCGTGCTTGCCGAGCGTACGTAGCTTTTCCTTTATGGCGTTCTGCATTTCCGGCAGCGCTCCGGAAAGCACGCTCGATACATAGTTGATCTCGCTGGGCTCCTTTGCATAGAAGCTCATGAACGTTGATGCGTTCGCGATTATGCGCTTGTCCAGCATGCTTGACATGTGGGATATTATTATGGCGCCAAAGCCGAACTTACGCCCCTCTTCTATTATGTTGCCGATAATCCTTGCGCCTGCCTCGTCGCCCAATATGAGCTGCGACTCGTCAAGCACCACATACATTGAAACACCCTGCTCCTTCTTTGCTGCATGCATATGGTGGTACAGCCGCCTCAGCAGCTCGCTTATATACAAAATCCTGACGCGCTCGCTACCCACGCTTGCAAGGGAGAAAGAGCTTATGCCGCTTGCTATGCTGCCGATATTCATGCTTCCCTGCCTGAAAGCGCCTCTCTGCAGCATCGAAAGCTTCTGGTACATGCTGCGCAGGCTGTTGCTCTCCTGCACTCCTTTCGAAAGCCTTATGAACACGCTCAGCTCTTCCAGAAGATCGTGAATTGTTGGCTCGCGTTCCATGTACGACTCGCTTCTGCTCCTTGCGCCCTTGTGCATGTATGTGTACCACAGGCACGAATTGAGCTTCATCGCCTGCAGGTAGCCCAAATTGAATACGCCCTTCAAGAGCCCTGTTAGCTCGTCTATCCTGTCCCCTATTGTGCTGCCGTCAAGCCCAAGCAGGTTTATGCCGTTATGCGACGCATCTATCACAGCGCCCCCTATGCTCTTCACCAATGATTCATGCTCGTTGTTTGAATCGAACAGTATGCATGAAACGCCGCCACTGCGCATGTCTTTGAGCATAGATCTTAGCAACGTGCTCTTGCCTATCCCGCTCATGCCCGCCATTACAATGTGAGGGTTTGGCTCTTCTCCAGGATAGATGCTCAGTCTCCTTTTCCAGCGTTTCCACCTGTATGTGTATTCGTGCACCGGCGGCTTTTGGTACTGAAATGCGAATGCATGTACCATTTTTAGCACGCGCATGGATGTGCCAATGCGCATCGAAAACCTGTTTTCGTGCTTTCCTTTAATCAGGCCGCATATTTTTTCCACCAAGTTTAGTTTCATCATATCACCAAGCATAAATAATATAAAGCGGATTGCCCAAATGATATTGGAACGTGCCAGGGTGGCGGAATCCGGTAACGCGCCGGTCTTGAGTTTTGGCTCAAGAGCTGATCTGTGATGCAAACAAGGCAACCGGTTTCCTTCGGGAATTTTGGGTTCAAATCCCAACCCTGGCGTACATTACACGCAAATCGAGGGAGTCGCGCATGAAATCAATGGCTTTGAACATCTGGCAGCACCAGTGGCCGGCGCAACGCGAAAAGGTGACGGCTTGAAAAAGGGGCATGTTGCTATTGGCTTGGCTGTGGTGCTGCTTGTCGCGGCTTTGCTGGTTGCGCTCTTTGCAGGCTATAAGGCGGCAGGCTTGCCAAAAAGGCTGGGCTTCACATTGGGCGTATGCACCCACGGCAATGAGAGCTCAGAGCTTTACGCGCTCGAGCACGGCGTGAGGCGCTTCCGCACCGACATAAGCCTGAGCGGCAGCCAGGAAGCACTGCTTGGTATGGAGCATAACATGTACAATGCAAACTACCTCGGCATTCTTGACTACGAAACGCTGCCGGGCGGCTCGTCAAACAAAAACTGGAGCCTTGAAGAATGGAATGCAAGCGTAGCTAACGCGATAAATGCATACCCGTGGATAAGCGCGTGGGAAATATGGAACGAGCCGCTTGTTGCGCAGTTCCAGACGGGCTACATGAACGGCAGCGCACACAACTACTATATGCTGATAAAGAGCGCCTACACTATAATAAAGGCGAGGGAGCCAAACGCGACAATCGTGTGCTTTGGCGGAGCGCCGATTGCGGACTACCCGGCAATGCTCTGGTACGCGCAGGTCTGGAATTATGGAGCTTCAAAATACTGCGATGCGATATCCATACACGCATACCAGTATGCGCCAGCGCTGCTGAGCAGCGAGCAGCTTCAAGCATGGAAAGCAAGCATCTACGCGTATGAGAACCTTACCGGCAAGCCCATATGGATTACCGAATTTGGCATGCCCTCATACTCGGAGGAGCTGCAAGGCTATACGCAATCGATGCAGGAAGCTTTTTTCGCGCAAAGCCTGAATCTGTTCAACAGCATGAGCTTTGTAAAAAGGGCTTACTGGTATGACCTGTGGGGCCTATCTGACGGAGCGGCTGGCAATAATTTCGGACTTCTCAACCTGACTGATCCGAATTCTAGCGTTACGAGCAAGGCGTGGCACGCTTTTCTCAGCGCGTACTCTGGAGGCGCTTCCAACTGACTCGGCCGCTCATGGCAAGCTCGCCCAAAAAGCGCGCTTGCTTTCTGGCGCGCTGCTCGCGCATCTTCTTGATCGCTTGCGACAATTATCTATTTGCTGTTAGACAATAGTCCATATGAACCGAAAGCAACTAATTATATATGGTGTCATTGGACAAACACCCATAGCCAGCAAAATCGCTTTAATATCTGCCATCTGATTGATACCAGAACGGCGTGCGAACCACGCGATGATATGCATGGCAGTATTTGGAATCTACGCGGAAAATGGGGATAGTATAGTCATAGGCGCTGACAAGGGAAGCGCGCAGGAAGCCGGCAACGTCTTGAAGCTTGCCAAGGTAAAAAAAGTGTGTGCGCTCGGCAAGAATACCATATTCGCCTATGCGGGCAGCGACAGCTATGATGGTTATAAGCTCATAGCGATGCGTGGCATATTGGAGAAGTATTCGGCGGAGCTTGACAGCGATCTTGAAAGCGGGTTAAGGAAGGCAAGGGCAGAGCTGCTAGAGATCGCAGACGGCGGGGACACGCTGCTTTTTGCCGGTCTCACAAAGGGCAAGCCTTCTATCATCAAAGTGGCGCTTGAAGTGCACGACTCTTACGATCAGACAACCTACGACGAAGAGGAGAGCATGGACCGATTTTTCCCTATACGCATAGTTGACGAAGGGGCCATTGCTATAGGCAAAACCGCCTTTGACACGGCAGGCATGAACGAACGGATTAAGGAGTACCTAAAACTTCGCGGCGGCATAAGCGTTGATAAAGCGGAAAGACTCGCCTATATGGCGATAAGAGATACCGAGGCCGCAGAGCGACAGGGTGTTGACATATTTACACTGGAAAGGGGCAAATGCGGCTGGATCGCCGAGGAGGAAACAGATCAGAGCATGCTTGAATCTTTTGAAGGCAGCTATGAGCGGTATAGACAGGAGAGAGTGACCGCACTCGCCAAAAGCCTTGAATTAGCAGGCGGACTTCAGACAGTGAACCCGATGAATCTGGACATCAGCATAAGAAACGACGACAAAAGCAGGCTGAAGATATAATTTGAGCATGCGCGGCGCGGCGCTCCGCGCCCACACTGCTTATTTATATTTATTTGAACAAATAGCGTATAGTGTGCGTGCTATGACAATCATTTTTGGAAGCTACACAAACAACGGCATAGTCATAGGCGCTGACAAAAGGGAGGTTAGCATCTTTGACGGCTACATCATGTCGGTGAACATTAAAAAAGTGCATAAGCTTGGCAACAATACAATATTTGCAATTGCGAGCAATAATTACAAGCCCGAGACAATCGATATATTAAACAGGTATTCGAGCTATACTGATAGCGATCTTGAAAACGGATTAATAAGGGCGAAAACCGAGCTATTAAAGATTGCAGACGGCAGCGACATGCTGCTTTTTGCCGGCCTTGAGAATGGAACAAAACCCATTATGGCCAAGATTAATCTATACGGCAACACGAGGGCCAAGAGCTTTACACTGAGCATTATCGAAGGCAAAGTGGCAGTAGCCGGCGTGATGCCTTTCGGCGTAATGGAGATCGATGCGCTGATTGCAGAGCGCCTGAGGCAAGGCAGTGACATGAGCATTGAAGACCTCAAAAAGGCTATTTATATAATGATAAGGGAGATTATCGACTCTGGGCTTCTTTATACCGGAAACGGCGTTGACATAGGTGTGCTGGAGAAGAGCGCAAACGGCGCATACACAACGCGCATCGAAACGCCCGATTTTGAAGATGTTTATAAGACGTATAAAAATGGAATGCTAGACGCGCTGGACAAAGCGCTCAGGCAGGAAAGAGGCAATGCAGATATTACAAACATCATAAGGAAGGAGCACGCGAACAAGTTCAAGTCACGCGCTTGATTACTTTAAAACGATCGCACGGGCGCATACAATGACAATTATTTTTGGAATCTATGTCGGAGACGGGGATGGCAAGGCTAGCGGCATAGCCATAGGTGCGGATGAGATGAAGCATAAAAATAAGAAAAACGTGTATAATGTGGGCAATAACACGCTCTTTGGCTATGCGAGTTCCAATTATAAGCTTCCCGGCATAATGGCGATATTGGAGAGGTATTCGGCGGAGCTTGACAGCGATCTTGAAAGCGGGTTAAGGAAGGCAAGGGCAGAGCTGCTAGAGATCGCAGACGGCGAGGATACGCTGCTTTTTGCCGGCCTTACAGATAGCAGGGAGCCAATTATGGCCAAGGTGGTGCTTAACGGCGCCAGGAAAAGCGGCAGAAAGTCCCTTTCAATGAGGTTCATTGACGAAAAAGCGGTGGCAGGCGGCGCTGAGCCTTTTGGCATAATGAAGATTAACACGCTGCTTAACGAGTACTCAAAGCGGAACAGCAGAATCGGCATGGATGAAACAAAGAAACTGATTTTTATAATGATAAAGGATATAACTAGCGCCGGGATTTTCGATACCGGGGATAACGTTGACATCGGTGTGCTGAAGAAGAGCGCAAACGGCGCATACACAACGCGCATCGAAACGCCCGATTTTGAAGAGGCCTATAAAGCATTCAGAAGAGAAAGGTTAGGCGCGCTGGACAAAGCGCTCAGGCAGGAAAGAGGCAATGCAGATATCGCGAGCATTTTAAGGACTGACATAAAAAGCACCGACCAAGGCAGAGAGAAGGCTAAACGCTAAACGATACGGTGGTAATGCTGCCGTTTGGGCCCGTTTCGACTGCAACGCTTTTTTGCACGCGCAGTATAAAGTAGGGGCAGAAAATGCCTGGAGGGCAATATGGCCTCTCGCTACCGTTTATGGCAACGCCGTATATTGAATGGGGCCTTAGCCCAGCGAATATGATATGCTCCGTTATGTTGCAGGGCTCTGTATATATACCAGGTATTGTGGTTGTGGCAATATGAGGCAATGACGGCTGCGACACGTTTTCCGGAATTGCTACAAAGCACCTGCTTACTATGCTCAATGGCACAGAAAGATTCGTGCCGTTGCCGGACACGCTCACGTTGAGATCGCTTACAATATAGCCATTGGAGTTTATTACCGCATCGATGCCCGCGCTGCCCTCGCTTGCGTATTTTGCAAAAGGGTATTCCAGTAGGTGGCAAGCAATTATTATGGTAATGCCGGAAACTACCAGAGCCGCGAGCACGGCCGCAAGCATTATGTAAAGCCTTGGGGTTTGCATGTGAAACACGTATGGAATGCACAAAAAGATAGATATATGTTGCAGTTGCGCAAAAAAAGAAACGCCATTACATAACTAATCGTTACAGGCCATTCTGATCAGCGCTTATGCACGCTGGTTGCCATAATTACGGGCGCATCATATCTTTGGTACGGGAGAAAAGCCGCGCTTCGGCGCGAGCTCGTTGTATACATCTACGGCTTCGCGCGCAACGCTTACGTCAGGATCTATATCAAGCGCTATGGCGATATTGAGCAGCCTCTCCATTGTCACTTCCTTTTTAGAAGAAACTAGCAGCACTATGCCCAATATGTAGACTAGGTGGTTCCTGTAATGCAGCATCCCGATGCCTTCAAGGAGGGCTTTGTTCACATCTATGTCTGCAGCGTTCAGAAGTCTTTCTATGTCGCTCTTTGTTATGTCTTTGCCTGAAAGGTCAAGTATTCCCGCAGCGGTAAAATAGGGTAGCAGCTTGTTTGCTAGCTCTAGCGGCACGATCTTGTTTATCATGCTGAGCCCTCTGCTGACCTCCCTTTCTAATAGGTACTGGGAGGCGTCGGTGGAGAGCCTTATCGCGTTTTCGAGAAAACCTTGTAATGTTTCGTTGTCGTCATCCATTTTGCATCAGCCTTCAATCCGCAAGCACATCTAGGCCATTGGATGTTATCTGGAATGGCACATCTGCTAGCTTATGCGCAGAGTTGCGCAGCTTTGATATTTCAACCATGTATTGCGATGCACCCACTGCCTGATTGATATAAAGCTTTATCAGCCCATCAAACATTGATGTTCCGTAGAGGCCTGACTCAATTATGTCTGCTTTGGGGTTTGCCTCCATTGTGATGAAAGTCGTCAGCGAAGCTTCCCTAAAAACCTCAGTCATGTACGCGGCGGATCTGGTGAATGTCCTATCATCGGGCATAACGGTCCTGAGGCTGCTCAATGAGTCAAATACCAATATCCTGGACTTGTTCGCGTTCATGGCTTCAATGATTTCTGCAACGAACCTCTCAAAGTTCTCGCGGGACTTGAAATCGTCTATTATTGGTTTATGTATCAGCTGTATGGTATTCTTTTCTAGTACTTCGTTGAATTCTTCAAAGGCATAGAAGGCATTCTCAACGTTGCTTATAATTGACTCCTTCATCTCTTCTGTTGTTATAAAGGTGCTTGGCACTTCAAGTTTTGCATTATGGTAAAGAATCTCCAATGACATAAGCGTCTTCCCAGCGCCAGGGCTTCCCAACAAGAGCACTTGCGATCCCACAGGCACCCCTCCGGCAATCAGCCTGTCAAGGCCCGCGATACCAGTTTTTATTCTTTTTACAACCCCTTCGTTCTCCATAGGTATCAACCATTTTTTAGCAAGTAACTATTATTTAACTTGGCATGTCTTCGCCATGCGGCAGCTCTAGCACATGTATGCCTGATGGCGTTATCTCGTATGGGATGGTGTTAAAGCTGTGCGCCGTGCCCCTCATTTTTATAATCTCAAGCGACTGCACCCGGCTACTGCCCTCACCGGACAGGTACAAAGCAATGATGCCATCGTACATAAAGAATTCTGGCATGAAGACAAGGTTCTCCTTCTCTGCAGTTTCCAGCTCTATCGTTATGAGAGAGGTCACATTGAGTTGCTTGAGCACCCCTATGAGGCTCATTGTCATGTCCCTGTAATCGAAGGCGTCGCTTATGAGCATCTTCATCACGCTTATCGAGTCTATCACGACCCTTGTTGCATGATAGTGGGATATCATCGCCTGCACGTTTGATACCCACTCCGTAAACACATACGTGCTCTTTTCTATATCTCGCTTCATGAACATTTCACTTTCTTCAGAGCCGTAAATTATTAATTTCTCACTTTTAATAAGGTCGTCTATATCAGTAAAATCGCGAAACGCAGATTTAGCATTTTCGATGATTTTGTCTGTGCGCTCTTCGACAGAAAACAATATGCCGGTATACCCATCCTTTGCGTTGTGGTATAGGTATTCAAAGCTCATTAGCGTTTTGCCAGTGCCCGGCCCGCCCGCTAGGGCCACCTGGTTGCCTTCGGGTATGCCACCATCTACCATGGCGTCCATGTTCTTTATTCCCAGTCTGACACGCGATTGCATAATACGCACTTTGTAGGACTTTGCCACTGCACTTCTTACACCATTTCTTATAATATTTATAAAAGTTAGTATTAAAGCACTTTGCACTTCGCGCCTTCGACGCGATTCTTATATGCAGCATATGAGATAGCACAAATGCCACATTATTTACGAAAAATGATGCCAAATGCGCACATGGTTGCACATTCTTTATAAGTTTCCACTTCAGGATTCTGCATGCAAGTTACGCCAACATCATGGACTACAACTGCCATATAGCTATCTATGTTGGATATGCAAAGCAATAGCGCCGCTATGCTCAGCACGCATAAAATGCGCAAAAACAAAAACAAAAAAGAAAAAAGAAAAAATCTATGGCACATGGATCGGAGGAAGCTTTTCGAGCCTGTCCGAATAGACCCGCATCCTCAGCTCGTATGCCTTGCTCAGCCCCGCTGCCTCCAATGTCTCTGCTATTTTCTTGCACCTCACCGCTTCGCCCAGCAGCGAAATCGCGGCCTCGACCAGGCTGTCCCTGAAGTTTATGTCGCTCAGTCTTTTCTCGAGTGCTTCTTCCTCTTGCATGCCGTTTTGGCCTATGCCTTCCATGTGTTCCATAGCCATATCTATCCACACTTCGAGCTCACGCTCTAGCCTAGATTCCATTGGCTTACCCCATTTACCTACGAGCCCGCGCACCTTGCAGGAGCCGACTTTTATAGCGCTGGCACGCGCAACTTCCTACATAAACTTTAAACAATAAGATATTTATACATTGCTATAAGCTTGTATAATAAAGTAAATATAATGGCAGAAAAGTAAAGGTTTAAATATCTTTATTACGCTATTATACCGCCAAGGTTTCTTGGCTTACCTACGGGCCTGCGCTCTGCGCAGGCTCTTATCATTCCGCTCTTTCTTTAGCAACAGTGAGATGGTATCGGATATCGCGTTCCATCTAAATTGCTTGCTATGCGCAAGGGCGCCGATGGACATCTGCCTGCGCTGGGCATCGCTGACGAGCAGCCCTAAGAGCCTTGATAAATATGCATCTGCATCCCCTTCCCTCACCACAAAACCGCTGTAGCCGTCTTTCACCACATCTGCGATGCCGCCAACACCGAAGGCCACTACGGGCAATGCGCTCTTTTCCGCTTCAAGAGCACTGATGCCAAAGCCCTCCCTGCTGCTTGCTGTGGAGAAAACCCATGCTTCTTTCAATAGGCGCACCTTTTCTACCTCTGAAACCGCTCCCTTGAATTCGACGTAGTGCTGCAGGCGTAGCTCCTTTACGAGCGCAACCAGCCTGCCCAGCTCCTTGCCCGAGCCCACAACCACAAGCTTTGCCTCAACCCTTTCGAGCACCCTCGAAAAGATTTTTATTAGCATGTCTACCCTTTTGTAGCACATAAGCCGGGAAACCGTTACCACTGTTGGCATTGGCGACTTCGCCGCTTTTATGCTCCTGTACAAAGGCTCGCTGCGGAAGCTTACGCAGGGGTGTGCGATTGCTATATTTTGCTTGCTTATACGCATGCGCTCGAGCTCTCTTGCAACGCCATTCGAAACCGCCACAAATTTGCTTCTTTTGTAAACGAGTGGAATCAGCTTCTCCGCCATGTATGCGGCGATCGCCGCATGCAGTGGAAGCTCCCTGAATACGAGCCTGCCCATGAAGTGGTGGGGTATTATTATGCTTGTTTTGCGGAACAGCAGCGGAGTGAAGAAAGGCACTGTGCTGACGCTCTCTATTACAGCGTCAAACTCATTCCTGTGCTGCATCAAATATAGGAAAGCGTGCACGTAAACGGTGAAAACACTGCCGCGCCTTATCGTCTCTACGCTACTACCGCCTTCGTGCCCAGCAGCGCCTTTGTAGCTTGAAGTGAAGAAAACTATGTCGTTGCCGTGCCTGAGCCCTTCTATCAGGTTGTCCACGACAATCTCGGCGCCGCCCGCGGCGGGATTCTTAATATCGCGCCAGTTGAGCACTAGTATCCTCGCACTACCACCCCTTCACCTTTTCGTATATGAACCCTTTTATGCTATCCGGTATAACCGCGCCGAATCTCGAGCGCGACACGCGAAAGCCGATGGTCGCAAGCAGCATCTGCGGCGCCTGCCTTGCTATGCGCACCTTGCTGCCCTCGTTTCTCTGATAAAACGTTATAGGCGTTTCAATGATACGCGCCCCTGCAACCTTGAGTTCGTATAGCACGTTTACATCGAAGCTCATGTCGACCAAGGCAAGCCTTGGCAATATGCTACAGATCGCGTGAGCGCTAAAGAGCTTTATGCCGCATTGCGTGTCCCTGAAATCGAATCCGAAAAATGCCCGCACGAGCATATTGTACGCCCTGCTTGCTATATACCTGCCAATGGTTATTTTACCTATAATTTTGCTTCCACTCAAGTATCTGGAGCCGATTATTGCATCTGCTCTGCTATGCTTAAGCTGTACAATGAGCTTTTCTATCTGGTTGCCATGGACAGAATCGTCCGCATCGGAAAAGATCACTATGTCGCCTTTGCGCAGGCTCCTACTGCTACAGAGCGCGCTCAGCGCGCGTATTATGGCGCCGCCCTTGCCTTCACGATGCGCGGTTGACATGACACTGAAATTGCTGTCGCCGCGTGCCAGCCTCGACACTATCCGAAATGTGTCGCCTTCCGCATCGGTGACAATGATGATGCTTATGGAGCCACGGTGCTGAGCACAGAGGGTGCGCCTATAATCGATTATAGCCCTGCGTATGCGCCCTGACTCCTTGTGCGCCGGCATTATCATGTAGATGTGCATCTGATCAGCACTCTGTTTTGTATATGCGGATATACTGGTTCTCCTGGCTATCAAATACACCATACACCTCGCTGAAGTTGCTGCTGTTGAACACCTGCATTGATGTCACATTGGGCGTTTGAAGGTATATGTATGAGACATTAAACTGCTTTATAATATTGCAGCTGCCTGCGCCAAATATTTCGTTGTTGTACGCACTGAGCTCGTCTGGTGGATACTTGAATATGCCCCCAACGTATACGCTGTATGAGATAAGCGTGACCCTGGCGCCTATTGTTGACGCAATAGGATTGAAGAACGAATTGTAGCCATTCTCCGCAAATATGGCGTTTGCTGGGGTATTGTAGAGTATAAAATTGGCTGCGGCCATCTGTGCGCCGCTTACAAGTGTCTGCGGCGCCTGCGTTATGTCTGATATGTAGACATATGCAAAGCTGAATGTTGTAAGGAGCACAATTATGATTGCTGCTGCCTTTAGCAGGGCGCCCTTGCGCCTGTAGATGCGCTCTACAAGCACTCCGGTTAAGATGCTCAGCACAAGAAATATGTAAACAAATATCTTGTTTGAATCTGCTGGGTTGGGCATTGGCGAATAAAGCGTTATCATTGCAAGCAGCACGAAGAACGGTATGAACAGAAGGCGCTCGTCTTTTTTCACGAACAAGAGCGCTATGAAGCCAAGCACGAGGGGAAGGCTGGCCACTTCAACCCAAAAGAGCGTGATGTTTACAAACGTGTATAGGTATGTCAGTATTGCCTGGTGTGTATGGATTATAAATCCGCCGTAGTTCGGAAAGAACCAATTTGAGCTGCGATGCTGCATATTCATAAAGTACAGCTCCGGGGTGGCGAGGATAAGCAGCGGTATTATTATATAAAGCCACTTTGCCGCATAAGCGCGCTTCTCTTTTATTGCAATAGTATAGAGAAGGAAAAACAATCCAACCACGCACAGCACCAGCAGCGTTGATGGGTGCACAAGAGGCAGCAACCCTGCCAGGATGCCGGTCAAAACAAGCTCCCTTGCGCCGAATTTTGCTCCTTCGCCTTTCCCGAACACGAATACGTATAGCATATAAAGGAGCGCGATTCCGACGGGCAAGCCAAGCATGAAGTCGCGCTGAGCTATAAGCATGCTGTTGATTATAGTAGTCCAATAGGTCGTAGGAATTGCTGACATTTGCAATAGCGAAGACGCAAACTGCAGCGCGGTTGCGTGGGGCATTGACGACAGCTCTAGGGGTATCAGGTGCACGGGCTGCATGAATTTCGAAAGATAAGCGGCAAACGGGACGTCTATGAGCTTCATCAGCCCCGCTCCGCCGAACCAGAATGTTGCTGTAGAGGCAAGCGTGGCGCCGACGCTTTTTGTGACCCTGTACGCGAAAAGCACAGAGAGCGTGACAAATGAAAATACCAAAAGCAAGTCTGGTATTATTATGGAAGCGACAAGCCCGAAGCCGAGGTAATTAAGCAGCATGGAGAACATGTCATTCATGAACGGGTATACGTTGATCGTGCCGATGGTAAACGGGTATTTGGGCGGGAATGCCGAATAGATGAGCGAATTGCCCAGGCCGATGTGGTACATTGTGTCGGAGCAGCCCGCGTCTATGCAGTATATTGTATTGCCGATCCTCGAAACCGAAAACAGGAAGATGCTCGATATTATTATGGAGAGCACGAAAATGGCGAGTACCAGATTCGCGTCTATGCCGAATAGGGAGAGCGCTTGCCCCCTTCGCAACGTATGCGTTTTGTGATTGCTGCGCACAAACCCAAATGACATATCGACTATCACAGGCAGCAAAAAAACAACGACTGCCATGCATATCGTAAGCAATGATAGCGATCCGACAACCGTATAAAGCAGGAACAGGAAAGCTGCAAAGAGCGCGATTCCGACGGGCACCCCAAAAGCAACGGCTTCAAGCCATGCTCGGATGAATCTCATCTTTGACATTAGGTATATACCGAATATTAGAGGAGCTGAAAACACTAGCACAGCCAGAAGCTGAAAGAGGTCCATAACGATACTACGAAAATAAAATATATAAATGAGCCCCTATTCGCGGGCGCTCTCCGAAATAGCGAAAAATGCTACTGCGCGGGGCAATGCGCGTCAGCGCTCGCTAGCTAGCCGCTTCAGCTAATAGTACCTGTGCCTCATCTTGTAGAATGCTACTATTATTATGATTACGGCTATTACTATTATTGTTACTAGTATGTAGATCGTGCTGCTTGCGCCGCTTGAATATGAAGGCGGGGGCGTAACATAGACTGTGGTTGGCGGCGGGGTAGTGGAAGGCACAGTGGTGGGTGCAGTGGTAACCGAATTTGATGGCACTGTTGTCGTTACTACTGTGGTGACTGTAACGGGCTTCTGCATGTCAAGCACAGTAAGGTAAACAACAGCAATGCCGTGGTTAGTCGGGTCCGCGCAGCCTCCTGCAAGCTGCACTGTGTAGTTGCCGGGCACCGCGTTAGGCTTTGTTGTTATCCCCATGGTGCCGTTGAACGGGGGAACACCGCTGGATGGCACGACATTTGTGTATATGCCATCTGCCTGAAGCTGCTGCGAATTTGGTATGCCTATGCACGTCGTGCCCGCTGTGCCGTTATACAGCACAAACGAAAACGCTACAGTAGTCGAATCGCTTAGATACAGCGTGACATGGCTCGGGATAACCTTTGGAAATGAAACTCCCGTGGCTGTACTTGCAAACGATGTGGCAAGCATCATCGTTAATACTATAAATGGGGCAGTATATAAGATACTCTTCATGCGTACCACTCTAGTAAGGTAGTAACAACTTATATTTAAATATGTTTCTATTTATCTATATTCCTAATGCCCGTATCGTTATACATCGATCATTATGTATTGAAAACACAGGCGTAGAGCATTAGGCAGAGGGGGGAATTTTGAGATTTATGCTTCATGATGCCATAAAGGACAGGTGGTTTCTTGGTACGAGCATATTTATAGCCTTGCTCATCATCTTCCTCGCAGCTGCGATTGCATGGCCTGGCATCTTTAGGCATGCTGGCGCTGCAAGAATAGGCAGCGCGAGCGCGCCCACCACTACAACATCCCAGTCGCAGTACAATGTCGTCCTTAAGAACCTTAGCTATGAAAGCTATTACTTCAAGAACGGCAAGCTGTACCAGAATGTACCCATAGAAATCGTTAATAATATCACGATAAACCCGAGCAGCAACACCGTAACAGTTGGTAGCATATTGAACCTTTCTATCATTTACACGGGCACGTTCAACTTTAACTTGTACGATACCACGCCGTTCATAAAGAACACAGTAGACATACAGTACTTTGGCTACTACGAGAACGGCTCAGAAAACATGCTTGTTTACAACAACAGGCCAAATGCTACAGAATACTTTATAAGCAATGCAACGCCAAAGGCGTTCCAGCCTCCAGGAATGGCCCAGAACGGCGCGCTGGGCATGCTAGTAAGCATAACGCCCACTGCCGCTGCCGCAGGCAAGACATGGCTTTTTTGCGGGGGCTTCTTTGAGGCGTTTTCAAACAATACGGGCTGGATTGGCATATTTAATAATGTCACATACGCAAAAGTTCAAATAAGCAATGATATTGTAATAAACCGCATCTCCGGCAGGTGCGCAGAAGTGAAGGTATATGCATAATGTGGTATTGCAAGACAAAAAGTCGGACACGGGCACGAAGCGCACAAAGATTATTGCCGCAGTGATCCTGCTTGCGGTACTGGCCAATGCATCATACTACGCGTTCACCCATTTTGAGGGGCCTAGCGCCTACGGCGACGACCCGAATTACCTTTACCTGGCAAGCTCTTTCATAAAAGGCACATACCAGATGAACCCCGGCTATATCTTTTCGGTGCGGGTGATGCAGTTTATGCCCATAGCACTCTTTTATGTGCTGTTCGGCATAACAAACCTCACCTCAACGCTGTGGGACATTACGGCCTATCTGGGCATAATTGTGACCACATTTCTCATGGTAAGGGTGTTTTACGGCTACAAAGCGGCGCTACTGAGCGGCTTTGCGGTGAGCATATTTCCGCTTATAACCAAGTTTGCAGTAAACACTGGTGAAGACCCGCCGCTAACCTTTATAGGTATGCTCGCAGTGCTATTCTTCTTGTATGCTGAAAGGAGCAACAAGAAGGCATATTATTTTGCATCAGGTGTCATGCTGGTGGTGGCATGGCTTATAAGCTATGAGGCGGGCGTGATAATAGCTTTTGTGCTCCTCTACGCTCTTGTGGAGCTGGCAAGGAAGCGCGTCACGCTAAACAGGAACAGCGTTTTCTTCGCTTATGGGATAGCGATAGCTTTTCTTCTCACTTTCATATTCAGCTATTATACAAGCACGCCACCACAGCCTTTTGTCACCATAGCAAGGAATGTGGAGTTCTACAGCGCGGTTGGAACAAAAGTGAACGGCCTGCCCACCATACCAACCACAAATACAAACCTTGCTTTCTATCCAAAGCTGTTTATACAATACCGTCTTTTCACACTGCTCACGCAGACGCCCAACATCGCTTCGAACATTAACAATGTTTACAACACGCTGTTTATACAGAACCCGAGCGATTTTGGTGTAACCTACTATTATTTTATAATAGCTGCGATAGTGTTGCTTGCGCTGCGCGACAAGCGCTCGTACTTCATCTTGGCGCTTTACGCTTTTATGTTCGCGTTCCTGGAGTTTGGACCCATGTCGATAGGCATATCGCTGCACCCGCTGGGCATCAACTATGTGCTTTCCTACAGGCTTGGCAGGTTCATGATGATCACCGTGCCGGCGATGTCTGCTGTTATAGGCATTGCAATATCGAAGCTGCTGGAATTCAAGAATAAGTACCTGCTTGGCGCAGGAGCAGTTTTCGCTGCTTTCCTCCTTGGCGTGCTCTACTTCAACAGCCTTGCCACTACAGCGTACTGGTATTACTGGCAGTATTACCAGGAAAGCCTGGTAATGCCCGCTGCGAACTTCCTCAGATACAATCCTGAGGTAAACCACAATGCACTCATATACCTTGAGGCAATGTGGCACAATGTTACCGTAACCTATACGGGTGCCAACTTCGACAGCTATTATGGAGACCCGTCAACCACAAAGGTGATTTTTGACGTCTCCAATACCACAAACTGCACGTCATTCCAGCAGGGCGGCTATGTGGTATGGTCAGGCCCGCCGCACTGCAACAACTGGGTAAACGTATACACGATGCCCCCAGTAAGCGGCATACCCGAAAGATATGTTGAAGCAGAGGAGCCTGAAATGATTTACATACCGACAAATATTTATTATGTGACATAAAAGATGTGAGAGATACAAGTTGATCGATATGCCGCAGAATTTTAGGTATACAATCTTGTTGCTCGCGCTCCTGGTTGTGATGCTACACAGTGACGCCGCGCAGACGCCTGGAGCGTGCAATTATGTAATAAATGGCACCAATGGGGCATATTTTGGTAATCCCACATGCACTTATGCTACGCTTGTGTTCGGGCAAAACGCTTCGCAAAACAGCTTTTACTGCAGCAGCAATCTGCTTGTCAAAAGCGTTACTTTTGGCAGCGGCACCTTCAACAATACGCTATACAACTGCACATTCTATAACGCCACAATAGCCAGCAGGCACAACGCAGTGAACAACATAATAAGCCCTTATGGCACGTACAACTTTTCATTTGACGACAACTATTCGAACATAGCGCTTGGCTACTATTTCAATTTCGTGCCGCTCGACGCAATAGGGAGGATTGGCACGCAGGGCTTTGCTTCTTTAATGCCATATGGCCTGGAACAGAAGAACTGGGGTTTGGCCGCGACGCAGGGAACTACACTGGGGGAGCTTGTGCAGGAAGCGAAAATAAACGGCTATATGCTGCCGAGGTTCGGCGTGTATGCGCCTGGCCCTGTAACCAACGGCAAGATAGCGACATTCAAGCTCGAAACGGAGCAGATATATAAGAACAGAACCGTGAGCTACGAGCCATACTGGTTCATCTGCCCCTTCTGGGGCTGGGACGAGCTCACATTCAAGACGTTCTACATTTATGGGGATATGAACTTCACTCCCACCCTAATTTACCCGGATATGCTTGAGAATATACAATACCCAGACAATACAAGCATATTCTGGAACTACACCATAATAAAATACGACAATGCGCCAAACATGACGCTCTATCTATGGAAAGGGTACCAGGTGGCACCAGACGGCAAAATCATCGCAATCTTCCACAACGTTACAAACGGCAGCGTATCGTATGACCGGGGCATCCAGTCGCTTGGCGTGCATGAAACGATTGCGGTGCTGAAGTCGCCGCAGCTTATGGAGCACGACAATTCCACAACAGAAACATACGGAGTGGGCCTTTCCTTCTGCACGGAAAATCAGCCGCCCATAACGCTTTCGGGATATTATTCGCTTACATATGGCTCGTTGCACAGGCTCAATACCTTCTGGATTACCAACCAGACGTGCGCCATTCCGCTTACCATCCAGGCAAGCAACGTAACCATAAATTGCAAGGGCGGCGCCATAAACTCCACAGAAGTGAGCGTGTCGCTGGTCAACGCCAGGAACGTTACCCTTGAGAACTGCAAGATATACGGCAACGCCGTACATGCTTCGTATTCCACAGACATAAATCTGCAAAACTCCACGCTCTACGCCAACAACGCCACGAATACCGCGATAACTGCCGAATACTCTAAAATAAATCTTGCAAACGTGACTATGGTGAACTACGCAAAACAGTACAACCTCACAGCATCCAATATAACCGCAAGCGCGGTAAATGCGGTAAGGGTGACAAAAATAGCCACAACCACAACTACCACGGTGGCAGGCGCGAGCGAAAGCGAAAACCCGATAACACTTATAAATCAGGAGTTTAACCAAAAGCCACAGGCAGACCTTTCGGAAATCGTGGGATTCGTGCTTGCCGCGTTTATAATAGCGGCTGCGCTATATTTTGCCTCTTTGAAGGTACTTAATAAAGGAAACAAAAGAGGCGCCAGAAAAACGAGAAGAAGTCACAACAGGGCACGCAGGCATCGATAATATTGTGGAGGCTGTGGGGCCCGAGCCATGCGTTACGCAGCTTGCAATGCAACACTAAACTCTGCTGCGACAGCAGCTCTTGCGCGCTAGTTGCCCGACTCGATATCCCTCTTTGCTCTCGCAAGCAGCATTATTCTGCTGTATGTTGACGGGTGCGTGGAGAAGATGCTTGCTATAAAGCTGCCGCGCTGCCTTGCCGTGACGCCGCGGCGCAACTTTTCTATCTCGCTGGCAGAAAGGAGCTTTGATATCTCGCTTATGTGGTCGCTTAGCTCTTTAAGCTCACGGCTTGAATGTGCGCTATCAGCGATGTACAGGGATCGTGCAGCCTGCGGCGCGGCAGTTTGCTGTGGGGAGGCGGCCTGGCCATATGTGATCTTCACGAGCGCCCTCGCGAGGTGCTCCGGGGTGCGCGTTGCATGTGCAGAATAGTTGTCCGCGTAAAGTTCCCTGGAGCGGGAAAGGCTTAGCATAAATAGCTCAGTAATCAAGTATATGACAAACGCGCCTGCGCCGAAAATGGCAAGATAGCCCGTGCCCTGCCTGCTGTTGCCGAATGCTCCAAAGAAGAGAAGGTATTCTGCTATCAGCATTGCCAGCATCGGTATGAACGATATGAAGGTCATCACCGTGAAGTCGTTGTGCTTTATGTGCCCGATCTCGTGGGCGAGCACCGCCCGCAGCTCGTCTTCGTTAAGCACGTCCAAGAGACCCTGATGCACAGCCAAGGTGGCTCCCTTTCTTGTGCGGCCGAAAACAAACGCATTTGGATCCTTTGAGGGGCTTATTGCGATCCTGGGCACAGGCACCTGCGCAGCGCTGGCAAGCTCGTATACCATCTTGTGAAGCCCGGGGTATTCGCTATCACCTATATACTTGAGCCTTGCAAACAGCGCTATCGCCTTTGGCGAAACATACCACTGGAACGCGAAGTAGAGCGCGGCAAATATGAGCATGCCCAGCGCCGAGACGCCAAGCAGGAACAGCAGCGCGTATATCACCCCGAAGCCTATTGCCAGTATAAGGGCTAGCGTTATATACATCCTTGTCCTTAGACTGTCAAAAATGGCCATTTTATCCACTAGGTGATTTGCGCTTCAAATGGAATTTATCAACAAAAATATAAAAAGCTATCGGGAATGCATGACCCGGAGCTACATGCGCGTGAGGATCTTGGATGAGCGAAGCACACGCCTGCTTGGGCATGCGCAACTCCTGCATGCAGTTAAGATCGCGGCTTGCTGCTTGTGCTACCACTCGCCGCAGAGCGAGCTTTGCCGTGCTTGCCACTGGCGCAGTTCGTGCATATTCCCAGCTCTGCAACGTAATGATCGCCGCATACGTGCCTGCCACAGAGCTTGCATACATGACTTGCGGGCTTGCCACAGATATAGCAAAGAGTGTATATTTCAGCCATTTTTGGCACCGTCATCCCATATGTCAGCAATGCCGCCCAGCAGCTCCTTTGCTTTTACCTGCGAGAGGGGCTTCATGCCCCTCTTTTTGGAGTAGTTGCACTGGTATTCGACATATCTTTCCGTTATTTTTGTGTCCGGATTAAGCTCCTTGCACCTTGCTATATAGCTGTTTATCACCTTGGAAGCATCTTCTGGGCTCATGCCTTTCACGTTTACCAGATATGGAGCGAGTATCAGGTTTACGGTTCGGTGGCGCACGTCCGGTATTGGCGTGTTTAGGAGCTTCTCTATCCACGCCCTCTGGCCCGCGGCTCCGCCCGAAGCACTTGAAGCGGTGTTGGGCATTGCTAGCTTAGCACTTTTCGCAAAGCTTACTATCTCTTGGGGCAGCTCTGAAAGCTTTATCGGAAGGCCTTCCATTATCCTGCTCTTTGCCGCTGCTTGCACAAGCCTTATTGCGGTATTCCAATCAAGTATTACAGCGCCAGCGCTCAGCCTTTGATTGACAAGCTCGAGGCCCTTTACGCCTGGCGAATACTTTAGGAAGTCGTCAAAATACATGGCAATTTCACTGCTCGATTCAGGCATGAACCTCTTTGCCATCTTTATGCCGAGCTCGCTGCTCACAGCAACAAGCTCTTCCAGCGTGCCCGAGCCGAGCACCTCGGCGGATCTTGCGGCTTCAGCTTCTGCGTACTTGCTTGCTATGCTCGCGCTCTGGTATGCGCTTGCAAGCATTCTGCAGTATGCGTAATTTACAAGGTAGTCCAGCTTTATTGAGCCTATGCTCGTGTGCTTGTAATCCAGCTTGCCAAGCAAAGCTAGCTCAAGGTGGCTTCGCGCCGAATTCAGAAAAGCGTAGCTCACCTTTGAAATGCCAGCAACTTGGATTATCTCCTTCGCAGCGCTTGAAAACGGGTATTTGTATGCGAAGTCAAGCTTTGCATCATCAAACTGCATAATTTTATATATGCTGTTCAGATTAATAATGTTATTGCGGGGCTGTATGCTAACCTGGCAGACTGCCAGCCTCGGGCGCTGGTTATCCGAGTTCAAATCTCGGCAGCCCCATGCCCATCATGGATTATATATAAGTCGTTCATTTCGCACCCCTCTTTTGTCGTCGAAGCCGAATCTGTCGTAGGTAGATTTTGTATTTCGGAAAAACAGAATTCTAAAAATGTTTTAGCATAGCCTATGCTAGGAGAGAAAGTTCATTAACGGAATATCACAGGAAAATAAATAGTATTTATCGTATCGCAATATGCAATTCATCCACGACTTGGAAGTCGTGGTATTCTTGCCCAAATGAATAAATTGGCTGGTAAAAAATCCAAAATGCTAGAGGTTGGTCTTTTAGGGTAATTGCTTATACAAACGTAACAAAATTAAATATTGAAATCAATCATAATAGTGTGGTGATATGGACAACCCGATAATAATAGAGGCCAAGAAGCGCGTATTTATAGAGGCGGTGAAAGATGCCTGTAATGCACTGCGCCTGCCAATGCCTGAGATTAATTTTAGCGGTGATGATGATCCTGGCGGTGATGAACTGGCGCATTGCCACCCCGAATCATATAAAATTTGTATTTCCGAGAGGCAGTTGAAACTGCAGGATTCGGCAGGTTTGAGGGGAACCGCAAACCATGAAATGACACATATGATCGGGCTTATTGAGCATGGCCCACAGTTTGAAAAGGTGAAGCAGGAGTTGATACATAAGGGCTGGAAGCCTCCAGAAGGTTCTGTCTTACAATTCGCCACAGGCAATACTGTAAATGAGCTAAGCAGCAAAATAAGAGAAAATAAGGAGAGTTATGCTAAAGTAAATGAGGACAGCGATCTTGTCAAATTCCTGGACAGCAAGGGTTCAAATAAGAATTCTTCTGAAGAAACTATAGATATACTTTCTTTTTCCGATCCACTTACTGAGCATATAAAAGGTGAAGTCGCTGCAGA
>JBMFTZ010000006.1:0-31855 GCA_049966775.1 Candidatus Micrarchaeia archaeon
GCGGGTTTTTATCCATTTCAGAATAGTGGAACTGTGCTAATTATTGGACAACCTCTAGGGGGCATAACCTATAAATATCTCCTAAAAAATAGTGTATTGCAGTTGATATAATGACAACTAGCGAAAAAACAGAACAGGCACGGAAAGAGGAAGAGGCGCTATACGAGCTGATAGGAGCCATTGTGGATGGCGACAAAGAGAAGATCGCCAGCGCAGCTTATAAAGCGGCGAAGGTGCAAGTGAGCGCAGAAACTTTTGAAAATGTATTCAAAAAGATTGAAGGGGATGCGATAGCCAAGTATGCGCAGGCTGCTGTCGCTGCAGCTATAAGCGAGAAGCTGAAAAAGCAGTAACGAGCGGGCACTGACTTGCTTCTTTTGCGCACGCACTTCTTTGCGGTTGGATCAATTAGACCACATGATCGTCGCACTGCCTCGAGTTTCTACGGCAGCAGCAACAAAGATATAAATATCTTCAAAAACAGGTTTACATCATGGCATCAATAGCTATTGTAACCGGATCCCCAGGCTCTGGAAAGAGCACACTGCTTAAAGGCATAAAGGGCTACAAGATAGCAAACATAGGAGACCTTATGCTGAAGAACGCGCTTAGCAGGAAATACGTAGACAACAGGGACAAGCTCAGGTTCCTAAGCACCAAGAAAACAGACTTTTTAAGGGAGCTCGCGTTCAAGGATGTAAAGGCGATGAAGGGCAACGTGATAATCGACACCCACGCGAGCGTGGAGCAGAATGGGCGCTTTGTGCCGGGGCTGCCGCGCAGCAGCATGATGCTTCTTGGAAAAGGCGCAGTAAAAGCGCTCATATATGTATACGCACCCACAAAGGAGGTGCTAGCAAGGCGCAGGAGCGACCCCACAAGGAAGCGCGAAAAGGAGCCCGCGGAGATTATAGATATACAGCACGCGATGGACATCGCCAGCATTGCGCAGTATTCGTCAGATTTAAATATTCCTATGTACATAGTTATAAACAGGCAAGGCGAGATCAAGAAAAGCACAGCCTTGCTGGATTCCTATTTGAAAGATGCATTCGGTAGATAATGATGTTTACAGCATTCCTGCCATTGATGTTTACGTTGTTCTTGCCTTCGCTGCAGAGCGAGCTTGTGGTGGCGGTGATAGCGCTGCTTTACACGCTGCTCTCTGTGGCGCTGCAGCGCAAGCTTTCCAACCCTGTGCACCTGCAGGAGATCCAGCTCAAGATGAACGCAATATCAAAGGAGCTGAACGCTATGATAAAAAGCAATGCGCCCAAGGAGCAGATAGCCGCAAAGCAGAAGGAGATAATGCCCCTCATGAGCGAGAGCATGCGCGCCCAGTTCAAGCCCATGCTCGTGATATTGCCGCTCTTCTTTATCGTCTATTACGCGCTTGTGCCCTTGCTGCCGCTTGGCACGAAGGGCTTGAACATACAGGAGTCTTTCTTCGTCGCAGTGCTCGTGTTCGGGCTTGCGACAAGCATGGTGTTTCTTGTAAAGGACAGGAAGAAGGCTAAGAACAGGCTGAGCCAGCAGGATAGCGGCAATGCCGCAAACCAGACCAGCATGGATCAGCTTTCCAAGAAGGTGTGATAGATGCCAAAACCAATGCACAGGTCTAGAAGCTTCAAACGCGTACAGAGAGTCACAAAAGCGCACAGGAACGTCACGCACTACAGGCGTGCAAAGAGCAAGATGCCCCACTGCGCGATATGCGGGGCCGAACTGAACGGTATTAGCGTTAATGGCGGCAAGAGCAGGCGCACAAACAGCAGGCTGTTTGGCGGGGTGCTGTGCTCAGCCTGCACTGCTGAGGTCATAAAGCTGGGCAGCCGCGTTGAAGAAGGCGGCATGAAGCTCGATGATGTGGGCATAAAGTATAGGGCATACGTGCTGCAGCTTGTCGCCCATTAAGGTTTTTCAATGCTCAGGATATGCATAAGCGGCCTTACTGGTAGCGGTAAGACAACTTTGGGCGAGCAGCTCGCGAAGGATCTCAAGGTGCTGCACGTAACCAAGGAGCTCACCGAAGGCTATGCGGCGTTCAAAAAAGAGCGCGCCGCACTGGGTAAAGGAGCCGCACTGATAGAGACGGCAACAAAGCGTTACGCAGGCGGCTTTGACAGGGAGATCGCGGAGCTCGCAAGGCAGAACAACTGCGTGGTGTCTACGTGGCTGGGCCCGTGGACCGTAAAAAACCCGACGTTGCGGGTATGGCTAAATGCGAGCTTTAAGGAGAGAGCGCGAAGGAAGGCGCTCCAGAAAAGAATATCGGAAAAAAGCGCCGAAAGGTATGTAAGGCTCAAGGATAGAAGCACTATAGATAGCTTTAAGAAAATATACGGCATAGATGTTATGGATCATTCGATGTTTGACATAGAGTTGAACACCGAAAGACTGAGCAGCAAGGAGAGGATAGCAATTATAGCTTTGCTTGTTGCTATGCGCGGCAGACACAAATTTAAATAAATGCTTGTGAGGTGTTAAAAATGTTGCTTGAACCTGGAAGGGTGTGCATAAAAAAATATGGGAGAGATGCCGGCAGCAGGGCTGTTGTTACAAAGGTACTGGATAACGGATTCGTGAACATCATCACAGCCAAAAGGAAGAAGGAGCGAAGGTGCAACACAAAGCATCTCGAGTTTCTCAACAAGGTAATTGACGTCAATGACAAGGAGCTTGTCAACAGGGAGCTTGGCGCATCATAGCTACTGCTGAGCGCCTTCTTCCAGATGCTTCTCTGCTTCCTTTAGCACTTTCTCTTTGCTGCCTTCGGAGCTTAGTATGACAAAGAGCTCCGCAGCATCGCTTCCACCATAGCCCAGCTCCTTAAGCCGCTTTGCAAACATTGCTAGGCCGAGCTCTTTTATGGGCATGCCCCCTAGTCGGCTGTTCCTCACGCCATCAATGCTCATTGCCACTTCGGGGCTCTCAAGCCTCGATACGTCTATGCTCAGTATGGCCTTCTCGGAGTAGCGCTTTGCAAGCGCGTTGAGCAGCAGGTCGGAAGCACCAAGGCCCTTTGCGGCGGTGCCTTCAACAACAAGCCTTACTATAGGGATGCGGCCGCTGCTGTCGCGCAGCTCTTCCACGGCGCCCTTTATTGCCGCATCGCACCCGCTTTCGATCTCTGAAGGCGTGGCGCCGCTGAACCGTATGTGCAGCGACTTGAACGGCCTTGAATTTATCGGTATGAACTGCTCTGAGTATGAAGCAGTATTAAACAGGAAAAATCCTTTCTGATCCTGCTCGTCGTCCTTCAGCTGCGTGAGCACTGTGCTACCTGGTATTATGAACTTCTTGCCGTGCACCTTTGCTATCAGCTTGTTGTGGATGTGCCCGTCAACATAGAGGTCGAAGCCTTTCGGCAGCTCTTCGAAATGTATAAAATCTTCGCTGAACGGAAGCAGCTCGTATATCGATTGGTGGAACATGAATATGTTGAACGCGCCGCTAACTGGCTCGGGAGCCAGCTCTGCAAGCTTCTGCCTCACGAGCTCCTCTGAGACGCCGCCCATGCCGAAGACGGAGACGCGCTCGCCATCCTTTTCCACAGTAGTTGTGGCTTCGCTTGTATCGACAAGCAGGCCGGCAATGCTCAGCAGATTGAGCGGATTCTCCTTGCCTATTGAGGTTCTTTCATGCGTGCCAGGTATCGCGATTACCGGCACGTCTGTAAAAGCCTTCGAGCTTTTTGAGTCGAACCCTGTAACGCGTGCCTTCCACTCTTTCCTTGAAAGATCACGGAACATGTTGAACCCCTGGGCCAGAACGTCAGGCCGTGGGAAGCGCTTGTCGAATATGTCACCTGGCATTATTATCATGTCTGCAACAGCGGCAGCCTTTTCCAGCGCCTCCTTTGCCTGCGCATAGGTGTCTGCCGCAAAGCGTTCGTAGCCAAGGTGCATATCCGAGACTATAGCTATTTTCATTTTTACACACCGTTTGCATCTATTACAATTGCTTTTCCACGCGCTCCCTTATGCTCGTGCCAAAGCGCTCTATGAAGTTTTCTATGCCGCTCGGGTCTGTGCCGTAGGCTCCGGCTGCGCATGGATGGCCCCCGCCTGTGCCATTGATCAGCGGCGCAAGCTTCTTCATGGTGTAGCCGAGGTGTATGCCAAACTTCTTGTCGAGCGGCGGCCGCAGCCTTGCCGAAAATGATATCTCCCCGCTTGAGAGGCTGTAGAAGAGCGAGACATCAGCGCCTATCTTTATGGCGTTATCCGCCAGTATGTTGGCATTGTGCTCCGCGAAGCCCTCTACGAAGACCATGCCGTACTTTACGTGCACGCCTGCTTTGAACATGCTTGCCAGCAGCGCCGCTCGGTCTTCCGGATCTGCAATGTGCTGCATGTATTCAAGCAGTGTGGGGTAATCAACATGCGAAATGCCCATCAGCTTGCCTAGCTGCTCGAACGTTAGAGGCGTCGAATTCTTGAACTCGGCGGAATCCGATAATATGCCGAGCGCAAGGAGCACTGCGGTGCTCCTGTCGACACCAAAGCCAAGCGCCTCCAGCACCGCGAACACGATGCTCGAGGTGGCAGAATACTCCTCGCTGTTAAATATGTAGACGTTGTCGCTCGCTATCTGCTTCAGCAGGTGGTGGTCTATTATGAGTATCTGGCCATTGAAGCTTTTGAGCTGCGCCTCGAAGGGGCCGCAGTCCTCAAAATTGTTGACATCGAGCATCACTACCAGCTCCGCATCGCCATTGAATTTCGTATCTA
The DNA here is from genome assembly GCA_049966775.1 of Candidatus Micrarchaeia archaeon. Lineage (GTDB taxonomy): Archaea > Micrarchaeota > Micrarchaeia > Micrarchaeales > Micrarchaeaceae > JAKAWW01. Next base: position 4,734 of record JBMFTZ010000006.1, read on the forward strand.
TCGCATTGCTTATTCCAAGCTTGCTAAGCATGTGGCTGGCGTTTGCTGTTATTCGGTCAGGCACTGCAATGACCGCACTCTGCATATAAGCCTTGAGCGCGTAAGCGGAAGCGATAGCATCAGTGTCGCCTATGGAGTGGAAGGTGAGCATCGCTTTTGCATGCCTGCTGCCAGAAAGCATCGTCTTAAGTGCTTCAAAGTCCAAAACATGCATTGCGGTGCACCGCATGCTCACTGTTTGAGCTCTTTCAGTATGGAGTTTATCTGGTTGCGCATCTCCTGCTCTTTCTTGGCAAGGTCTGTATACTGCTTGCCCACTATCTCAAGGCGCATGTCTATAAGGCTCTGCTTTTCATCTATCTCCTTCTTTGCCTCTTCCTTTGATACCTCGACCATGATGCTGCCGAGCGCCTTGTACACCTTGCCGCTCGCCTTTTCCAGCTCCTCCAGCGCTTCCTTGTATTCCTCCTTCTGCATCTTGTACTGCTCGCGCTGAAGCGCCAGGGACTGCAGCTGCTCCTGCAGCAATTGGTAGTCTGTGGTAAGCTTCTCCAGCTGTTCCTGCTCCACGTTGATCACTTATTGTATTTTGCTGTGAACGTTTTTATCAGTTTCTGAATATGCATGCGCATGGCGCATGCTTGCCCTGTCTACCAAACACGCACAATGCTGAAAACACAATTTTATATACGCCAGATGCCACAAGGCGCTGTGCTCTGCATATTAGCGCTATCTGTCAATTTCCGCCATTACCATGTCGAGGCTACCCAGTATCGCAAAAAGATCAGCAAACTTTTCGCCCACTGCTATGTGTGGCAGCACAGACAGATTTATGAACGTAGGTGATCTTAGCGATATACGGTATGGCTTCTGCTTGTCTGGAACCATATATATGATACCCTCACCCCTCGGCAGTTCGCGCCTTGCTATCACTTCTTCGGGCTTTGCCGCAGGGCCGATGAGCCTAACAGGCATTCCTATTGCGTCGCCAGATTCCGGCATCACTATCAGAACCTGCCTTATTATTGAGATGCTCTCCAACATCTCCTTGAACCTGACTTTGTATCTGTCATATGCATCACCGTGCAGGCCCGTGGGCACCTCGAAGTGCACCGCCCCGTATGCGTAGTACGGCGAAAAGAGGCGCACATCATGCGCTACCCCCGAGCCGCGCAGCACGGGCCCGGACACGCCGTATTCCACGGCCTCGCTCCTGCTGAGCACCCCAACGCCTTTTGTGCGCTCCATGAATATCGGATCGGCATCGAGAAGCTTTGTATATGATCTGATGTTCTTCTCGAGGTAATCAACAATATCGTATGCGCGCTCCTTGAAGTCTGGCGTGATGCCCCTGTTGAGGCCGCCGACGCGCCTGTTGACATAAAACATCCTGCTGCCTGTCACGTCTTCCAGCAGCTTTAGCACCTTAGCCCTCTCTCTGAAAGCCCACATGAACAGGGTGAAGAACTGCCCGATATCGTTGGCAAACGAGCCAAGCCACAGCAAGTGGCTTGCAATGCGCTGAAATTCCAATAGCACGGTCATTATCTGCCCCGCATACTCCTTTATTTCCACTCCAAGCGCCTGCTCCACCGCGGCCACGTACAGATCGTCCCAGCTAAGAGGCGCCACATAGTCGAGTTTCTCTATATATGGGGGGCTCTGCATGTACATCCGGTTCTCCATAAGCTTTTCTACACCCCTGTGCAAGAAGCCGATGTGCGGCTCAACGCCTTTGATAGTGTCACCGTCCACCTCGACAACTAGCCTCAACACGCCGTGCGTGCTAGGGTGCACGGGTCCAACGTTTATCCTTGTTATGGTCAATCAATCACGCTTCCTATAAGGCTTGCCCCACTCAAAGCTTTTCCTGAGCGGCGGATCTGCGCCGTTCCATTCCTCGAGGAGCAGCTTCCTCACATTCCTCCCTTCTATGGCTATGCCGAACATCTCTGACAGCTCGCGCTCGTACCAGTCCGCAGCCTTGAATATATCGATTACGGTTGGCAGGGAGGGCTTGTCGCTGGGCAGCTTCACCTTTACAATCTCTTCTTTGTTGGAATCTATGCTGTAGAGCATGTACACTGACTCTATGTATGTGGAATAGTCGACGGCGGTGATCTTCTCGAGATAATCGAAGCCTCCCGCCTTAAGGCCTTCCAATGTTTCCACTAATCGTCCTTTCGGAACTTCCTGCATTTTTACCACGTATCTTGTCCTGCAGCTTCATTATTGCCGCGAACAGGTTCTCGGGCTTCGGGGGGCATCCCGCAACGTATACGTCTACGGGCAGCACCTGGTCTATGCCCTGGATTATGTTGTAGCTCTCCCACCATGGTCCTCCGCTTGTTGCACATTCACCATATGCCACCACGTATCTGGGCTTCGCCATCTGCTCGTAGAGCCTCTTCACCCTCGGCGCCATCGACTTTGTCACCCAGCCCGCAACAATCATCAGGTCGGCCTGCCTGGGCGTGCCCCTGAAAAGCAGGTAGCCCTTGCGCTCGGCGTCAATGCGCGCTGCGCCGAAGTCCATAAGCTCCATCGCGCAGCAGGCTGTGCCGAAAAGAAGCGGCCATATCGAATTGGAGCGCCCCCATTTTACAATGCCCTTGCTTGCCAGCCCAACGATATCGCTCAGCTTGGCGAAGAGCACGTTAGTCTTTGTCTCGTAGCGCTCCATCGAATCGGCAAGCAGCTTTGTCATCTCCTTCTCAGCGTTGAAAAGCTCCTCTTCCGTGTAAGGCCTTGCACCCTTTGCGGCGCCTCTTTTCGCCTGTTCCTCAACCATTCTTAACACCTATGAGCCCGTATCCGATAACTGCCAGCACCATCGCGGCAAAAGCGAGGCCCAGCACGTAAACGCCCTGCATATAGCTGAGCATGCGCGCCACGTAGGCCCACAGCATCACCACCACTACGATAATCTCGAACGGTATGAACAGCATGAAATATGGCAGGTACTCGTTGTAAAGGTCGGCCCCTGCACCTATGGCCGCTTCTGCGCTCTCGTATGGTGCATTCTTGACGGCATTGCGCGGCTCTGCCGGGCGTATGAGCTTTGCCACGAAGAGCAGCAGCAGAGGTATCGCTATGCTGAAAGCGGCAAAGAACACCAGTGCTATGTAATTGTAGAGCATAAACACCACTGCGCAACATAAATTATATAAGCACGAAACGTTATTATACAATTTGGTGATACGGTGCCTTACATAGTATACAGCGAGGCAGACAGCGTCTCTGCTGGCATAGCCGAAGAGCTCAAGCGCATTGGCGCGTTTGAGAGCGCAGAAGCACTTGATGCGCTGCCCGAAGCCTTGCATTTTACCAGTGCAAGCATGCGCCATGCGCACATGATCGCCATAAACACGCCACTAATCGAGGCAGAGCGGCTCGATGGCATAAGCGCCGATGTGCTCATACTGCTAAGCAGGCACAGCAGCGCAAAGAGCATACCTTCGTTCACGGTGCACACAACGGGCAACTGGTCCAGCGAGGCGCTGCTTGGCGGAAAGCCCGAAGAGCTGAGCGTTGCCGCACCGCTATACATGCGTGCCGTGCTTTACGCTCTAAATTTGATCAACAGCGACAGGAGCATGGCGGTAACATACGAGGCGACACACCATGGGCCGCTGCTTAACACACCTTCGCTTTTTGTAGAGATAGAGAAGAACAGTTATAACGGGGAGCGCGCAAAGGTGGTTGCAGAAGCTGTGGCATCAGCATTGCGCGGCGTCACCGAGCTGCCTGTCGCAATCGGCATCGGCGGCACGCACTACCCGCAGAAATTCACGGAGCTTGCGCTATCTGGCAAGTATGCGTTTAGCCACATGATGCCCAAATACTATGTTGACAACGCAAAGATGGTTGAAAAAGCGATAGAGCGCTCCGAGCCGAAAGCAAGCATCGCGGTGATAGAGTGGAAAAGCATCAATACAGCCCAGCGCACAGGGGTATTGGGTGCGCTGGAAAAGGCGGGTATTCCTTATGAGAAGGTTTGAAATACTTTTGGTTGTGAGTGCACTGGTAGCGATGAGCACTACTGCAAGCGCACAGTACTGGTTCCAGACTGGCGTGAAGGGTTCTGATAGCTCCGCATTCAACAATGGCGCAAGGGCGTCTATAGAGACGGTGTACCAGAATATTACATATGGATCGCTGGGCTTCTGGGTCGGGGAAACTTTGCAGAACGGCGCGTTTGTGCAGGTCGGCTATGAGATACCAAACCAGAGCGCCAACTTTTCTACAGACTGCTCGCTTTCTGGTTGCACCAATACCACCTACCTCAAGGCGGGCGTTCCCACGTGGTTTTGGGAGTACTTCCCCGCGAACTACAACGGCAGCCAGTTCTATGGCAACATAGGGCAGAACGGCTCGGCCGGCGCAAATGGCTCTTTCAACACGTATTCTTTCACTTCGATTGGGGACACATGGTACTTTTACTTCAACAACAAGCTTATAGGCAGCGCTGATCTTGGCACTTCGAGCTCGGGTGCCAACCCGCCGATAGCGTTCGGCGAGTATGCCGGATCTGAAAGCAACTCCACACGAATGGGCGACGTCAAATTCAGGAACTTCGAGTTCTACAATGGGAACGCTTTCCTGCTTGTGCCCGAAGCTTATACTTATATCGGTTATGGCAAGGGCAGCGAAACGGAGCTGCCAAACCCCTACGGGATAGAAGAGGTGGACAATTACGTCGATTACTTTGAAGTTGGAAGCGGGCTGCCGCTCCAGAACCATACGGAGCTGTGGAAGCTTGGATATTGGCTAAATGTGAGCTCGCCATATGGCAACCTCACACGCGAAAGCGGAAACTACAGCGCATATGTGCCCGTTGGCATAAGCGCGCCTCAATATGTTTATGTGGGCAACGATACCCGGGAGGCTTTTGAAGGCTGGCGCGGCTCGGGAATCGGCTCCTACACGGGCCCAAAGGAGAATGCAACAGTATTGATGGACAGCAACATAACTGAAGAAGCACTGTGGCAGATCCAATACCTGGTAAATATAACTAACGGCCGTGGCATTGCGACCGGCTCCGGATGGTACAATGCGGGGGCAACTGCACACATCGGGGCAGGCGCGGGCTATCTGGGCACGGGAGTCGGCTCGCGCATAGAGTTTGAAGGATGGAGCAACGGCTACAAGAGCCAGAACATTACTGTAACTGTTACAGGACCAACCACAATCTCGCCAATCTGGAGGCAGCAGTACCTTGTGAACGCCACCGCTGAGTACGGTAGCGTTGACGGCAACGGCTGGTATAACGAGAATTCCACTGTGGTACTTTCGCTCACCAGCAGGAACATAAGTATAAACAGCAACGAGAAAGAGGCGTTCTATGCATGGAGCAACGGCAGCACAGAGAACCCGCTTTCGTTCGTGGCGAGCAAGCCCGTATTCATATCTGCGTTTTATGAGCCGATGTACCTTGCGATGCTGGAGCCGGTAGATACTTATAACAACAGCATAAGCGGCGTAACATATGGCATAAGCGGCGAAAACTACAGCACCAATTATGCGTACCTGTTCGCAGGCAAGACGTACAACATAGAATATGCTACGTACAAGGGGACCACGATGGCCATCAACCAGCGCGTAGAGATAAGTTCGCCGCAGGCAATTGTGGTGAAGCTGCCAGTATACAACGTACAGATAAGCGCAAGGAGCCTTTTCGGTACGCCGGTAGATGCGCGTATTGAACTCACGTTCAAGAACGGCACTACGATTGAAACATCAACAGGCGCGAACGGCACGCTGGTGCTTTATGACGTGCCTTACGGCTACGCGAGCGGAAGCGCAAGCGAGATGGGCTTATCACATAGCATAGAGGCAGCATTCGGCTCCAGCATTAATTTGACAATGATGACGCCGCTAGCTGCTACAATGATAGTGGTCGGCGTGCTCGCCGTATTCGCCTCGGTAGTGGTTGGGGAGATTATCGAAAGGAGGCACAAGAGCGCGGTGCAGAAGGCAGAAGCACGGTAGTTCTTTTACCAGCTGGCACGCAAACCTCACCAGGCGGCAACGCCGGCAACAGCCACACGCTATCGCTGCATTGATAATAATGGTAGATGCGATGTCCGTATATGACGCCTTTCTGGGTAGGTATGGCAGGTACACAAACATACAAAAGATAGCTATGCCCGTGGTGGAAAGTGGCAGGCATTGCATACTCACGGCACCGACCGGCTCAGGCAAGACCGAGGCCGCTGTGCTTCCGCTGATTGAGAAGGCGGGGCTTGAAGGCAAGGAGGGCATTAAGATAATATACATAACGCCGCTCAGGGCGCTGAACAGGGACATGCTCTCAAGGCTGGAATGGCTGTGCAGCGAGGCGGGCATAACAATTGGCGTGAGGCACAGCGATACAACCGCCAAGGAGCGCTCAAGGCAGGCCAGAAACGCGCCCACGCTGCTGGTGACAACGCCGGAAACGCTCCAGAGCGTGTTGCCTACGAAATCATTCAGGAACGCCCTAAGGAATGTAAAGGCAGTAGTAGTGGACGAGGTGCATGAGCTCTATTATAGCAAGCGCGGGGCGCAGCTTTCGCTAGGCTTGGAGCGGCTCGAGGAGCTGGCACCAGGATTCCAGAGGATAGGGCTGAGTGCCACGATAAGCGACATAGAGCTTGCGAAAAGGTTCCTGTGCGGCACGAGGGAGTGCAGCGTTGCCGGCGCTGCGCTTGACAGAAAGCTAGACATAAGGATAGACATGCCAGAATCTTTTGACAAGAAGCTTGAGCCCCTAATGGACAGGTTTGGACTCGACAAGAAGGCTCTTGCAAGGCTTAGCTCGCTTGTGGGGCTTGTCAAGAGCTCCAAGTCTACGCTTATATTCGCTAACACGAGGCAGGTTGTCGAAGCTGTGGGCAGCAGGCTCATGTATATAGACAGCATAGAGCCGTTCGGCGGCGTCGGCGTGCACCACGGCTCGCTGGACAAGGAAGAAAGGATAGGGATGGAGCAGGATTTCAAGGCTGGCAGGATAAAGGCGCTCATCGCTACCAGCTCGCTGGAGCTCGGCATAGATATAGGTAGCATAGACCTTGTGGTGCAGTATGGATCCCCGAAGCAGGCGCTGAGGCTCGTCCAGCGCGTGGGCAGAAGCGGCCATACGCTGGCGCGCACCCCTAGGGGCGTGATAATACCGACAAGCGAGATAGACGCACTTGAATCGATGGCGATAACGAAAAACGTCCTAGAAGGCAAGCTGGAGGTATTGGCACCGAATGTGGGGGCGCTTGACGTCATTGCGAACCAGGTGTGCGGCATAGCGCTTGACAAGGGCTCTGCGCGGATAGAAGAGGTACATGCCATCTTGGGCAGGTCTTACGCATACGGCCATGGAAGCATAGAGCGCCTCAGGCAGCTGCTCGAATTCATGGGCAGGCAAAGGCTCGTGGGCTTTGACGGCAGCACCGTAACAAGCGGCCCAAGAACGCGCATGTACTATTACGGACACCTCAGCGTGATACCCGACGTGCAGAGGTTTGCGGTGAAGAACATTATTGACAACAGGATCATATCATCGCTTGACGAGAAGTTTGTGGCTTCGGACATAGACGAAGGCACGGTATTCATAACCAAAGGGCTGCCGTGGAAGGTGGTAAGCATAGACGAGTCGGCAATAAGCGTAGAGCCTAGCACTGAAGTCGAGGCTGCTGTGCCAGATTGGAGCGGTGAAGACATACCAGTAAGCAAGCAGGTTGTTGATACCGCTTTCGCGCTGCTGGCGCAGAGCGGTGCGCTCTTTGCACGGCAGGGGGATTTTTTCACTCCGGTCAAAAGCACGCTCTTTATAGAGGAGCTGGGTGACGCTTGCGCGATATACACAGGCTTAGGCACGCAGGCAAACGAGGCGCTTTCGAGGCTTGTGTCGTATCTCATAAGCGCAAGGTACAACAAGGAAGTGCTATCCAGATCGTCGCCGTACATGATACTTGTCGAAGCCACGGCGGAACAGAGTGCAAGCGCGCTCAAGGGCATAAGCCAGAAGAACATTAGGGCGCTCATCGAAGAGGCGGTAAGGGGCAGCGAGCTGTTCAGGTACAGGTTTGTAACTGTGGCAAAGCTGTTCGGGATAATAGAGAAAGATGCCACCTTGTCAAAATCCATAGCAAACCGCATAATAAGGGTGCTCCGCAATTCGCCGGTATACGAAGAAACGATGAGGGAGCTGATAGAGAACTACTTCGACATTGGCAGTGTGGAGGAACTTGTGCGCGACCTGAGCAGCGGCCAACTCAGGATAGAAGTGGTAAGGAAGGGGAAGATGTCCCCGCTCACCGATTCCATAATAAACTCCGCATATTACACAAGGGAGCTTATCGCACCCCGTATGCAGGGCGATTCTCTTATCAATTCGTTCACAGATTCGCTGCTGTCGAAAAGCATGAAGTTCATATGCACCTATTGCGGCTTCACGTTCGAAAGAAAGCTGTCTGAGATTAAGGATACTGAGATAAAATGCCCGAGCTGCGGCAGCCCTATGGTTGCACCGTACAGCGACGCCTATGCCAAGATAATGGGCAAGAAGCTGCAAAGGAGGAGGCTAAGCAGGGTAGAAGCAAGAACGATGGGTGAGATGCTGAGCTATGCAGACCTTATAAGCAGCTATGGCGGCAGAGCGGCCGTAGCGCTATCGGTCTATGGCGTGGGGCTAAGAACCGCCTCAAGAGTGCTGATGATGCTAAAGCACGAGGAGCGCTCTTTCTTCCTTGACCTTATTGATGCGCAGAAGACGTTCATACGCACAAAGAAATACTGGTCGGTATGATCCGCTATCTGCGCGGTATTTTGTACTTTGCGTTCTCGAAATGCAGCGCAAGCTCGCGGCCTTCGTAGAACATATGCAGGAATACAGCTAGCGCTGAGGCGCCGCTATGCGGCTGGGCGGTTATGCTCATGCTGAAGTCTGCAATGCTGGAAATGCGCTTACCTGCCTCTTTCATTGTTATTATTACGAGCAGGTTCTTGTACGCCTTCAGCGTGTATATGAGCTTAGAGGCTGGCGTGCCATACCTCGTGAGGCACACCTTTTTGTGGGATATCTTTGAGTCTATGTAGCGCATGTAATCGCTTATGAAAGCGACTTCAAATCGGCCGCCCCACTTGGAATTGAGCTGCGCTATCATGCACTTTAGGCGCCGGTCTTCCGGCCCTGTAAATGCGATCTCTGCTGCGCCGAAAGCGCGTGCAGTTTCGGCCATGTTCTCCCTGCATTCCCGGCTGCACCTGCCTATGACAAGCACACTTATCAACGCACCCACCGCTTCATATTTCAATGCCAACGATTATATTGCTTGTTTTGTGCCTCGTGTATCCGCTTCCCTGCCCTGCACGACCTGGGCGTCTACTACCGCTGCGCCGTTTTCAAGCTTCATGAGCCTTACGCCGCTCGCACCGCGCCCCGTCTGCCTTACCGACTGAGCAGAAAACGTTATGGACATGCCGCTGGAGCTCATCAGGAACAGCTTGTCTTCGGGCTTCACTCTAAGCGCGCGCACCACCCTGCCCGTCTTCTCCTTTACCTTTATGTTCAGCACGCCCTTGCCGCCGCGCCTCTGCAGCCTGTACCTTCCCGCTTCGGTGACCTTGCCGAAGCCGCGCTCGGTTATTGTTGCTATGAGGCTGCCTTCGTCCACCGCTATTATATTCACCACGGAATCGCTCTCGGAAAGCCTTATGCCCCTCACTCCGATGGCGCTCCTGCCGGTTGGGCGCAGGTCTGTCTCCTTGAACCTTAGCGCCTTCCCATTCCTTGTGCAGATAAAGAGCTGCGAGGCTCCGTTTGATAGGCAAGCATCGGCAAGCTCATCGTCTTGCATCGTTATGAAACGCACGCCTGTAGAGCGCGGTCTTGAGAACTTTTCGGCATTAACCCGCTTTGCAACACCCTTCCTTGTTATGAACGTTATGAATGAGCCTGAAAACAGCGATGTGTTTACTATTTTGCCTATGCGCTCGCCTTCTGATAGCTTGAGCATGTTGACTAGGGCCTTGCCGGGGCTGTACCTGTCGCCCATGGGCACTTCGTACGCCTTGAGCCAGTACGCCCTGCCCTTGCTTGAAAGCAGCAGAAGATAGTCCTTGAGCATGCACGACAGAGTTTGCTTAACATAGTCGCCTTCCTTCAGGCTTATTGAGATCACGCCGCGGCCGCCGCGATCCTGCTGCCTGTATAGGGTGGTCGGTGTTCGCTTTATGTAGCCGCTGCTTGTAAGTATTATCGTTGTCTCCTCATTAGGTATGAGGCTCTCGTCGCTTTGGATCTTCCCTTCAGGGGACTCTATGCGCGTACGCCTGTTCCTGGCATATGCGCCCTTCACCGCTTTTGTGTCTTCCGCTATTATTGCGTATATCTGCTCCTCACTAGCAAGTATGCTGTTGAACTTTTCGATGCTCTTCTTCAGCTCCTCCGCTTCGCTTTTAAGCGCGTCTATGCCCAAGGTAGTGAGCTTGCTGAGCTTCATGTCAAGTATGGCTTCGACCTGCTTCTCGGAAAGCGAGTACGCCTGCACCAGCGCTTCGGTTGCTTCCTTTGTGCCTGGGCTGCGCTTTATCAGAGCTATCACGTTGTCTATGTCAGAGACAGCTTTCATCAGCCCCTCCACTATGTGGTGCCTTGCCGAAGCGACTTCAAGCTCATACTTGGTCCTGTTCCTTATCACGCCAATCCTGTGCTCAACGAATGTCTTCACGAACTGCCGCAGATCCATTGTCACAAGCCTGTTGTCCATCACCGCTATGTTCATAACCGGCAGCGACACCTGCAGCTTGGTGTGCCTGAATAGTTTGTTCCTTATGATTTCGGCATCGGCTTCCTGCTTGAGCTCTACCACAATCCTTATGCCCTCTTTGCCGCTCTCATCCCGCAGGCCCGCAATGTCGAGCACCTTTTCCTTTGCAAGATTGGCTATTTCAGCTACGAGCATAGCCTTGTTGACACCGTATGGTATCTCTTTTATGACAAGTGACTCCCTTCCCTTCACCTTCTCGCTCTCGATGATTCCCCTTATCGTCACCGCGCCCCTGCCTGTCTTGTAAGACGCGAGCAGCATGTCGTCGTAGAATATGGAGCCTCCTGTAGGGAAGTCAGGACCTTTTATGTATTCCAGCAGCTGCTCGCTGCTCAGGTCGCGATTGCCTATGTATGCAAGTATCGCATCGCACACCTCGCCGAGATTGTGGGGCATTATGTTAGTGGCCACGCCCACCGCTATGCCTGATGATCCGTTAACAAGCAGGTTTGGCACTTTAGAGGGCAGCACAACGGGCTCCTTCTCGGTGTTGTCGAAATTGGGCACAAACGGCACTGTGTTTTTGTCCAGATCTTCTAGCATTTCTTCAGCGATCTTGGTGAGGCGCACCTCGGTATAACGCTGCGCCGCCGGCGGATCGCCGTCTATTGAGCCCATGTTGCCCTGACCCTCGACAAGCGGGTAGTTCATGGAAAAGTCCTGGGCCATCCTCACCATTGTATCGTATACCGCAACATCGCCGTGAGGATGATATTTGCCTATTGTTTCACCCACAATCCTCGCACTCTTCTTCGTGGGCTGATTGTGCAGGTTGTTGATCATATACATTGCATAAAGGATGCGGCGCTGCGCGGGCTTTAGGCCGTCCCTTGCGTCGGGCAGCGCCCTCCCCACAATAACGCTCATGGCGTAGTCTATGTAGCTTGTTTGCATCTCTTTCTCTATCGTTGTGTCAAGGGTGCTCATGCGACCACTATATATCCAAGAACGATACCTCTGTGGAATGCTCCTCGAGGAAGTGCCGCCTCTGCCCCACGTCTAGCCCCATGAGTATAGTGAACAGCGCATCGGCAAGCTGGGCGTCCTTTATAGTAACTCTCTTGAGCACGCGCTTTTCCGGATCCATTGTGGTGCTCCAAAGCTGCTCGGGATTCATTTCACCGAGCCCCTTGTATCTCTGCACGCTCGCGTTGTCGTAGAGCTTTAGCTTCTCCTGGAGCTCGCTGTCCGAATAGGCGTAAACCTCCTCCCTGCCTTTTGAGACCCTGTACAGCGGCGGCTGCGCTATGTATATGTTGCCCCTTTCTATGAGCGGCCGCATGTACCTGTAAAAGAATGTGAGAAGCAGCGTGCGTATGTGACTGCCATCCACATCGGCGTCTGTAAGCATTATCACCTTGCCGTAGCGCAGATTGTCTGGATTGAACGTCTCCTTTATGCCAGTCCCGAAAGCGGTGACCATGGTGTGCAGCTCAGCATTGTTGAATATCTTTTCGTCAGTCGCCTTCTCAACATTCAGTATCTTGCCGCGCAGGGGCAGTATGGCCTGGTACTTCCTGTCGCGCGCCTGCTTGCTCGAGCCCGCTGCGCTTTCGCCCTCCACAATGAATATTTCCGCTTTTGCTGGATCGGATTCGGAGCAGTCTGAGAGCTTCCCAGGCAGCAGGGCGCCGCCGAATATGCTCTTCTTTCTGGCGAGCTCGCGAGCCTTTCGCGCAGATTCGCGCGCTTCTGCAGCTGCGGTTATCTTACTTACTATCACATTCGCATCTGAAGGGTTCTCCTCAAGATACGTAGTAAGGGCACCGTAAACGGCGTTATCCACAATGCTCTTTATGTAGTTATTGCCTAGCCTTTCCTTTGTTTGGCCCTCGAACTCTGGGTTCTGCATCAATACTGATATGATAGCTGTCAGGCCTTCCCTTGTGTCGTCGCCTTCAACATTAGCACTAGTGCCTTTCTTCCGGTTTTCCTCTATGTAGCCCATAATTGCCCTGGTAAGGGCCGCATGAAAGCCAGCAACATGCATGCCCCCATCTGTAGTCTTAATCCTGTTTACAAACGACACCACATTTTCGCTGTAATCGTTGACATACTGGAGTGCCACGTCAATCTTAGTGGAGTCGACGGTCTTTGATATGAATATGGGCTTTGTAAGAGGCTCTTTCGAATCGATTATGTAATTGATGAAATCTGCCATTCCTCTTTCTGAATAGAACATCTGCGTCTTCTTTTCGCCGTCGCGCTCATCCATGAGTGTTATTTTTATACCAGGATTGAGGAATGATTGGTCGGTGAGCGTCTCTTGAAGCTCCAGCGAGTCAAAGCTCCTTGCAGAGAATATTTCAGAGTCGGGCTTGAACCTTATTATGGTGCCTGTGTCTTTGGGATCGGTTTCGCCTATAATGGTAAGCCCTGTCACAGGCTTGCCACGGCTGAACTTTTGCGAGTATATCTTGCCGCCGCGCTTGACTGTTACATCAGTATATTCAGAGAGGGAGTCGACTACGGTAAGCCCTACGCCGTGCAGGCCGCCAGCCACTTTGTACACGTTGCTGTTGAACTTCGCACCCGAATGGAGCGATGTCATTATTACTTCAAGAGCCGGCCTGCCCTCCTTTGGTATTATGTCAATGGGTATGCCGCGGCCGTCATCACTTACCTCAGCAACGTCGGCGTCGCCTTCTCTTGTAAGCCTTATTGTTATGTTTTTTGCATAGCCCGCGAGCGCTTCGTCAATAGCGTTATCAATTACCTCGTGCAAAAGGTGCATGTAGCCCTTGCTTCCAGTTGATCCTATGTACATTGCGGGTCTTTTCCGAATGCCTTCTGGACCTGAAAGCACCATTATGTCTTTGGCTGTGTAATTGTCTCCGCTGTCGCCCATCAAACCAGCTGCAAAATCTCCGTAAAACTTGCATTTTATATATGTTTTTTTAGCTTTAAAACCCTTTCTATTCCCGCTTTGTATAAGGAAGCATTAGTGATTACAAATATATATGTAAACAACCAATAGTTGATATAGTGGTAAATTGATAAAGGAAGCCATCCTGTGGGATAAACTACCTGGTGAAAAGGTGGAATGCATAGCGTGCGCTAGGCGATGCAAAATACCGGAAGGCTCGCACGGCTACTGCTTTGTGAGGCAGAATATAAAGGGCGCGCTCTACCTCATAAATTACGGCGTGCTTGAAGCGATTCAGCTTGATCCCATAGAAAAGAAGCCGTTCAACCACTTCATGCCAGGCAGCTACGTTCTGGGGGTAGGCACTTCCTCGTGCAACTGGGGTTGCACGTTCTGCCAAAACCACAACATATCAAAAGAGAGGGAGGTTAAGGGCATAGAAAAGACACCTGAAGAGATTGTAGAGCTGGCCATGCAGAATGGCGCGCAGGGCATTGCGTACACGTATAACGAGCCGACCATATTTATAGAATACGCGCTTGACACCGCAAGGCTGGCCCACGAAAACGGCCTGTATAACGTATTCGTCACAAACGGCTATGAAACTGAGGAAGCTGTAGAAAAAATGAAGGGCCTGATAGACGCGGCCGTGGTGGACTTCAAAGGCAGCGGTGAGCAGAAGTTCCTCAACAAATACAGCGCTGTGCCTTCTGCAGATCCCGTCAAGAAGGCGCTAGTCGAGATGAAGAAGGCGGGCATTCACATAGAGCTTACCGACCTTATAGTGCCGAGCGTGGGCGATTCGCTGGATGCCTGCGACTCGCTTACAAAATGGATCCATGAAAATCTGGGCCCCGACACGCCGATACATTTCACAAGGTTCTACCCAGACTACAAGCTGCTCGAGCTACAGCCTACGGAATTTGACACGCTGAAAGCGCACTACGACATAGCCAGGAAAAACGGGCTGAACTATGTATACATTGGCAATGTGCCGGGCAACCCTTACGAAAGCACGTATTGCCCGAAGTGCGGAGAACTGCTTATAGAGAGGGACGGCTTCTATATAACAAAATGGAAGCTTACCAAGGACAACAGGTGTCCGAAGTGCCACACAAGAATCCCCATCGTAGGCAAAAAACAAAAGGAATTTAGATATGAGGGGATAACAACATTTTACTGACGTATTGTGATAAAGTGGAGAATAGCTACGACCATGAGAGCGCAGAGAAGCGCATTATTGAGTTCTGGGAGCAGAGCAGCATATTCGCATTTGATGAAAAAAGCAGCAAGCAGGTATTTTCAATAGACACCCCGCCGCCAACAGTGTCGGGCGAACTCCACATGGGCCACATGTTTTCCTACTCGCACGCGGACTTTATTGCAAGATACAAGAGGATGCGCGGCTTCAACGTGTTTTATCCGTTCGGATTGGACAACAACGGTCTGCCCACAGAGCTGCTCATGGAGAAAAAATTCAATACCACTGCCGAGGCGCTCGGCAGGGAGAAATTTGTTAAGCTTGTTTCTGACAACATTGGAGCATACGTAGACAACTACACTGCACTGTTCAAAAGGATGGGCCTTAGCGTTGACTGGAACAGGCGCTACGAAACGATAAGCAGCGAAGTGCAGAAGATATCACAGCTGTCATTTCTAAAGCTTGCTGGTATGGGTAGGGTATACAGGAGCGAGGAGCCAGTGCTCTACTGCCCTAAATGCAAGACGGTAGTGTCGCAGATGGAGCTTGAGGACAAGACGCTCGAAAGCAACATTTACACGGTAAGCTTTGGCGGCGTAGACATTGCCACGACACGGCCCGAGCTCCTTCCGGCATGTGTGGCGGTGCTTGTCAATCCAGCAGACGCACGGTACAAGAGTTTAATAGGCAAAAAGGTCAAGGTGCCGCTGGTAGACAGCGAAGTGGCAGTGATAGCAGATGATGGAGTTGACAAAGACTTCGGCACTGGCGCGGTGATGTGCTGCACATTCGGCGATGCTACTGATGTTGAATGGTATAAAAAGTACCACCTAGACTTGAAGATCATAATAGACGAAAACGGGCGCATGACAAATGGCCAGTTCAAAGGCATGACGATAAAGGAGGCGCGCGCCAAGATCGTAGAGGCGCTAAAGAGCAGGGGCCTCGTAAAAAGCGAAAGCAGCATAACGCACAGCGTGAACACGCACGAGAGGTGCGGCACGGAGATCGAATTCCTGGTAAAGAAGCAGTGGAAGATCAAATACCTCGATCTTAAGGAGAAATTTATAGAGATGGGCAGGCAGGTGAAATGGCACCCAGAATTCATGCGCGTAAGATATGAGAACTGGGTAAACGGCCTGAAATGGGACTGGAACATTTCACGGCAGCGTATGTTCGGGGTCAAGTTCCCGGTCTGGTACTGCAAGAAGTGCGGCAAGCCAAAGTTCGCAAATGAGAAAGATCTGCCTGTAGATCCGTTTACGGAGAGCCCGAAAGAGCCGTGCGAGTGCGGCTCTACAGAATTCGAGCCCGAAACAGACATAATGGACACATGGGCGACGTCTTCGCTCACCCCACTCATAAACGCGCACTGGGGCTCTGACAGCAGCATAATGGACAGGATATTTCCAATGTCGCTGAGGCCGCAGGCACATGAGATAATATCATTCTGGACCTTTACCACAATAGTAAAGTCATATTTTCACACCGGTAGCATTCCGTGGAGGGATATAATGCTTTCCGGGCATGGCCTGGACCAGCATGGCAGGCCCATACATAAGTCGTGGGGCAACGTGATTGTTCCCGCACCATACATAGAAAAGTATGGAGCTGACGCGCTGCGCTACTGGGCCAGCACAGCGATGCTTGGCGATGACATATCATTCCAGGAAAAGGAGCTTATTGCTGCTATACGCCTGGAAAAGAAGCTCTGGAACGTAGGCAGGTT
Organism: Candidatus Micrarchaeia archaeon; assembly: GCA_049966775.1. Lineage (GTDB taxonomy): Archaea > Micrarchaeota > Micrarchaeia > Micrarchaeales > Micrarchaeaceae > JAKAWW01. The sequence goes on from JBMFTZ010000006.1 coordinate 21,335, forward strand.
CATAGAGATGCATCTGCCAGCCAAGAGCGGTATTCCGGAGCTCAAACACACCGACGTGATGGAGCTAGCGAAGCTCAGCAAGGTGATCAGAGAGGTTACGGAAAGCTTCGAAAACTTCGACTATTTCAAGGCGAGAATGCGCACCGAGGAATTCTTCTGGGAGTTCGCAAACGACTATCTGGAGATCGCGAAGGGCAGGATTTACGATGGTGAGGCTTCATCGATCTACACCACAGCGAAGGCGTTCCTTGCTGTGCTAAAGATGCTTGCGCCGATAATGCCTTTTGTAACCGAAGAGATATACCAGAAGCTCTTTGTAGCAAACAGGGACGCGCTAGGTGCCATAGAAGATATAAGGCAGTCCATACACCTATCCGGTTGGCCGGAGCCCGGCGAATTGAACGAAAGCTACATCGAAAGCATGAACTCACTGCTTGAAGTAGTTCATTGCGCAAGGAAGTGGAAGCACGAGCACGGGATGCCACTAAATGCGGAGCTATCCAAGATCACGGTAAATGAAAAATACAGGGGAAGCATAGCCGGCTCCGAAGATGACATAAAAAACACAGTGAAGACACATCAGCTCGATTTTTCGCGCATCGAAGAGGCGTGCAACATAGAGGCTTAGCGGCGCAAAAAAAGGAGCGCTTTGCGGTGCACCGAGCGCGCGCCATGGCTCGAAAAGCCCGTCTGCTCGCGTGCATGGAAGTGCCACAGCGGTAAATATTTTTTTATTGCACCTTTTTATCATTTCTATTAGTAATTTGTCTGTGGTTATATGGAGAGAAAAAACGTTATCATAATAGGCGCGGCGGGGCGGGACTTCCACGACTTCAATGTGCTTTTCAGGAACGACAGCGATTACAACGTTGTTGCTTTCACTGCTTCCCAGATACCATTCATTTCCAACAAAGAATACCCGAAGGAGCTGAGCGGGGCGCTTTATCCTAACGGTATAAGGGTATATGACGAAAGCATGCTCGCGGAGCTCATAAGGCGGCTTCATGCAAACATATGCGTGCAGGCATACAGTGACCTGCCTTATAATGAGGTAATGCACAAGGCAAGCATCGCCAATGCAAACGGCGCGGATTTCTGGCTCGTTGCGCCCGAGAGGACAATGCTGAAGTCTTCAAAGCCCGTAATAGCGGTATGCGCAGTAAGAACTGGAAGCGGCAAGAGCCAGACAACCAGATACATCGCAAGGCTTCTGAAGCGCAAGGGGCTGAGGGCCGTAATAATAAGGCACCCTATGCCTTATGGCGTGCTTAAGAACCAGGTATTGGAGAGGTTTGCAACGCTCAGGGACCTTGACAAGTACAAGACCACAATAGAGGAAAGAGAAGACTACGAGCCCCACATAAGAAACGGATTTGTGGTTTACGCTGGAGTGGACTATGAAAAGATACTGCGCGCCGCTGAGAAGGAAGCTGATGTGATAATATGGGACGGCGGCAACAACGATGCTCCGTTCATAAAGCCCGACCTCATGATCACGATCGCGGATCCGCTCAGAGCAGGGAACGAGCTTACATACTACCCAGGGGAAACTGTAGCGAGAATGGCGGACCTGCTTATAGTAAACAAAGCCAATTCGGCGAGCAAGGAGGAGCTCAGCGCACTCACATCAAATCTCAGGTCAATAAACCCGAAAGCCAGGATTGTCATCGCTGATTCGATAATAATGCCTGACAACCCACGCATAATAAATGGGAAAAGCGCGCTGATAATAGAGGATGGGCCCACGATAACGCACGGAGGCATGCGCTTCGGCGCGGGCACGGTGGCGGCCAAGCTTTACAAGGCCGGCAGCGTGGTAAGCGCCAAGGAGTATGCGGTAGGGCTCATAAAGGAAACGTTCAAGAAGTATCCCCAGCTTGACAAGGAGCTGCCAGCGATGGGCTACAGCAGCAAGCAGATAAGGGATCTCGAAAACACGATAAACAGGGCGGAATGCGATATTGTTATATCTGCGACTCCGACAAACCTCCGTCGCATACTTAATGTAAACAAGCCGATAGTGCAGGTGGGCTACGAGCTAAAGCCTCGCGGCAAGGAGCTCAACAACATTTTGAGCAGGTTCGCCTTGCGCGCAAAGAGATGGAGCGGTTGAATGTATATCAGGGATCCCATATACGGCAATGTTGAATTCGACGACACTGCGCTCAAGATTATAGAAGACAGCAACATGCAGAGGCTCCGCTACATACACCAGATAGGTTTTGCCTTCCTAGTTTACCCGGGAGCCACGCACACGCGCTTTGAGCATTCGATAGGCACGATGCAGGCAACAAGGGAGATGGAGAGCGCCATCTGGGACAGCAGCACTGAGGACTTCATCTATATGGGGCTTCTGCACGACATAGGCCACGGCCCGTTCTCCCACCAGTCAGAGCCACTGCTCCAGAAGTACCTAAAGACTGATCACGAAGGGATGGGAAGAAAGGTCATAACGCAGTCCAGCATAAGGGACACAATCGCGGCTTCGAACGCGTCGCTAAAGCGCGTGCTAGGCTACTTCAACGGCAAAACAAACAACATTGTCAGTGCTGCGCTTGGCTCCGATAGGGTGGACTACCTGCTGCGGGATTCGTACTACACTGGTGTGGCATATGGGGCAATAGACTTCCAGCGCATCAAGAGCAAGGTCACCATGTATAGGGGCATGGTCGCCTTGCACAGCGAGGGGGTAAGCGCAGCCGAAGCACTGCTGGTGGCCAGGTATTTCATGTTTGAAAACGTGTACGGGCACCACACGCAGGTAATAGCGGGCGCGATGTTTGCAAAGGCTGCTGAAAACGCTATACAGAGCGGCGACATGGATCCGCGCGAGTTTGCGCGCATGAACGACTATGAAGCCATGAGCGCGCTGGCGCGCATAGACGAATCGGCAGAATTAATAAAGCGCATACAGGAGAGGCACCTCTTCAAGCGCGTCTATGATGGTGAGATCAATGGCGAGACACCGAAAAAAGATGAGATACGCGATGCGCTGGAGCTAAAGGGCATAAGCGAAAACGAATACGTCGCGCTGACATACGACTTCAAACCACCCAATGCCGGCATACCTGTGGTAAACAGAGACGGATCGCTCGCGGGCGATCTTAGCACCGTGTCTCCGCTTGTGAAGATGCTTACCAATACGCTGAGCAAAAAGAAAATGCTTATAATAGCAACGGACAGAAAATACGTTGAAAGGGCGAAATCCGCAATAAACAGACTTATCTGAGCGCGGCGCCCTTACAATCTAGCCCTGTGGTGTGCGCAGGGTGGCATGACGCAAACATATAAATTAGAGTATAGGAAATTATATTCGTTGTGGGCCCATAGCTCAGCATGGTAGAGCGGCTGGCTCTTAACCAGTAGGTCGGGGGTCCGAAATCTATTGACGGAATTCCCCCTGGGCCCGCAATACCGCTTTTAAGCAAATTGCAGCATTGCTGCAAGCGCGCATGATCGCACTTCACGGCTGCATCCATTCTATCTCGTAGTATTCGTAATTGCTTCCCGGCAGCGATATGCGCCTTGCCTTGTAGTATGTGACAGCGGTTTCCCTGTCTGCTATGGCTATAATGAGCTCGAGCTTGCGCTCCTTTGCCGCGCTTATTATGGCAGAAAGCTCGGCCCCACCTATGTATTCATCTTCGCCCAGCGAGAGCATTCCGAACCTGGGCTTGTCATTGCCGGGAACTTCAATCCCGCCCCCTTTCCTGTGGTAGAGCACGAAGTCTATGCCTATGCGCTTCTGCCTGCTCCTTCCTGGTATGGCTAGTATGAATGTCTTTCTTACCGAATGCGCAACGCGTATGACCCTTGCCCATTCTGATATGAGCAGCTTGGCGTCGCGCGGGAAGACGTGCACAACGTGCCTTGAATGCATCCAGTTTGAATCGTCCTTGACGGGCCTGGCGCCGGGAAAGTATATCCTGAAATGGGTGCCGAACTTGAACCCCGTCTTTACCACATAGCCCGCTTTTCTCCAGTCCTTGTACACCGCATAGAGCTTTGAAAAATCTGACCTGCGCGCTTCCGCTATCTTCTCAATCTGGCTCTTGGAGAAGTTGCTCACGCTCAGCACGCCTTCTTCGATGAGGAAAAGCGTCTCGAATATGTCAAGCTTGTTAAGCGTGCCACGCTCGCTGAGCTTGTATGTGCCGTACTGCCCGAACCAGTGGTCCATATATATGCTCTTTCCGTCTTCGCCACTGTCTATTATTGTGGTCATGTCCGCTGGGAAAAAGACGCCGCTCAGCAAATACCTCTTAAGCTTGAGTTTGGAAACAGGGTACTTCTTTATGGGGGTCTCGCCGGCCTGAGCCTCCATATTCTCGTCGAGCCTTGCGACGAGCCCGCGGTCACGCCAGTCCTTGTAAGTGAAATACCGAGCCATGAACTTTTTTCTGCCACTGAAATTAACCGCAACCGTGTTGAATGAGAGCTCGTTACCATCGCTTTTGCACACCGCGTTTCTCACATCAAGCAGGTAGAGCGCCTCCTCCGGGGCTAGCTCCAGCGCTCCCCCGGCGATATTGCCGTAATAGCCGCCTCGCAGTATGTCTATCGTGGATTGATCGTCCACAATAAACTTCTTCTGCTTCGCGTTAAACTTTATTTCCAGCAAGCCGCACACCCGCACACTCATATTTCGCTGACATGCAGCGCAGCCATAGATTCGCGCTCGATGCTTTCTAGCTTTGCAGGCACTATTAGCACTGCAGGACCGGTGCCGAAGCTTTGCGCTTTCATCGAACTTATTTTGCCGTAGAGCTTCTGCTCGGCCGCCATGCCAATGCTTGCCATAGCAATAACCTTTGTATCGCCATTTATTAAACCCTTGCCGTGGCTCTTCTCGGCCTCTTCCAGTATGCGCAGCGCCTCGCCTACAGGCATAGACGAGTTGCTTTCGCTGCTATAATCGAGCAGCAGCAGCGAGTGCTTGTTGGTGCCGTAATTGCCGTATATGGTGTCGTAAAACGCCACTGGTTTGTAGTGCTCGCGCCACATGGGCACAGTGCAGACCGCTCCAAACCTGTAGAAATCAAGCCCGCTTTCACCTATTGCCGCTGTGACGATTGATGGCGCGTGTATGACTTCCATTTCCACCCCGAGCTTCTCGGCCTCTATCGCAAGTATCTTGTGAGTGGTCGCGATAAGTGGATCGCCGCCCACAGCTATTACCACATCAGAAACTTTGGCCTCGTTGACCAGCCTGCCCGCATTTTCCTCCATGTCAGATCTGGAAAGCCTGGAGACGCTCTTACCCGCAATGCGTTCTATGAATGCGAGCCGATTGCTGTCGATAAACGAGGTGTAAGCATCTATGTAAAGCTTGCCCCTTTTCAGCGCGCTTGCGGCGCGCATCGATATATCATCGTTTGCTAGGCCAACGCCCACCAAAAACAGCACTTGATGCACCGTCAGTCTTTTATGCCCAACGGGGTTATTTTTATCACGCATTCGCCCTCAGGCATGTTTGGCGAATCGACAAGCCTCACGATGCGCTTATCCTCCTTGCTCTTGCGGAGGTAAAGCCTTGTTGTGGCTGCATGGGCAAGGATATTCCCACCTATTGGCGTGGTCGGATCACCGAACAGTATGCCTGGGTTATCCATCACTTGGTTTGTAACAAAAACGGCAATGTTAAACTTGTCCGCAAGCTGCTGCAGCCTGTGAACATGCTGATTGAGCTTCTGCTGCCGTTCGCCCAAGGCGCCCCTGCCCACGAATTCAGACCTGAATAAGGAAGTGAGCGAATCCACTATTATGAGCTTTATGCCCTTTTCCGCTATCAGCTTGTCTGCCCTCTGTATTGTGAATATTTGGTCATCGGTTGTTATGGCACGCACCACAAAGATGTTTTCCAGCGCTTTTTTGGGATCTATGCCAGCTTCTTTTGCCATCGCTTCTATACGCTCCGGTCTGAAAGTGCCCTCTGTATCCACAAAAAGCACGGCGCCATCTAGACCTCCTTTTTCCCTGGGAAGCTGCACGTTAACCGCAAGCTGGAAGGCAAGCTGCGATTTGCCGCTCGCAAATCTGCCGTATACTTCTGTAATCGCGTTGGTTTCAACGCCTCCGCCGATGAGCTCGTCGAGATCCTTAGATCCAGTGGATATCTTGCCCAGCTCTTTCCTGCGCTCTGAAACGCTCTCCGCAGTTTCAAAGTTTATCGTGGTTGATTCTAAAGCAGCCTGTATTGCTTTCTTTGCTGCATCAACGCTCATGCCAGACATGTCGCTGAGCTCGTGAGGCGAAAGGGTGGCGATCTTTTCAAGCGTATCTATCCCGATGCCCTTTAGCTTTTCTGCTGTGGCTTCACCTATTCCGGGCAGGTCTTCTATGCCCTGTATGCCCTTTTCCTTGGCCGTTCAAACACCCACATCACAGTAAGCGCAAAGCACACACTACTCGCACAAGAGCGCATATGTGCGCCGCATTATATATAAAAATCAATGCTTAAATATGTATCAGTGGCGCCATTACGCAGTTGGTGCGGTGATTGCAGGGCGCTGCATTCATATTTATATATGTTGCAGTGGCATATTATTAGCGATTATAGGACTGCTGTGCTACATCAATGGCGTGCTGGTTGCAGAGGGCGTATAGATGCGCCGATAATAGGCAGTGCGTTGAAAGCATTGATACGAAGGATAAGTGCCAGCGCGAAACCGCGCTGGCAAGGCGACCAGTTCTTCACGACCTTCCTACAGTAGAGAACCCGTACTTTAATCTAACAGTATAGATTTAAAAACCTTTCTCAATAGCGGAATATTTCATAGAAATGGAATTATTATGACGTTTTTGACGTTAGACAAGTGGGGAATTGCGGGCGGCGCGCTGCTTGCTATAGTGCTGTTTGTGTTTGGCCTGCAGTTTGGACTGCTCTTTGTAATCGCAATGGTATTGTTCCTGCTGCTCTCAGCGCTTGCAACGCGCACCGGAATGAGGCGCAAGATGGAGCTCAAGCTCTATGAAAAAAGCCGGGGAATAAAAAACGTTGTGGCAAACGGCCTCGCTCCACTCATAATGGCTTTTGTTTTTTACATAGCGGCTTGGCGCGGCATGGAGCTTTTTGAGCTGCTTAGCGTGGTGGGCTTCATGGGCAGCGTTGCGGCGATAACATCCGACAAATTTGCAAGCGAGATAGGCGTGCTTGGCCCAGGGCCGCGCATGCTGCTAACGCTGAAGAGAACAAAAAGGGGCACTTCCGGGGGAGTGAGCCTGCTTGGCCTCGGGGCGAGTGCTGCAGCCGCCACAATAGTGGCGCTGCTCGTACTGCCGTATATGGGCGCGCTCGCCTCAGTGGATAGCGGCATCGAAGGCCTTGCCGTTGTAATAAGCATTGCCATAGGCGGGTTTCTGGGCAATATTATAGACTCTATCCTTGGCTACTATGAAGAAAAAGGGATAGGAAACAAGTTTTCCACTAATTTCATATGCAGCATGAGTGGCGCCGTGCTGGCAATGCTCATCTACTTGGCGCTCTGACATACCACAGCATGCAAGCAACCACGCATTACTGCGCAGGCCGCAGAATAGTAGAGCGCGCGGCAACGCTATCTTATGTAAGTGGGCTTTTGACCTTCCTTCGATTCCGGAAACATTGTGCTCTGCTCTAGCTCCTTAAGCATCTTCGCTGTGCTCTCTATCATCTTGTCCAAGTTGTCGGTGTTGATCTTCAGGCCAAGCTTCTTGGAAAGCACAAGAAGCACAGCCTTTGCTGCGGCCGGATCGACGTCAAGCAGCCCCGTTTCCCCCATGAGGCACACCCCGTCAAGCTTGCTCATCTTGGCAAAGGCAATTAGAAGCCCGGCAGAGCCCCATATGGCTCCCTTTGTCTTGCCAAACTGCACATCGCCGCCTTCAAACCGCTTTATAACTTCTTTTGAAGTGGCATTGGCAAAAACTGCTGGCTTGCTTATCAGCATGTCTGATTCGGAATAACCACCCACAGTATAGACAAACACGCCGCCCAGCACCTCCTTGAAGAACCTGATGATCTTTGCATTTACCTCGTACTGCCCTTCTGGCGTTACCGCCTGGGCATCCCCTGTAAGAAGCACGATGTCGCTGGCTCCTTTTTGCTTTATGTAATAGAAGCTGTTGCTCACGAGCTTTATGCCGCCATCGCCGCGCATCATCACCTGGTGCGGGAAGTGGGGCGAATATAGTGTGGCAAAATGCACAGCCTTGAACTCCTTGCGCAGGTGCTCCACCACGAGCTTGCCCACGCTGCCTATGCCAGGCAGGCCCACGATCATTATAGGCTTCTTGAGCGCCGTGCCCTTCTTCATTTTTATTACGGTCTTATCCATATGCGATCACGCGTCAAATATGCTTTCCTTTTCCTTCTTGAGCTTTTCCTTCTCAAGCTCGACAGAGCCGTCGGGCAGGGCGCTGCGCAGCGCCGCTTCCGCCTTCTTGATCTTGCTTTCCGCGTCGCCGTAATCGCTGCCCGAAGCAAGAATCCTGTATTTCGGCGCGCTTATATACTTTATGTCGACGCCCAGCTTGCCCGCTTTGGTAAGCGCGTCCCTCAGCTCGGTGGCACCCGACATTGCGTTAAGCGTGTATATCGTGGCGATGTATGACACCTCGTATTTCTTGTTTTTCTGTATGTGCTCGAGCTGCTCCAAGAAAGCGTCCTTGACCTTTTTTGGCAGCTTCGAGGTCTTGAATTCTGCTGTATCTGAGAGCGCGTTTTCGGCAAAATTCACGTAGCTCTGGAACTCGCTTAGCAACACGTCTGTTATGTGCGCCTTGTCTCCTTCAAGGTGCAGCGACTTGAGCACTTGGTTCAGCATAGCGGCAAGGCGCTTCTCTAGATTGTACTGCTTTATCTTCTCCTTCGCTTTTCCCTGTGGCACCTTTTTTATCGATATGTCGATGGTGTTGCGCTCCCTGTCATAGTAGATCACACTGCAAACTACGACCTGGCCTTCGTGTATGAACTCACGAATGTTCTTTATCCAACCGGAAGATATCTCCTTTATAGGCAGGAAGACCTCGAGGTTGTTGTACTCTGGTAACGTGCAGTACGCGCCAAATGGCATTACCTTTGCTATCTGGGCTATTACAAATTCGCCTACCCTTGGCATTCTTACAGGTGAGCTGCTTTGCATTATCACGCCTTAAGCTCTATCTTCTTCTTTGTTCGCGACCCCATCGTTCTTTCCACTACATAGTGGCACTCCTTGCATTCGAGCAGCACCACCTGGTGCTTGCCCGTTTTCTTGGTTGCAGGCTTGGGCTCTACACTGCCGACATAGCCCCTAACGGCACGATCGTGGCGCCTCGTCGCCTTGCTCATGGCACGCTGCGGACTCCTTGACGGCATCTTGACAATGTGCACGGTGTGCTTTCCGCATTTTGGGCAGTATGTAGTTATCTCTCTTGGTATCTCCATATAAATCACAGCTATAGCTTTTCGCATATCGCGTTGTTGAGCAGGAAATTCATGTCATCGTTAATCGAATCGGCTTCAACCACATCGCCTTTGGCCAGAGGCCCTATCTTGCTCCCAGACGGCAGAATTATCTCTGGTATGTCTTTTACAGCCCTTAGCACAACCTTGTTGTGCTTGTCTTCGATTGCAAGCTTTTCCGCCTTTACTATTTTTATTAGAGCATCATAAAATTCCGTTTCGTGGCTATCCACTTGTGCAGGTAGCTGCTTGCCGTATGCGATGTACAGCAGTATCTTCTGCTTTCTTCTTTCAAACAGGTCGAGCAGTATTTTTGCCACATTTGCCTTTTCCGTGTTGTCCTGCGTGGCATCATGCCGATTGCCTGATATCAATTTAGTAGCGCTACTATAAAAATCTTTGGCAATAGGTAGTAGCGCGTTTGTCTGCTTTTCTTCCTGGAGCAGCTTCCACAGGTAGTCATAGTCTATTCGTTCAGGCAAGAGGCGCACCCCGCAGTTCCAGTATTCGCTCGCTTTTTATAATATATACATATCAATTAAAAAACCATTTGGCAATATATTGGAACTTTTTTGTTAAGCACTCTTTCGCTGCAAGAATACCGGCATTGTAGGGTATCGGTAAATCGCCTGAAAACAGCGCATAGGTGGAATTAGCGAGGAGTGGATTTGAACCACCGATCTCCGGGTTATGAGCCCGGCGGGCACTCCAGACTACCCTACCTCGCTCCGGTAATTGCAAACAGTAAATATATACTTGCCAAACAAATAAATAACTGGTATATTACAAGATGCATAGCGAAGAAAGCTGCAGAAATCAGGCAAATTTGGTGTTTTGAATAAAATAAAAAGCAGGGAAAGGAATATTGTCGAAGATCTGAACCACAAGGTTGCAGAAAAGATTGTCGAGATTGCAAAAGAGGCAAATGCTGGGATCAAGCCCGAAAGGCTTGAAGGCATAAGAAGCGACAAAAAGCACGCAAAGTCATTTAACTATTCATTGCACTGCTGGTCTTTCAAACAGCTTCAATCCTTCATTGAATACAAGGCAGGATTATGCGGAATACCAGTTGCCTATGTGGAGCCTGAAAACACATC
>JBMFTZ010000007.1:0-27597 GCA_049966775.1 Candidatus Micrarchaeia archaeon
AACATTGTGAGCAAGCCCTGAGAGGGGATTGAACCCTCGACCTCCTGTTTTCCTGCGCTTCTTGATTAAACTTCTTTTCAAGAAGTTTACAAGACAGGCGCTCTACCACTGAGCTACCAGGGCCTAATATCTCAAAATAATAAATTAATATTCACGATAAAAATATAAAGTATTATTCATACGGCAGAAATAAGAAGCTATCTAGCTGCAAAGCTTGGACATATCATTGAAGCAAAATTGCTTCTGGATCAAAGCGGCTGGAAAGGCTTTGGGTTGGAATCGGCTGCCATGCCTGTTGTGGCGCCATGTCCTCCTTCCGATGAGCGCAGGCATTATCAATGACGTTATCACAATGCCAAGGATTGCCACTGAGTACAGATTGCTGCTGATTAGTCCTTCTGATAGCGCGATCGCCCCTATTGCTGCGCGCATCGATGCACCTGCGCCCTGCTTCATCTCCTTCCTGAACAGCTCCCTGACAAGCTTGTGCATTCGGTCCTCTCCATTATCATGCGGTATCTTTTCGCTATCTCTTCAGCCCCGAAAAATTGTGTTTCTGTTGCTACCGCAAATTCTAAGAATTTGACGAACTGCTTGTCTTTCATTGTATTTTCCATGCTGTTGGTTTTGCACTGCAATATTTTTAACTGATTTCTTGGAATATGACAAGCAGCCAGGTGCACCTAGCGTGCTGCAGGCGCTTTAATGCGGTTTTTATATTTTTGTTTCCATAAACCAGTGGTGCAATGATGCTTTCAAAGCCTGAAAAGATCGCCCTGCGCGAGCTTTGCGAGAATTCGCGCATATCGGCTTCGGAGCTCTCCAGGAAGCTCGGCGTATCAAGGTATAACGCCGCGCAGCTTGTTGATTCGCTGGAGCGGAAGCTCAAGCTCAGGTATACCCTTGAGCTTGACTACAAGAAGCTCGGGTTCTCGACGATGCACGTGCTCTACTTGGAGTTCTCGAAAACGCCGGGAAGGGGGGCTCTCGAAAAAATAATATCGAAAAGCACGCGCATACAGTTCTTTGCCGAGACGAGCGGCGATTTCGATTGCATCGCTTTCGCCATAGCGAGGGATCCCGTGGAATACTCACAGCTTGAGGTGGCGCTTCAGGCGTCGCTCATAGACTACGGTGCAATAATAAAATCGGCTGAAGTGACAAAGATGCGCTTCGGCTTCGTGCCACTGAGCAGCAAGGTCCTCGAGCTTTCGAGCGTTGATGGCACCTACAAAAAAATACTTACGACGCTAAACGAGAATTCAAGGATGCCGCTCAACGGGATAAGCGCTAAGCTCGGTATCGAAGAGGAGATGCTGAACTATTACGTGAAGAGAATGCACAGCGAGGGCCTGATAAGGCGCTTTACCGCAGTGCCTGGCTTGCAGGTCTACGCTTCAAGCTTCGTGGCTTTGATAAACTACAGGATAAGCAACGGCGTGCTTTCAAGGATAGAGAGGGAGCGCCACGAGCTTTATTTTTCAGAGCCGGAAGAGCTTCCCGTGCTCAACAACATTCAGGAGATGTGGTCCTTGAGCGGGGTGGCACAGGCCTTCATAATGGGCACTGCTGAGAGCAAGGAGCAGTGCAGGGAGCTAGTCAAAAGACACAACGAAATATACAAGCCGGACAACCCGGAAGTGAGATACGCTGAGATACGCAACACCATGGCTGGCATATTCCCGTTCAGGAACCTTGATGTGAGGAAAAATTACGACACCACGGGCTGGCCGCTGGAGCTCATATAGGCTTCTCCCTAGATATACCGCTCATGCTTGTAAAGTGGGCAAGCTTTTCCTCTACAAGCTCTGGCTTTCCCACCCCTACTATAACAGTGTCGTTCTCCCCTGCGCCGACTACGTCCCTTATGAAATCGAGCTCAGTCTTGCTTATTTCGCCGAACGGCTTCGAATCTGTGAATATCATGTAGCCGCCTTCCTGCTCGCCCAGCCTGCCGTTCTGTTCCATTATGTCGTATATATTCTTGCTTGCCGCGAGCTTTACAGCGAGCGCCCTGCCGTTGCCCTTCAGCATCCTGTACACGGTTGGACTTCCAGTGCCGGCAAACGCTCCGCTGACATCAAAGAGGGCATAGCCGCGGGTGCTCTTGCTTTTCGCTATGTAGTTGCTGCCCTTCGGCGCATAGTGCTGCACAAGCAGCCCCGCGGCAACGCCTATTGCTATCACGAAGTAATACCAATACATCTTCTCCCCAAGAAGCACGAAGCTCAGCACAATGGTGATAAAGGGTACAAGTATGTTTGCCGTGCCAACAAATGTAACGTTGAGCATGCGTATCGAATCCACAAACGCGAAGGTTAGAGCCACATCAACCACAATGCCTATGAACGCTATTGCTATGATGTCGCTAGCACTTACCCCGGCAAGGCTCGCCTGGCCATATACCAGCGCAAGGGGCAGGAATATTGCGAACGCTATCAAATTGTAGGCGAATATAGAGCTTGTGAGCTCGTAGCTGTATCTTTTTGTGACCGCGTTTGTGAACGCGTCAAGGAACGCTCCAACGAGCACTATGCCGACAAATGGCAGCACCGCCACGGGCATGCTAAGCGGCGTCCCCTGCAGCATAATAATTGCAAAGCTGGAAAATCCTATTAGCACAGCGGCGATATCGTACTTGGAGATGCGCTCCCTTATTATAAAAGGGGCAAGGAGCACCAGCATGAGTGCCCATGTCCGGTATATAACAGCAACGAGCGACGCGCTCACGAAATGCGTCGCATAGCTGAATATGAGCGTCAATATTGTGTAATCAAGAACGCCGAAGGTAGCCATTACAAGGAAAGGCGTCCTCTTTGTAAAGTACTCAAAGCTGCGCCTGGTCGTACCCTTGGCAATGGTCACGAATAGCGATGCAAGCGTTCCGACAAGCGAGGCGTAGAGCATGAGCTTCAGCGGGCTTATGTTGCTACCCAGCTTGAACGCTATCGGCATGCTGGCACTGAGCACCAGCGCAAGCGCAAGAAGCGCGTAGCCGAAACTCTTAATCCTCATTCACGCACACTTCCTATTGTTGCGGATGCGCTTAAAAAGGTTGCGAAAATCGGCAGAAAACTCATAAGAGTTTGATTTTTTTAAAACACGTCGACAAGCGTTGCAACCCTTTTCAGCACAAGGTAAAGCGCCGCATAAATGGGCAACTCCACATCCTGATCATTGTAAGGACCGAATTGCCCGTTGTTCATATGGAATTTGGGCACCTTCGCCGCGTGGATCTTCGCTCGGCCTTCCTTAAACGCTATCGCGTCGTTCATGGGGTCGAACCTGTCAAGCTCGCTGAGCGAGCCGAGCTTTTTTGCTATGAGCCCGGTGTCGCCGTGTATCGTTTCTGGAAGCCTTATTATGTGGTGCATGTCTATGGTGACGTTCTTGTCTATGGAGTCGCTCTGCTTTACCGAAAGGCTCTTGAGCACGTTACTCCAGAATTCAGCTTTCTTTGGTATGTTTATCATGTCCCAGTTGCCTGCTGTTATGCCAGTGATTATGCTTGCGCGCTTTCTCGTGAGCATGTTTGCCGTTTTGCTGTCTATGCCGAGATCAATGAGCGCACTTGTGCCGCTGTTTATCGCAGATATCACTCCGCGGGCGAACCTTCCGCCCCAGCCGTAATCAGTTGGCTTGGGGCCCCTGAGGCCGACGCCGCGCAAGCCGAGCGTTGGAAAGAGCGCCGCGGCGCTTATCCCGTTGGCGGTTATATAATCGCTCATCTCCTTTCTTGCCTCATGGCTAAGGCTGAAAATCCTGTCGCTGCTCACGTGCACGTGATAGCCCCTGTTTCCGCTAAAGTTTACCTTAAGCTCGTGCTCCGAAAAGCCGAAGTCGGGCAGAAGGAAATCCTCGATGAGCTTTACGGTTTCCGCCTTCACCGATTCAAGGCAGTTTTCGCATACCCAAGAGCTGCCGTGCTCGAGCTTGCACTTCAGGTTGAGATCGTCAGCGTCAAGGTCGAACACCATCTCCGCGCCAAGGAGCTTCTTGTTCTCCATAGGCCGCGCATCCGGCTTTTCGTAGTACGCCTGCGAATATGATACAAAGGGGGGCGCTTCCTTTGCAAGATATGCAGAAAGCTGCTCCTCGCTTTTGAACGCATAGTGCCTGTATGCGATCTTGTTCTCGAAATCGCCGAAGCCGAATTCACGCTGCTCTACATGATCTGGGGCAATGCGCCTTTCGCGCGCGTAGTATTCGGAGAGCAGCTTCATGAAAAGCGCCCTTGCCTTTTCATCGAGCATTGAATCTATGCTATTTATCCACCATAGCTATAAAAATGCTTTGAGGCAACCGCAACGAGAGCCACGTTCTCTTTGGAGGGTTCACTTTACTGGATAAAGGCTCTGCCCTCATGCCATGCCTTCAACGGAGCTGGGGAATCCTCTTGAATGGATACATATACAAAAGCACCGCCCATTCCTTTTTATTTCTTAGGTGGCATATAAGCGCACGGCCTGATTTCATTGACTGAATAGGATCGATACTGCTGGAATCGTTCTGTTCGGCGCTTCCATGACAATCATGGTTCTGGGTTTTTCTTTCACTTGGCGAGGCCGCCTACCCACTGGTGAATTATGAATACGCGCTTGCCAAATAAATCACGCTTTTACTACAGGCAGCGCAATCAATAAAATACTTGCACCAGAAATACTACGTGCATAAACGGTGCATGCATATGAAGCAATCAGAGCTGTCTAAAATCTTCGATGAGAGATGGGAGGAGCCGTGGAAGCTGAGGAACGAAAGGGGGAGGGCTTTAGCAAAAAGCGGGAGCAGGCTTGTAAGATTGCTTTCCAGCACGCCGTTGCCGACGGAATACGGGTACTGGACGTATATGGTTTTTGGCGACTATACGACTGGCGAATTCCACACCGCAATGGTCTACGGCAATGCAAAAAAGAGCATAAAGAAGGATGACATGCTGCTAAGGGTGCATTCCTCGTGCGCAACAAGCGAGCTTTTTCATGCAACCAATTGCGAATGCAGGGAAGAGCTTGAGGAGGCGCTGAAAAGGGTGAGGAAAAACGGAAGCGGCATGGTAATATATATGAACCAGGAGGGGGCGGGCAACGGCATCGCCCCGAAGATTGCCGCCTATTCGAAGGTGCTTGTATGGAAGGGGGACAAGGTGGTCGAAGCGCGGGACAGACAAGGCGAGCCTGTTAGCATTTATGAAGCATACAAGATGCTCGGCTATAAGCAGGAGAACCGATCGCTGCTTGCTGCTGCTGAAATACTCAAGGCGCTTGGAATCAGGTCTGTAAGGCTCATGACTAACAACCCGAAGAAAATAGAAGAGCTTAGAAAGTATGGAATAGCGGTTGAGCCCGAAGGCATCCACATAAAGCCAAAGAACAAGATCGTTGAAAACCATCTAAGGGCGAAAGCGAGACTTTTGGGCCACAGGATAAGCGACAGGGATCTGAAAGGCTGAAACGGACGCACGCTGCCTGCATTGCGGCCGCAACTTGAAAGAGTAGCATACGATTTAGAAGGTTATCACAGCATAGCCTTCTTCGATGCTTTTCGCTATGTACGCGTTGACAGGCAGCAGCTCAAAGTTCCTTGAAAGCTTTTCGTCGACTCCTTGGGCTTTTGCGATATTTATGCACGCTTTTGGCTTTATGGCACCCAATGCACTGTAGCTCTCTTGCAGCGCTTCACTGTTCGCTACGGCCCTCTCGCTAGGGCCCCACAGCACAACCCTCACCTCATTTCCGGTCTCTGTCTGCTTCTTTGCAAAAGTCAGGGGCATCTTCAGCTTCTCCTCGTCACCGCTCATTACAACAAGCAGCATCTTCACCATTTTCTCACCACTAAGATATGAAACCACATTTCTAAAAACCTGTGCTTGGCGTAAAAGGACTGCAGCGCATCTTGCCATTGTGACATTCTCAGGCAGCATTAGAGCGCGGCGAGCGCCGCGCGCCGGGGCGCAGTAAAAGCCTTTATATTCTTTGCTAGTATATTATATCGGTGCTCCGGCACACGCGTTTACAGTTCCGCGCCGCGGGCGCATTTCCAGATGATTGACATGGAGAACATCACAAGGATACCCGATGAGCTGATAACAAAGACCGCCTCTTTTGATTATAATACCCCGATAACCGAAGTGATACAGGCGCTTGGCAGATATGAAGCCGTGATTATAAAAAAGGATAAGAGCTATTACGGTATAATAGACTCCAGGGCGCTCTACAGGGGCAAGCCCGGGCTTCGCGTGTCAAAAGGCGAGAAGGCGGGCAGGTTCGCGGTGCGCGTGCCCAAAATCAGCGACAGCACCTCCATCGACGACGTAATATACTACTTCTACACGGGCCGCGTTAAGGCACTGCCGTACATAAAAGGCAACAGCATAAAGGGCGTGCTCGGCAGGAAGACGCTGCTTGAGATGCTGCTGTCGCTCGGCATACTAAAAGGGATGCGAGTTGACGAGGCCATGAGCACGCCGGTGCTTGCGCTGTCGTACCAGGCGAGCCTTGCACAGGCGGAAGCGGCAATGCGGGAGAACAAGGTGAACAGGCTCGTCGTGATCGATGAAAACAGTTCTGTTCGAGGCATAATAACCCATTACGACATAATAAAGAACTTCGCCAAGACCGAGGAGAGGCTACCGGAGATGAAAACGGTCTCGTATTCGCCTGCCAATGTGCAGATAGGAGGCATCATGGAAAGCAACGCGCAGACGATAAGCACGGGCAGCGATGTTGCCGACGCGGTAAGGCGCTTTGTCGAGAACAACATATCATCTGTAATAGTTGTAAAAGGGAGCAGGCCGATAGGCATGCTCACAGTTATAGACGTACTGGAGCATATAATCGCAACAAGGCGCATAGAGAAGAAGCGTATTTTCGTTTCCGGCCTCGATTCTTCAACGTACGACTACGAGGATGAGATACGGGAGAGCCTCAACCAGCTCATGAGCAAGATGGAGAAGCTCAGCGGCATAAGGATCGACTACGTGACGCTCAGGATAAAAGGCAGGAAGGGTAAGTTTTACGAGCTGCAGGCAAGGGTGTCGATGGGCAAGCGCGGTATAGTGAGCATCAGCACGACGGGTTATATCTTCGAGAAAGCATTCAACGACATACTCTACAAGCTTGAGGAAAGCATAAAAAAGATAAAGGAGAGATATCTAACGCTTAGAAAGGTAAACACGCTACGTGAATCACAATGAGCTTATATAGGAAGGCGGCAGGCAAGGGCAGCAAGGGTCAGTCAAGCCTTGAGCTACTGATAACGCTCTCCTTCGGCCTTATAATACTCCTGCCTATAGTGGTGCTCGCATTCATACAGATAGCTTCGTCTTCGTCCACGCTGTCGTCAACGCAGGCCGAAGCGGCGGCAGCCAAGCTCGCGAGCATAAGCGCGCAGGTGGGCTCGGAAGGATTCCCGGCCAAGCAGCTCGTGCTCTTACAGGTGCCCGCGAACGTGAACAACATCTTCGTAGGCACAACGACCAACGGCGTTGGCCACGTGATCATATTCGTGCTCAGTACGGGCTCTGGACCGGATTATGTGACCGCCTACACCCCGGTTAACGTTAGCGGTTACATAGAGGAGCTGTCGCAGGTTGGCACATACCTTGTGAACGTAAGCGCTATGAATTCGTGCCCTTCTGACCCTTCAGTGCCTTGCGTTTATATAAAATCAGCATGAGCATGCGCGCTAAAGCGAAAGCGCGTATATGTTGCGGTAAACCTTCTTGCCGCGCTTCATCCCGTATAGCTCGTATGATTTTGCGGGCTTGAGCCTGTAATAATCGAAGAAGCCGTTTGCCACGAGCTTGTCGCTCACGTATAAGTCGTATCCGTTTCTCACTTCCTCCTCTCTCGCTATGAAAGCGCCGTGCCTTTCCACGTATGAGGAAAACCTTGCCATCATCTTCTTGACCGCTTCGCCGCCGCCCCGGAGCTGCAGGACAGCTTCGTAATAACCGGAGTGCATCCTGTAGCACATCTGGCATGTCTTGTGCTCTATGTCAAGCTTTACCTCCTTTTTAAAGTTCAGCTCGCCTTCATAGCAGGAGAGCGCGACCACTACGCTCCTGTGCTCAACATCGTAGGTGTCTACGCTGAGCTTGCAGTCGCTTAGTCCGAGCTGGTGCTGAAGCGCCCTTGCAAGTGAAGCCTTGCCCAGCTTTTCGAAGTCTGCGCCAGCTTTTACCCTGCCGCAGAACCTGCAGGTGTATATCTTTGCGGTGCTGGGCAGCTTCTTCCTGAGCATGTCGGCAGTGCAGTACTCGCAGATCTCGCCAAAAAATTTCACTTCGTCGCTGGACTTGTTGCATATTGGACAGTACTTTGTCATTCTTATCACAGTGAGCCCTTCACACCTTCTGCGTGTTGTAGTGCCTGCTGAGTATCGCCCCGTATGCGGGCCTTGTTATCAACACGCCGAGCAAAGCGCCGATTATTGTAGATTCGGAAAAGCCTATAACGTCAACCATTGAAGTTGAGAAGAAAAGCGGAAGCATCGCAACCACGAGCAGGAGGGCGTCTATCCACACGATGTAGAACGCGTTGCCGAGCACCTTCTTTGCCGAGAAGTCCCCTTTCTTAAGCAGCACCTCGTCTGTTATTATTATCTGCGCGTCAACTCCGGTGCCTACAACAGCGATCATGCCCGCTACTGCTGCCAGATCTATCGTTCCTATGAGCCCTATTATGGAGAATATGATGAACAGCTCCATGAACGTGGTAAGCAGTATGGGCGCAACAAGGAAGATCTTCCTGTAGCGCAGGGTTATGAAGAGCGAAACGAAAAGCACTGCGGCAAGGCCCGCTATAGCGCTCACCGACAGAACCCGGCTGCCGAGCGTTGGGGGTATTGTCTCGGCCTGAGAAAATGACGTAACTATCGGAACGGGAAGCGCCCCGCCGCTCAATATGCTCGCTATATCCTTTGCCTGCTGCTGCGCATACGCAAGCTTCTGGGTGCTGCTTAGGCCAGCTGGCGCTGCACCAGATATCTCGTAGCTCTGTGAAATGGTGCCATTCGTTATCGACGGGTTTAGCACAGGCGCCGAAAGCAACCCCACAAGAGGCCATGTCTCTATTGCGGTCTGCGTAGCGCTGAGCCTTGTATATGTTGGCGTCATGTTTGCCCTGCTTTCGAGCTTAACGGTGTAATTGAGCGCCTTTGCAAAGGAGCTGAGCGAGCTGCCTAGGCTGCTGCTCATAAGCACCGTATGATACTTTCCAGCGTTCGATTTCAGGTAGGCTTCTGCGGTGCTTATACTCGAGTTGGCACCTGTAACACCTATCACGGGTATGGTGTTGTTGCCCCACTCGAGTGTGCTCTGCATCAGCGAGAGCGCGGCCTGCGCGCTTAGACCCACAGATGCGTTGCTTATCTGGCTCTCATTTATTAATATCATGGTGCTTGAGGGCCTGTCAAGGAACATGTAGAGGGGCTTGTTCCCCTGGCCGTATACCACCTTAGCAAAGCTTGTGGCTGCGCTCTGCGTTATGAAGAACGTCACGGTCCAGCTCACTGTGTTGTTAACCACTTGCGGCGGCAGGGTGCCGATGCTGTCGCGGAGTATGCTACTGCCGTTGATGGCTTCTTTCCCGTTTACGATACCGTCGAATTTGCCCTGACTCTCTATGATGCTTATTGTGGCGTTTACTTCACTACTAGATATCTTAGGCACTATTACGTATATTTCAGAGTTGCCCACACCCTCCACTGTGACTTCCTTCATGCCGAACGTGGAGACACGCTGCTGCAGCGCGCTTATCAGCGTGCTCATCGTCGATACGTTGACCGGATGCTCCAGGGTCACAGGTATCTCGGTGCCACCCACGAACTCGATGCCAAGATGCACACCGTAATACGCATCGAGAGCGGCGAGCGTTGCAACTATCACTATAAGCACGAGTATGCGCCGGTCGGTTATGTAGCCCTTGATGCTGCTCATTGCTGCACCTTCCTCTTCTTATACCACAGTATTATTGGCAGGTTGCCCAGCCACGTGGTTGCAAGGTCTGCAAAGAGGCCGCAGAGCACCACTCCGGAAATCTCGAAATACGTTGGAACGAACGCGACATACGATATTATAAGCAGCATGCCAAACGAGATTATTGCCGCGGCAGTCATTGTGACACCAGTCTTCATGGCGTTGAATGCGCGCTCAGTTGGAGTACCTTCACTGCGCTTGAGGATCCTTATCGATGTAAGCATCTCCGTGTCTATGGAATAGCCTATAAGCATCAAGAGGCCGCCTATCGAGGCAACTCCGAGGGGTATGCCAAATGCGCCCATTGCTCCAAGCGCCACTATGATGTCGTTGCCCGCCCCGAATATCACGGCAAGCGACGGTATCGGGGTTCTGAATATGAAGAACACTGCTATGAAGACGAGCACGAATGCTGCTATAATGATGTTTTCTAGCTGGCCTAGGAAGAATGCACCGAGCGTAGGCGTCATCTCGTTATATGTGTAGACCGAAAACGGAATGATGCTTTTCAGGATGCTTACGGTGCTCGCCTTGTACGCAGAGGTGGCGTTCGCATACGCGTTCTTTGCTGCGTCAAGCAGCGACGTCGGGGAGCTTGAATTGTACACTATTCGGGAGTTGCCCAGCAAGGGCTTCAGCACCGCAAGCTCCGCTGACACGTTAGAAGCAAGAGCGCCAATGCTTCTCGCCTCTGCGGCGTTCGCGCCTGCGAGCATCGCCTTCAGCGTGGAGTTGCCTGGCTGGCTGCTGAGCTCGCTCGAAAACATCGTGGCGTTGACGCTTGCTGCGGAATAGTTAGCGTATATGCTGTATATGGCAAGCAGGCGGTCTTCCGCACTGCTTATGCTCGCATTGCTCGCAAGCGTCACGAGTATGCCACCGGGCGACCTCGATACGCTCGCCTGCGCGCCGGGTATCTTTGAATCTATGATGGAGGTGAGCTGCCTCGCGTTTATCGTGGAGTTGGTCTGTATCTGCACCTGGATGCCGCCCCTGAGCGAGGAGTCAAGCTGTATTTTCGGTATGAAATAGAGCCCTACCAGCAACAGCACTATCGGTATAAGAACAAGCCGCGTGTAGTGCCTGCTTTCATATATGTTCCCGGCCATTAGATCGCATTGGATAAAACAGAATAAATAAGAAGCAAAAACTATAAATTACATTACTTATTCGGCGATGCCAAACATAAAAGGAGCAACAAAAACAAAAACAAAAATAAGGTTGCTGCTTGTTATGCGTATCTCTTCATCAGCTTTAGGTGCAGTGACACGCTGAAGCCATACACTATGAAGAACACCGCAAACATTACCAGGGCGTATCCCAAGAACGATACCAGGGTCATGCCCGTTGTGAGCACGAACAGGCCAAGTATCAGTATGTAGATGCCCCAGTATATCGATTTGAATATCTCCCATCCGGAATGCTTCTCCTTGTAGTGCAGCATACGCGTGTACTGTATGCTCGGGTCTATTACCACGACATTCTTTTTCTCTGCCATATCATTCACCTTTAATTAACATTATAGATAATAGAAAGAAAGGATTATAAAGCATGCTGATATGCGGCATAACGCGAATTGATTATACTTTTATACGTATGCTGCCAAATAATAGCACGTATACGCAATCGGTGCGCACATGGCAAGAAGAGTGAGCAGGAGAAAAGAGCCCGAAAGGGGCAAATTCCAGCTGAAGGAGCTCGAAAAAGTCGAAGGGGGCATATTCGACAAGCAGACAATGGTATACCTGAGCAAGTTCTTCAACGCTGGAATAGTGGAGCGCCTCGAATTTCCGATTGCCAGAGGCAAGGAGGCTGATCTATACCTCGCGGATGCTGGTGCAGGTGAAGAAGTCAAGGGCAGCACTTACGTGGTGCTAAAATTTTTCAGGGTGGAGACATCCTCTTTCAAGAACATGGCCGACTATATCATTGGCGACGAACGCTTTACCAGGATTAGAAACAACAAGTATTTTATAGTGAACACGTGGTGCAAAAAGGAATACGGGAACCTCAAGATAGCTGAAGCTGCTGGCGTGAGGGTGCCAAAGCCGTACATGTCGAACGGCTCGGTGCTCGCCATGGAGTTTATCGGCAACGAAGCAGGCATGGCCGCCCCGATGCTCAAGGATATCCGCGTTGATAATCCAGACGCGATGTTCGACAAAATAATGGGCTACGTGAAGAAGCTCTACGAATTCAGGCTTGTGCATGCGGATCTGAGCGAGTACAACATACTCGTGAGCAACGGCGAACCATGCCTCATAGACTTCGGCCAGGCGGTTACAATAAAGCACCCCAAGGCGGAGGAGTTCCTCGAGAGGGATATTGGCAACATCGTTACCTATTTCAACAAGGCCTATTCCCTTGGCATAGAAGCAAGCGACGCAAAGGCAATGGTCACTGGCTAGCTTGGGCCACTGACGCCTTGCTCAGGGAAAGCTCCAGCGCCTCTTCCAAGCCTGCACTCGAGAATATGCGGTCTATAAGCTCTGAGGTGGCCTTTGTCTTCGGGTTCCTCGCGCTTATGGAGCAGACATCCTTGTACTTTATTATCGAGGTTTCGAACGTGCCTATGCGCTTGGCCGTGTCTATTATCTCTTCCTTGTCCATCGCGATCAACGGCCTCAATACGAAAGCGCCTATGCCTTTTGACGAAGCGCTCATGTTCTCTATTGTTTGCGATGACACCTGGCCTATGCTTTCGCCGGTCACAAGCGCCTTTGCGCCTTCCTTCAGCGCGATGCGCTCCGCCATCTCTAGCAGGAACCTCTTGAACACCACAGTTTCATACCTGCCATAGCGCCTGCCCTTCTTGAGCATGTGCGACTGGAATACGTGCGAGGGCACGTAGTATATCTTGGAAGGCGCGGAGTATCGCGAGAGCAGCCCCACAAGCTTCCCAATCTTCGAAGCCTTTGCCTCGTCGCCGCTCTGGAACGCGTGCATGTGCACATATATGGGCTCCATTCCGCGCTTCATGGCCATGTACGCCGCGACAGGCGAATCAATGCCCCCGGAAAGCAGTATAACAGCTTTGCCCGAAACCCCTACGGGCAGGCCCCCCAAGCCCTTCACCTTGTTTATGTGCATCAGCGTTCCAACTTTTGTCACATTTATGTACAGCTTGTCATTTGCATACTTGTCAGGCAGGAAGCTCAGTTTGCCGCTGTTCTTGAGGAACATGCCCACTATCGCGTTTGAGTCGAAGCGTGTACTTTTTATGCTTCTGTGCGCGACTATTTTGAGCGCTCCAATGCCGGATGCGCGGGCGAGCGCGTCCGCTTTTTTCATCATCTCGGCAAGGCGGTTACGCGACAGCACAGCAGGTGCGTACCAGCTTATCCCGAACACGAAGCTGAGCTTTGACAGCATAGAGCTTATGTCTGAGCGCGCGTCAAGCTTTACGAGCAGCCTGTCGCCCGCATTTACAAGCCCGGCGTAGGCCTCGGTGCTGAGCTTGCGCGTTATGTTGCTAGACAGCGCGTTTATGAACACTGGCCTGTTCTTACCCCTCAGCCATATCTCCCCGTAATGTATCTCTATGAAGTCAAAGTACATCGATTACACCGCTAGCAATGCGAGCATACATATTTATAAAGCTGTCTCGCCAAGTTTTATAAAAGCTTGCAACGGTGCGCATGCATGTCCCTGAAAAGCAGGTTCAACCAGTTCATAGACAACTCGAGGCACGTGCTCAGCGTGAGCTACAAGCCGACAACTGAAGAGTTTGACGAAAGCGCAAAGCTCATAATAATAGGCATACTGCTTCTCGGCTTCCTCGGCTTGGTTATAGCAATGGTGATATCGCTCCTTGTTGCAGGCTCGTTTGCATTTGTATAGGCAATGCCATGGATGTCAAGATCGACTTCACGCTCTCAGCGCAGCAAAACGCTGACAATTATTACAAGAATTCAAAAAAGCTCGCAGCAAAGAAGAAGGGCGCGGAAAGCGCCGTAGCTGAGCTTGAGAAAAGGCTGGAAGAGCTGAGAAGGCGCCAGGAGCCTTCCGAGGAAAGGGCGGTTGTAAGGATTACAACAAAGGAGTGGTACGAGAAGTTCCACTGGTTCTTCACGAGCGAAGGCAAGCTGGTGGTCGGAGGGCGTGATGCGCAGCAGAACGAGCTGCTAAACGCTAAACACTTTGACAGCGCCGACCTTTTTTTCCACGCCGACATATTCGGGGCATCTGCGGTGATATTGAAGGGCGGTGCTGGCGCCGGCATTGCTTCAAAGGAGGAAGCGGCACAATTTGCGGCCTGCTATTCCAGCGCGTGGGAGCGCATGCTGAGTAGCATCGACGTTTACATGCTGAAGCGCGAACAGGTGAGCAAATCCACTAACAGGGGCTCGCTTGGCACAGGAAGCTTCCTGCTCAAGGGCGAGCGCGAGTGGTTCAAGGGCGTGGAGCTCGAGCTTGCCGCCTTTCTAAGCGACAACAGGCTTAATGTGGTGCCCAAAAGAGCTTTTGACAGGCTGGCGCATTCTGGTTCCTACGCACTGATAAAGGAGGGCACGGCGAAAAAATCAGACGCTGCCAAAGCGCTGGCCAAGGCGATTGGCTACGACGACATAGATGCGATAATGAGGAGCCTCCCGGCAGGGAGCTTCAATGTGACAGCGTTCCGAGCCTAAAAGGGACGGCTTTTGTGCCTTATCATCGCAATAGCGCGGCATCATTTGCGCTGCAGGCGTTTTGCAAAATATTGAATCACTTTAAGATATTTGAAACAAAATGGAGCGTTTAAATATCAGGAAGCGCGCTATATTCTGATTCGTATGGAGGGAATAGCAACAGAATACAGAAGCATGCTGCGAAGGGGGCAGCAAAATGAGACGGCGCTGATGTCGAGCGCACCAATGCCGCTTATGGCGGTACTGAGGCGCCCCATCAAGCAGAGCCAGAGCGCATACATAGGAATGCATGGCATAACACTGAAGGTGGGTAAGAGCACAGTCACAATAACCTCGCCGCAGAAAGCCAAAAGCAACCAGCAAGACAAGGTGTTCGACCCTAGAGACTACGGCAAGTACCTTATATTCAACAGCCACAGAAGCAAACAGGCAAAAAATAAAAACAATTACGCAACTGCGCTATTTGAGCTCTTTGCCGGCGCCATGCATGTGTGATTACTCGATTTTCACTTCAGAGCCTTCCGCTGTTTTCTCCTTCTGCACGTCGATGGTGAGTGTTCCGTTTTCGTATTTTGCCTTCGCGGTGCCGCTCTTCACGGTGTCAGGAAGCTCCACTACGCGGTAGAATCCCATTGATGACCTCTCCTTCGCATAGTAGTCGGTACCTGTATCCACCTTCTCTTCCGTCTTGGACGCCCTCACCGTTATAGTGCTGTCCGTCACTTTTAGCTTTATGTCCTTCTTGTCCACATCAGGCATGTCCACCTTCACGTGGAACGACGAGCCCTTGTCGACTATGTCCACCTTGGGTATCTCATAGCCCTCGTTCAGCATCTCCCTGAGCCTTTTCGGGTACTCGAAGAGGGGCTCGCGCACCATTGTGGTCAATGCCCTGAAGGGATCGCTGATCCAATCGGATGCCACTACGGCCTCATTCTTTTTGCTCTTCATGTTCTCACCTTTGTCAAATATTTTTTGACCTTTCAATTATTATTTATATAAAACGAAAGATATTTAAACATATCGCAACAGAATATATTATCATGGAAAAGATAGTGATCAAGAGCGTGGAGAGGCCGCGCGACGAGACGCCGAATAGCATTATACGCTGGTTCTGCAATGTATTCGACCTCGACAGCGAGATAGAGCAGGAGATATTCAAGAGATTTATAAAGGCGGCCGGCCAGAACAGGGGCATATCGAGTTCAGAGCTCAGGTTCAACAACGTCGCACGCAGCACTGTGATCTATCATCTCAATCGGTTCATTGATGCGGGGCTTGTCGTTAGGAAAGGTAGAAAGTACGTATTTAGGGGACCGAGCATGCTAGCGCTTATAGAAGAGATGGATTACGACATTCAGAGGGAGATGCAACGCATGCTGGACTTTGCAAAGGAGCTGGATAGGCAGGTAAACCAGAGGAGCCAAAGGAGCAAGAGGTAATTTTATGAGCGAAGAAGGGAAGAATAATCAGGATAACGCTGCACGGGAAAGCAAGGAACGCGCAGCTTCAAACACTGGTGACACGGGTAACGAAGATAATGCTGAAGCGAAAAGCGCAGCAAAGAGCGAGAAGGAGATTGCAGAGCTTAAGGACAGGCTGCTAAGGCTTGCCGCAGAGTTTGACAACTACAAAAAGCGCACTAAAAACGACGTGGAGTCAGCAAAAAAGGTCGGCAAGGCCGAGCTCGCGAAAAGCCTGCTTCCGGTGCTCGACGAGTTTGAGCTTGCCATGCTCGCGCTGAACGGCAGCGCACACAATCATAAAGATACAACAAGCGGCAATGGCGACAGTGCGATAACCAGGGGCATAGCGATGGTTTACTCAAATTTCGTTGACACGCTAAAGAAGGAGGGCATAACAGAAGTCAAAACAGACGGCGTGTTCGACCCTTACGTGCACGAAATCGTAATGGTAAAAGAAAGCGGCAATGAAGACGGCACGATTTTGGAAGTGGTAAAGAAGGGATACAGACTCGACAACATACTGATAAGGCCGGCAAGCGTAATAGTGTCGAAAAAAGCACAGGGTCAGGGCCAAGGCGGCAAGCAGGTAGAAGGCGGCGGCAAGGTCGCAGAAGCGGGAAACGGAAGCCAAAAATGACGCTTCCTTATGTTTTGTTTCATGAAAAAATCATGGTGGTATAATGAAGATAATAGGAATAGACTTAGGCACGAGCAATAGCGCAGCAGCGGTGTTGGAAGGAGGCAGGCCGGTAATAATACCGAGCAGCGAAGGCACAACGCTTTACGGGAAGGCTTTCCCGAGCTATGTGGCATTCACAAAAGACGGGCAGAGGTTGGTAGGCGAGCCCGCAAGGAGGCAGGCGGTGGCGAATCCAGACGGCACGGTAACCGCGTTCAAGAGAAAGATGGGCAGCGACTACGTGTACAAGATATACGGCAAGGATTACAAGCCGCAGGAGCTTTCCGCCATATTGCTGCAAAAGATAAAGCACGACGCCGAGGCATACCTCGGCGAGCAGGTTACCAAGGCGGTGATTACTGTGCCCGCATACTTCGACGACAACCAGAGGCAGGCCACGAAGGACGCTGGCGAGATCGCTGGCCTGGAAGTGGTAAGGCTTGTGAACGAGCCGACAGCGGCGTGCCTCGCGTATGGGCTTGACAAATCCGATAAGGAGATGAGGATACTCGTATACGATTTCGGCGGAGGCACGCTTGATGTTACAATAATGGAATTCGGCAAGGGCGTATTCGAGGTGAAGGCAACAAGCGGCGACACGCAGCTTGGCGGCACAGACATGGACAACACCATCGTGAAATTCCTCGCTGATGAGATAAAATCCAAATACGGTATAGATGTATCGAACGACACGCAGGCGATGCAAAGGCTGAGGGAAGCTGGGGAAAAGGCCAAGATAGAGCTTTCAACTGTGCTATCGACAGATATAAACCTGCCGTTCATAACGCAGGACAAGAAGGGGACGCCGATACATTTCGACTACACGCTAACTAGGGCAAAGCTGGAGAGCCTGGTACTGCCAATAGTCGAGAGGACTGCAAAGCCCATCACACAGGCGCTCAAGGACGCCAAGCTTGAGCCTTCGCAGCTTGACAAGGTGATACTTATAGGCGGCCCGACAAGGATGCCAATAGTGCAGAGATATGTCGAACAGCTGCTGGGCAGGAAGATAGAGCGCGGTGTTGACCCGATGGAAGCGGTGGCGCTCGGCGCGGCCGTGCAGGCTGGCGTGCTCACCGGGGAAGTTAAGGACATCGTGCTTTTGGATGTGACGCCCCTGACCTTAGGCATAGAGACGCTTGGCGGAGTGGCAACCCCGCTAATAGAGCGCAACACCACGATACCGATAAAAAGATCCCAGATTTTCACCACTGCGGAAGACTTCCAGACGAGCGTTGACATACACGTGGTGCAGGGCGAAAGGCCGCTCGCAAAGGACAACATAGACTTGGGCAGGTTTACGCTCACCGGTATTCCGCCATCAAGGCGCGGCGTACCACAGGTAGAGGTCACTTTCGACATCGATTCAAACGGCATACTCCATGTAACCGCAAAGGACAAAGCAACAGGAAAGGAGCAGAGCATGGATATAGTGGCGCCGCACAAGATGAGCAAGGACGAGATAGACAAAAAGATCGATGAGGCAAAGCGCTTTGAAGAAGAGGACAAGAAAACAAGGGAGCAGATAGAAGTAAAGAACAGCGCTGAATCGATGATATACACTGCAGAGCGCACCGTGGAGGAATACAAAGACAAGATACCCGCGGATATAAAGGAGAAGGTGGAAAACGCGAAGAAGGAACTTGAGGAGCTGCTCAAGGGCGACGATTTTGACAGGATAAAAGCCAAGACCGAAGAGCTCAAGAACGCCCTCGAAGAGGTCGGCGGCTCCATCTACAAGGGCGGCGAAGGGCAGGGCGGCGCTGGCGCCGGCGCAGGTGCAGGCGCGGGACCAGGCGGCGGCTTTGGATCGCAAGGCGGGGGCTATGGCGATGCTGGGGCGGCCGATGCGGATTTCAAGGTGCAGAAATAAAGTTGCAAGATGTAGAAGATGGCAAGAGACTACTACGAAGTGCTAGGAGTTGGCAAGAACGCAAGCCTTGACGAGATAAAGGAAGCGTACAGGAACCTTGCGCTAAAGTACCATCCCGACAGGAACAAAAGCCCCGACGCAGAGGAGAAGTTCAAGGAGATAAACGAGGCGTACGCTGTGCTTAGCGACGCCGAGAAGCGCAGGCAGTATGACGCTTTCGGCCCCGAGGGCTTTAGCCAGAGGTATACCCCAGATGACATATTCAGGGGCTTTGACTTCGAAAGCGTCTTCAACGACATATTCGGGGGCATGGGCGGATTTCCTGACAACGACATCTTCGAGAACATATTCGGCTTCTCGCCAAGGGGCAGCTACGATGCGGGCAACGACATACTCGCCAGAGCAAGCATAACGCTCGGAGAGGCGGCGCAGGGAACAACCAGGGTTATAAGCGTAAGGCACTCCAAGATCTGCGAGCATTGCGGCGGCACGGGCCACGAACCGGGCAGCAAAGTGATAAAGTGCGACATGTGCAAGGGCACTGGAACCGTAAGGCAGACAAGGAGAACGCCATTTGGGATTATGCAGACTGTAAGCTCGTGCCCGAAGTGCGGCGGAAGCGGCAAGATCTATGAAAAGGTGTGCAGGGTGTGCAACGGCTCAGGCAGGATAAGCACCGAGGAGAAGGTTGAGGTAAAGATACCGCCAGGCATCGAGAGCGGCACAAGACTGCGCGTGCGGGGAATGGGCGACTACGGCAAGGATCGCACAGGGGACCTTTATGTGGAGGTAAGCATACAGAACGATGGACGGTTTGAAAGGCGGGGAAATGACATTTATACAACGCTTCGCGTGCCTCTGCACTTAATGATACTCGGGGGCGAGGTGGACGCACCCACCCTCGAAGGCAGCAAAAAGGTATACGTCGAAGAAGGTACGCAGAATGGCGCAAGGCTGACGCTTCACGGGGCAGGCATGCCCTCGTTCCGCGGCGGCAGGCGCGGCGATGAGATCATCACGCTCGTAACAGAGATACCGCAGCACCTTTCGAAGGAGCAGAAGGATCTCATAAGGAAATTCGCTGAAATCGATTCTGAAAAGAAGAGACACTGGTTCATGTAGCGCTGCGCTGCGCCAGCAGCTCGTTGAGGAACACAGTAGCGTAGGAACCGGCCGGCAGCGAGAAGGAGAGCACTGCCGAATTATCAGCCGCTTCGTAGCGCGCTTCAACGCCTTTGTATGGAGCAAAAAGGGCACGGTATGCACCCTTGCAGTTGAGCTCCGGCATGCCTGCAAGCTTGAAATCCTCGAGCTTGAGGCCGTGGCGCTCAAGAGCCTCTTTTTCAAAATCATTGGGCTTGGAGTCGTATCCTAGTATGTTCGCTACGGGCAGCAGCCCTTTTGCTTCGGTGCCGTCAAATGGCTCTGTGCTTGCGATATCATAGAACACCCCGCCAGGGCGGCACACCAGGTCTCCGCTTGAAGGGCGGATCTCGCCAGCTTCTATCCTCTGTTCGAGCTCTTCATTGAATATGGCGTCTTCAACTGAATGTATGAACATCAGCGATAGCGTCCTCGGCAGGCGCCTGAGCGCATTCGCATAATTGCCAGGATAGGCGGAAAGGTATTCGATCATAAGCCTTTCGTATTTGAGGTATTTGGGAAAGTATGCGAGCGCTTTCTTGAAATCCCGCTCCTCGGCAAGCCGCTGCCTTGCTTCCACCGCTTCCACGCTTAGCTCGTTGCCCGCATCGGTCAGGTAAAGCATTGCCGCGGTTTCGAAGTCGCCCTTCAGCATCGCGAGCCCTATTGCAAAGTTGTTGTCGCGCGAGCCGAACCTCTGTTCGCCGAAATAGTTAGGGAAAAGACCGTACTGGTTGAGCTCGGCAAGGGATTCGCTTACCATGCCGTAGCCCGCTTCGTCTAATCCGCGCACCCTGACAGCGAACCTGTTGCCGCTTAGCATGCCCAGCTTTATGCCGGTGCTTGACTGCCAGGCGCCATTTATCTGCAGATCCTTTATGTGCACGCTTTCAAGCCCTGCATGGTCTATGCCGTAGATGCTGCACAGCTGCGTTGAGACTGACATTCTATCCTTCGTACCGGCAAAGCCGGCGGAGCGCATACCGCGCCTGAATTTTTTTGCCACAGCCCTTACCGCCTGCACGGTATTCCATTCGCGCTTCTGGAGCACGAACACGGCGAACTTGCCGGCTTCGCTCTTCATGCCCAATTCATTGCCCGCATAATGCCTGCTTGCTTCTATCACTACGCCCTCCTTTGTGATTTCCTGCACAACAAAATCTTCCGGGAGCTGCTTTATCGCGCCTTGCGCCTTCTTTGATCTGGTAAGTGTCATCATGCTAGCACGCTTGCATATTTAGTGGCAATATTATTATATTATTTTGGTGCTGGCTCGCGATGTGCATGGTAATTGCGCTGCAGAAGCCTGAAAATCATGATAAGGTTATTGGAATTTTGGCTGCTCTCTACCCTTATGGCCGGATGGATAAAAATATACACGGGTCCGATGTTTTCAAGGGAGGCCGAGGAGCTTATCGTGGAGCTTCACAGGTATATGCTTGCGTAGAGGAGCGTCATCCTGTGCAAGCACCAGCTTGACGCCAGGTATGGAGATGGCATTGTGAGTCACGACGGAAGGAGGATGAAAGCGATTCAGATAGGCAGCCCGAGCCAAATCTATTCCGGATATGATGTTATCGGGATAGACGAAGCGCAGTTCTTTGATCAGGGTATAGTGCGTGTTATCCAATCCATTGCTGATCGCGGATCTAGGATGGTGATTGCCGGGCTTGACAAAAACCATCTCGGGAACCGTTCGGCCCGATGCCGCAGCTGCTTGCCATAGCAGATGAAGCGGCAAAGCTCACTGCAGTGTGCACTATTTGTGGCAATCCGGCCACATTTTCAGTGAAAAAAGCCAGAGATGGAAAAGAAGTGCTCATAGGTGGCGTTGACGCATATGAACCGAGGTGCAGGCAGCACAGAACAGACGCTTCTGAATGACAAAACCGTAATTCTCGCCATATCAGCGCACTTGCACATAATTGGTGGCAAGGTTATTATATTATTTCTGGAATATTCTAATCGAGGGGCATGGAGCGCTACGAGATAATAAAAAATCTTGAAGCAATGGGCAATGTCAAGCGCAGCGATATCGTATACAGGCACATGCGCGATCCTGCGCTGCTCAGATACTACTACCGCATAAAGAACGCACCTTTTACGGAGAAGCTGGAGCTGTCGGGCAGCTCGCCCACCGACATATTTATAGGCAACTACGGCTACCCGAAGGTATTCATAGGGCCTATGGTGCCCCCTGAATTCGGCGACACGTCGCTGCTTGCCACACCGGAAAGATGGACGCACATGGGCATAGAAGAGATCGTGGACATGCGCTCAAAGCTCGTGCGCGGCATGTACAAGACTGACGTTCACAGCGTGGAAGCGGGCAGGATGGAAGAGCTTGTGAGGGAGCTGGCACTTGCCGAGCGCTCTGCGGAGAGCGAAGTGAAGTTTGCAAAAAAGCCGGTTGCAAAGCTTGTTCTACAGGACGAGGTGCAGCCGTTCGGGCCGAGCGCTGAAATAAAGAGCTTCGAGCTGTACAACATCAAGGCTGACAGGAAGCTCGAACGCCTCAGCCTTGATTACGATGCCACGGCAAAGGATGCCATAATGGAGCTGTACAACGCCGACATGGAGGTGTCAAAGATACAGCGCGGGCTCAGCGCTGGTCTGTTCGGCCTGAAGGGCAACAGGCGCTTCGTGCCGACCAGGTGGGGCATAACCGCAGTTGATGACACCATATCAAAGGAGAACCTAAAGACGGTCAAGGATTTTGAGCCTGTCGATGCAATATACGCGTTTTACAACAGCGCCCTAGATAACAGGTGGCTCATATTCTTTATACCGGGCAACTGGCAATACGAATCCATAGAGGCGTGGTATCCGCACACGATATGGAACAGGGACGGCAGCAACATCTCCATCTACTCTTCGTATGAGCCGTTTACGGGCAGAAAGACGTATGCCGAGATTGGCGGCTGCTATTATGCGGCGAGACTTGCCGTATCTGAGAAGCTCTCCGCGATGAAAA
Source organism: Candidatus Micrarchaeia archaeon (assembly GCA_049966775.1). Taxonomy (GTDB): domain Archaea; phylum Micrarchaeota; class Micrarchaeia; order Micrarchaeales; family Micrarchaeaceae; genus JAKAWW01. The sequence continues at coordinate 22,740 of JBMFTZ010000007.1, forward strand.
AGCAGGCGATAGTGCTCATACTCAGAGAGGTTCACGAGGGCTACCTGATGCCGGTCGGGGTATGGAATGTGAGGGAGCACGTAAGGCAGACCCTGCAGGCAGAGCCCACGGTGCTCAGCACCTTCAGCGACATGCTCGACATGATAAGAACAAGGCTTGCTATAGACCCTAGCACGTGGATGCTGAACAGCAATATATTGAAGCTGCTGCTCATGCAGAAGAGGCTGTCAGAATACATTGCAAGATAGCAGCTACTTTGCCGGGGTGGGCATCGTCGCTATGATGCCGTCGATGATGCCGTTGACTCCTATGCCGCCTGTCGACCTTACGACGAGCCTGTGGCTCAGCACGGGCCTTGCAAGGAACTTTATGTCTTCGAAATCCACCTCGCCCTTGCCTTCTATCAGCGCCTTCGCCTTTGCGCACTTCATGAAGCTTATCTCGGCCCTTGGGCTGCCACCCATCACCACATGTATGTCGTTCCTTGTGGCGTTCACTATTTCGGTAATATACGCTATAGCGGAATCGGATATCTTCACGCTGTTTACGGCTTCCTGCAAGGAGAGTATGTCGCTTATCGAGATCACCTTCTCTGTTTTGATCCGCTCCTCGCGCTCCTTTATGCGCAGCATCTCCTGCTCCTCTTCCATTGAAGGGTAATCAACAGCTATGCGCATCAGGAATCGGTCAGCCAGCACCTTCGGCAGCTGCGAGGTGCCTTCTATGTTTAGCGGGTTCTGGGTAGCAAGAGCTATGAACGGCTTGTCAAGGGGAATGGTCGAATCGCCCATAGTGACCTGGCGCTCCTCGAGCGCTTCCAGCAGGGCGGTTGTGGTCTTTGGCGGCGCCCTGTTGAGCTCATCTATGAGCAGTATGTTGGTAAATATTGGCCCCTTTTTAACCTGAATGTTCTTGCTTTCATCGAGATAAGCGTAGCCTATTATGTCCTTTATGTCAAGATCCGGGGTGCCCTGTATCCTACCAAATTTCGCGTCTATAGCGTCAGCAATCGTCTTCGATATGGTGGTCTTTGCTACCCCAGGCACGCCTTCTAGCAAAACATGCCCGTTGGCGACTATGGCTATGAATATGAGCTTTATTACGTCAGTTTTGCCCGCTATGTGCTTCTTGGCTTCAGCAAGCACGTTTTCATATATGGCCTTTGCGTCCATCTCACTACCATGCAAGCTTTGTATAAAAGCTTTTAATAATTAACATTTATAATTTAAATGGGGGCAAGTATTATAAGGCTATATTACAAAGTGGAGCTGCTTTGAAGCAGTCGGAAGATGGCTGATATTATGATAGGAAAAGAGGTAACTGGAAAAAGGACTGCAACCATAGACGAGGTGCTTGACATACTCGAAGAGAGGAAGAAGAGCGGCGAGCTCACCTACGAGCAGCAGCTGGCGCTCGAACACACGAAGAAGTTCGCCCACCAGAAGCAGGAGCTTGGCAGAGTTAAGAAAGAGCTGGCTGGGATGAACATGCTCAAGGACGACTGCATAGCAAAGATACTGGAGATCATGCCTAACAATGTAATGCTGCTCAAGCAGATACTGGCGGGCTGCAGGAACACGCTTGACGATGATACCGTTAACAAGATATTTTCAGTGATAAAGGGCAAGGCATAGTGTTATGATGGAGCTTGTGGTGCTGGGCAATGGAAAATCAAGAGGAACACGAAAAGCGGGAAGAATATGCATACGTGCTGGATTTCATGCTCAGCGGGAAGTCTTTTTCTAGCAGAGCTGAGCCCCTGGCGCAGGTTATGGGAGATGAGTGGTTCACGCTGCTCGAAGTGACACCAAAGCCCAATGCGACCCTTAGCATAGGGGAGCGCGTCTACATAGGCAAGGACGAGCGTGACAAGATACTACTTATAAAGACAAGGATAGCGTACGACGAGCTCACGCAGACAGCGAAGAGCTCGCTGCCCAAGATAATAGACAGCATTGTAAAGCAGAACGAGAAAAGGTTCGTTGAATTCTTCAACGTTGCGGGCCCGCTGAACATAAGGGAGCATTCCCTCGAGCTGCTACCCGGCGTGGGCAAGAAGCACCTCGAAGCGATACTTAAAACAAGGAGCGAGAAGCGCTTCGAAAGCTTCGCCGACATAACCACTAGGATACCACTGCTTCAGGATCCAGCAAAGCTGATAGCGGAGCGCATCATGCACGAGCTCGAAGGCGAAGAGCGTTTTTACCTATTTGTCAAGCCCTACAAGAAGAGGTATTGAAGCATGTTTGCGGCACGCGAGCTAGCATATGCGCAGAACTTTGCTATCGCTGCGCTGTCGCGATTGCACAGGGCGAGGCATTTATGCCTAATTTGATCTTCTTGCCAAAAGCAACGAGTTAGATACAACAGTAACAGAGCTAAAAGCCATGGCTAATGCAGCAAGCATTGGTAGGAAGCTGTAAATGCTTACTGTGAAAAATGGTACCAGTATCCCTGCCGCTACGGGAATCAGTATGACGTTGTAGCCAAAAGCCCACACCAGGTTCTGCTTTATCTTGCCCATTGTCCTTTTACCCAACTCTAATGCCAAATAGGCATCATATATGCTGTTCTTTATTAGGACTATACTGCCTGCTTGCAGTGCAACTTCAGTTCCGGCGCCTATTGCAATACCCACGTCTGCCTGCGTAAGCGCTGGCGCGTCATTTACGCCGTCTCCGACCATAGCAACAACCTTGCCTTCTTTTTGCAATTGCCGTATTTTTTCCAGCTTATCGGCTGGTTTTGCTTGTGATAACACATTTCTTATACCAAGTTGTTTTGCAATGGAATCGGCTGCTACACTGTTATCTCCGGTTACAAGCCATATATCGTACCCGTCCTTTAAGAACGCGCTAATGGCCTTTTTGCTGTCCTTTTTCAGCGTATCTGCAAGTGATATGAGTCCAATCGCATTGCCATCCACACTTACTGCGAGAGTGGTCTTTCCCTCTGCTTCTAATTCCAGAAGCCGCTTTTCAACATTTTCATTCAGTGCCCTCTTTGACATCTCTCTATTGCCAACAGCAATCTTCCTGCCATTTTTATCGATGGCAGTAACACCGCTTCCGTACACGTAATTGAAGCGCTTTGGAAATTCGAACCTTATTCGCGACCTGTTTGCCGTCTCTACTATTGCCTTTCCTAGCACGTGCTCTGAATTTATTTCTGCAATTGCTGCAAATCTGAGCACTTCGTTTTTTGTATGGCCAGCCATTGGTATTATATCTGTGACTTCTGGTCGGCCTTTCGTGAGAGTACCGGTCTTGTCAAGCACTATTGTATTGACCTTGCTGGCTTTTTGCAGGCTTTCGCCATTTTTGACAAGTATGCCATCTTTTGCCGCCTTTCCCGATGAAACAAGCAATGCTGCAGGGGTGGCTATGCCAAGCGCGCATGGGCAAGCAATAATCAGTACGCTTACAAATATCAGCACAGACGTGTTGACACCAACCCCACCGATGAGATACCACAGCACCGAAGAGGCCATCCCAACAAGCACAACCGCTGGCACGAAATATGATGATATCTTATCTGCGAGTTTCTGTATTGGAACCTTGCTTGAAGCCGCATCTTGAACTATCTTTATTATTTGCGCCAGTGCAGTGTCCTCTCCGACCTTTGTGGCTTTAATTTTCAATGAGCCTGTCACGTTTATTGTACCGCCCACCACTTTGCTTCCTTCTTGTTTTGTGACAGGCATGCTTTCCCCCGTAATTGCTGATTCATCAACAGAGCTGTTTCCCTGAATAACTGTTGAGTCTGTAGGTACCTTTTCCCCCGGCTTTACCAAAAGTATATCGCCTACCCTTATATTTTCTATCGGAACATCCACTATTTTGTTGCCTTTTATCACATGCCCCATCTTGGGCTGCAAAGCTATAAGGGCAGAAACGGCATTTGATGCCTTGGCTTCTGCAATTCTCTGCATGTATGTACCAGTAAGTATTAATGATATGATTATGGTTGACGTATCGAAATAGACGCCCCCCGCAGGGAAAAGATTTGGTAATACTGTTACAGTGGCGCTGTAAACCCATGCGGCAGTTGTCCCTATCGCAATAAGCGTGTCCATATTGGCAGACTTATTCTTTATGGCATCAATAGTACCTGCATAGAATCTCCACCCGGCATAGAATTGCACTATGCCTGCAAGAACCAACATAACGTAATTGCCATAGTTATATGACATAAGATATGTTAGAATTGCAACTGTTACAGTTAACGGCCATGAAATAGTTAGGGATATCTTCAGGTTTTTAAGTTCCCTTTCCGGTTTCTCAAATTGCAATTTGCACGAAGCGCTGCAAAAATAATATTTCTTTCCTTCGCGCTCTCCAGTAAGCGTAGAGGTTTTCTCATCTACAAACATGCCACATACTGGGTCAGTAGCCATGACCTTTACCTTTTAACCCAAGCGACATTCAGTTTAGATTCTTAAACGCTTATATTAGATGTGCTTCATCCAATGTAAGTCTCTGGTTCTTTGTCAAACTTCTGCTTGCAAGACGCAGAGCAGAAGTAAAACGTCTTGCCTTTGTAGTTGCTTTTGAACTTTGAATTTTTATCGACTTCCATTTGGCATACCAGATCCTTCATCCTATCACTTTTTAGCTATAAGATGCCCCACCAGAAGCAACATGGGTTCCGCATCCATATGGATAAAAGTAGATATATTTATATAAACTTACATGCTTTTCTGTAAATTCTTTATTCTTTTTGCTTTTTCCTTTCGGTCAGTTTTATGATGCGCTTGAGCTCCTATTTCTTGATAAAACTTCTTCCCAAGAAGTTTTATGGACTCAGCGGACGTCTGTAATTGAGTATGATTTACTAAGGCACATTAAAGCTATTGATG
>JBMFTZ010000008.1:0-26453 GCA_049966775.1 Candidatus Micrarchaeia archaeon
TGCGCCCAAACCTCTAGTATTTTATCTTTTAACTCATATATTTCCATTGTATCTGTCTCCTGGCAAGATGACCAACACGCTAATTACGTGTTGGATCAGGAGACTCAACACTATACCTTTGCGACGACAAAAGAGAAGAGAAAACCCCAATAGATAGTTATGCACAAAGGTATTTAATTTGTCAACTTCCTATTTGTCTACTGCTGGTGCTTTCAATTTTTACTTTTTGCTCGGCTTTTTGTCTGGCAATTTCTTCAACGCTTCAAGCTCTTTATTAGGATCAACCGCTATCCCAAGCTCTTTAAGCGTTTGAAACGGGTAAACTATCGCAATGTCCCTTAATAGCTTAATCTCTTCAACGATACCCGCTTCCTTGGCTATCGACATGTTGAAGTCTATCGTTTTGAGCACTTTTGCCGCTATCTCCCTAGTTATTGCCAGCGTCTCGCTCTCCGGTATCCGCTTTTGCTGTATCACGCGCTTGGCTTCTTCAAAGCCCCATTGCGAAAAGTGCTCAGTTTCAGAAAAGACCTTTCCAAACGCGCGCATATATTCAGGGGATACAGCATAGAACACCCTGTATAATATAAGGCCGAACGCTTTGGCGTATGAATCCCTGAGTACGATGTTCACTGCGATAAGCCTCTTCTGCCATGTGTCGAGCGAGCTGATATATTCGAACAGCTCGTTTATGCGTGCATCCGGCTCGCTGATTTTGTATCCCAGCCCTTCGATGAGGTTCTTTATAGCGACAGAGTGCCTTGCTTCCTCTTTTGACAGTTCGCTCGCGTATTGCGCATATCTCGGGTCGTAGCCTACTGGCAAGGTGGCCCATCTCTTCGCTATCCTGGCCATCATGTCCTGCTCGTAGAATATCGCATTGAGCACCTTGATAAGGGAGCCGAGCTTGAGCCGCAGCCCGTTCGGCAGCACCACGTACCCGTTTGTTACCGCTCCCTTCTTGCGCTTGGTTTCCACAAAGCTCATTGCAAATTTTACTGTCTTGAGCGGATTGCGCCTTGCGTACTTCATGGCGTACGGTGCTATCCATGCGGGTATGCCGTACTTGTTGAACACCTCACTTATTATGCTACTAGCGCTTTTCATCCTTACCACTATCAAGCATTATGGCAGGGCATTTATTTATAATTTATTGCCACTGAGCGCGCACCCTTTTTACCTCTTCTGGCCCTTGCCCTTTGCTTTGACCTTCCTGCTCGCATAAAATGCGAACAGCGCCACCACAATGATGGCAACTGCTATGCCCACTACGGTGCTGTCATAGCCCCCTGAGCCACGCGTCACAGTGGCAAAGTAATTTTCCGAAGTCGAAAACTCCTGGTTTGAACTGCCGTTGGGCTGCCTCCATTGCTCATATATGGTTACGGGGTAAGAGCCGCTGTTTGCCTGCGTGTCGATGCTCACATAGAATGTGGCGTTAGCGCCTTGTCCTGGCGCCATGCTGCTTATGTACACATTCGGAGTGACCGGCGTAATTGGATATACGGTTTGCAGCGATAGCGAGACTTGCTGGGCCTCTTCGTTGCCTATGTTTACGATGTGGAATACTACTGGTACATATGCGGCTCCTGGCTTAAGCGCCCCGTATTCCGCAGTTATGTTGAAATCCGCCTCGCCCTGCAAGCTTATCGGCAGATATACAAGCTTTGTGGTTGCGTTTCGGTAGTTCGCGCTCTCGTATTTTATGCTGACCGGCAGGCTGTACTGGCTTCCGTTGAGCTCTCTGTTCGCGCTTATGTAAAGAGGCTCGACCTGCGAAGCGCCAGCCGCAAGCTGGCTTATGTAGAAGTTTGACACGCTCCCAAAGCTGATCGCGCTCGTGTTGTAAAAGCCAACGCTCACGTTCCTGGCAAGCCCTTCCCCAGTGTTCTCAATCGCTATCTGCAGTGTCTGATTGCTTCCGGCGTAAAGGTTTTGCGGCGTAGCGCCCTGTATGGTTGCGATCACATCTGGCTTTTCCACTACCACGTTGAGCATTATGCTATCATTCTTTTTCACTATGGCTCCGAACTGGTTGGTATAGGCTACTGTTGCGTTCAGCGCGTAAGTGCCGCTTGTTATGTCCTGGGAAGGCTGCAGCATGGCCGAGAACTGGCCCATATCACTAGCGGGCATATTGCCAAGATTAAATACCATCGGTCCGACAATCTCTAGCGCCGCAGAACTATGCAGCGTGACACTCACGTTTTGTGCGAGGCCGCTACCACCATTTTCTGCCCCGAATGCAAGGTCGAATTCCTGGCCTGGCGTAATCTGCGCAGGGCTTGCGCTCAACCCTATGTTTGGTACGCCGTATACATAGAAGCTTATCGGCATTACCGATTGCGCTGGCACGCTCACGCTTGTGGTGCCCTCGTTCTGTGAGCTTTCATAACTTGCTACAACGTCTATCGTATACTCTCCGGATGGCGTTGTTGAAGGCACATGGAACGTGTATTTGAAGCTGTTGTAGCCTATGCCGCCGTAGAGCCCGGTGCCTATCGCATCTATTAAGAACGTATATGTCGGGGAAACGTTTATCAGCGGGCTTTGCGAGGTGAGCTGCAGGTTCACATTATTAAGGTTGTTTGAATAGCTGTTGTAAAGCTGGAACGTGATCGTAGCGTTGCTTCCCGACATGACTGGTTGCGGGTAGATCCCAACGTTGACAAGCGAGAGCGCGCCGTTCGCGCTGCCGGTCGCCTGCGCAGCAGCCATCTGAGACGCCAGTGCCACCAGCACTGGAATGATCCATATTATGTTTTTCATTTTCATACTTACCACTCACTGAAGCGTGTTTTTAAGAGTCCTAAAGCTCAAAAATATCATTATCGCAGCAAATGCGCCCAAAATACTGAAATCGATTATTATGGACAAAGCGGGATAGAATCCATAAAGCATCACGTCGCGTATACCGTTTGTGGCATATGTTAGCGGATCTATCTGACTGAGCGGATAGAGCCATGAAGGCAGCGAGCTTGTGGGAAAGAATGCTCCGGATATGAACCACAATGGCAGTATCACCGCGTTGGTAAGTATTGAATATATTTCAATCTTCGGTATTCTAGTTGCCAAAAGCATTGAAAGTCCGCTAAAGCCCATCGTAACCATTATCACCAGCGCATAAATCCATCCAAGGCCTGCTATGCCGCCAGCGAAAGTGGCACCGTCAAGAAGCCCGAGCACGAGCGCAATGGTCGCCGTGATAAGCGAGAGCACCACCGTGTAAAATATCTTGCTTGTTATGATTGTCCGCTTGTCTATCGGAGCGATCAGAAACGCCTTAAGGTTGCCCAGCTGCCTATCAGTTATTATTGACATGCCCCCGCCGAACATTGCGCCGAACACCGAAACCATTATTATTATGCCCGCTATCAAAAAGCTCTTGTAGCTTATGCTCGTGGCAAACGTTGGGTCGGCGAACACATTCGTAGGCGTCGCCATGGGCGTGTTCTGTGATATCGCCTCCCTGCTCAGCGGAGCATTGAATTGCTGCGCAATCGATGTGATAGTCTGTATTGAAGAGCCAAGATTCACAAAGTTGTTGTTATAGTATAGATAAACGCTAGGCTCCCCATGCGGGAATGACTGCATTACAACGACCACAACATATACGTTATTGTTTTTGAGCATCTGAATTGCTGATGCCTGGTTCGAAATGCCCATCACACGCAGGGAATGCGTTGCTTGCAGCGCGCTTATGAACTGCATCGCCTCTGGGCTTGTGGCGTAGTTCACAACAGCAATGCTTGTCGTTGAAGAGCTCATTCCGCCAAGATTGCCAAGGAACAGTATCAGGGTGAGGGGGAAGATTATGGATCTGAGTATGTTCGCCTTTATATTGCTCCTGAAAATGAGCATCTCCCTCTTGAATAGCGCATACGTATCATTCCAGAAGTGCATGCCATTACCCTTAGTGCCTGAACCTCATCTGAGTTCTTGGATTTTTCATCTCTCCTGTTTCGTCTCTAAGCGTGCTTCCTGTCAGCTTTATAAACACGTCGTCAAGCGTGGGAAGGTGCATGCTTATCGCGAGCACTGGAACCTTCTCCTTGTCGAGAATATCCGCTATCTTCCTTATCGTTTCCAGCGGGTCCTTCCTTATGTTGGCGGTGACTTTGTCCCCCTTCGTAGTTGCGGCAACGCCGCTCACTTCCTTGACGATCTTCGAAACCTTTTCCGAATACCTTTCGTTTGTTATTATCTCGAGTATATTTTCTCCTACAATTCTTTTTATTTCAGAATTGGTGCCCATTGCAATGATCTTGCCATGGTCTATTATTGCAAGCCTGTCGCAGAGCGCGTCAGCCTCTTCAAGATACTGCGTTGTCAATATTATGGTTATGCCCTTTTTGTGCAGGTCCTTTATATGCTCCCACATTTTAGACCTGTTCTGCACGTCAAGCCCTGTTGTGGGCTCGTCAAGTATGAGCAGCTTGGGTTCGTGTATAAGCGTTTTCACCAGCAGAAGCCTGCGCTGCATGCCCCCGGAAAACGTGCCTGCCTTATTTTCCGCGAAATCGGTGAGGTCTGCTTCTTTTAGCGCGTTCTCTATCCTCCCTTCTATTTTGTCTTCGTCTATATGGTAGAGCCTTGCAAAGAGCTCGAGGTTCTGTCTTGCGGTGAGATCCGCTTCCACAACGGTTTCCTGCGTCATCAGCCCTATCAGTTGCTTCAATTCCTTTCCGTGCCTGCTCATATCTAGCTGGTCTATGTATATCTTGCCAGAAGTGGGCTTAAGAAGGCCGAGCATCAGGTTCAGTGTCGTGGTCTTTCCGGCGCCATTGGGCCCCAAAATGCCGAATATCTCCCCTTTCTTGACTTCGAAGCTTATGTTGTCGACCGCAGTGAAGTCACCGAATTTCTTAACAAGGTTATCAATCTCGACGAACTCCATGCTTATACCCTCAATATCCTCTTTATGTTCCTTACTGCGCTTTCGAAGTTTTCCTTTATGCCCCTTATGCTTTTTCTGCCTTCGCTTGTGAGCGCATAGTAATTCCTTATTTTGTTGCCCGCCCTTTTCTGTGAAACCTTTATGTAGCCGTCTTTGCTGAGCGCGCTTATCGCGTTGTATATGTCATTCTTGAGCTTTTTCTTGTCCTTGCAGAAGAATGTTATCTGCGGTAGTCCTTCTATGTCCTTGAGCAGCTTGTACGCGTATGTGTCCTCGCTGCTCACTTTTTTCAGTACGATGAACTTTATGAGCATGTGCCTGAACTCGTTGTTCATATACCCGCTACGGTCTGCTGCATTGGTTTGGCTCTTCATAGTTATTACCCAATCAAGCCGCGTTAACGCCGCGCCCTGCTAAATAGGTTTAAAATTAAAATAGTTTGTTTTAAAACTAAAAGTATTTATACCTTATCAAAGAATAGTGGCAGGATTATTTCAAATCCTGCCCTGCTCCTTCGTATATAGCACAATGCCGCCAAAAGGCCTTGTCAGCTGCCCTACGCGGATGCCGTAAATAGCTCTGACGCCAGTCTTATCCGCCAGCTCAACAAGCCTCTGTGTTATTATCCCGTCAAAAACAATAGTCCTAACGTTTAAGGAATCCTGTACTGATTGTATAAGCTCTCTTATAGGTATCTCTTTAAGCAGGTTTCCAGCGCTGTCGTAGAGCCTGCCGCGCAGTGTGTTGTGCAGCTCGGTAAGCGAATCGACATATTTCTGCTGCACTTCCGGCCCTTTGCTTATTGTAGGTATAGACTCAACCCCGGATCCGATCTCAGCGGCATCCCCTTCATCAATCTGCTTTATCCCTAGCTCTGCCCGATGCGCGACCATGGGCTCATTATTTTCTGTTTCCTCGCTTGCAGGTACGGGCGCTTTGCTGGCCGCGCTATTTGGCTCATAAAGCTTTTTTGTTATTGCCGCTGGGCTAAGCACCTCTGGTTCTTGTACGTGTTGTTGCTCCCGCTGTGCGTACTGGTTTGTCTGGGGCTCATGCACTGGTTCACGTGTCCTATCCTGCCTGTACTGCCTGTTGTTGGAATTGTTTCGGTTTTCGGCCTCTCTCTCCTTTGAAAGGAACTGCTCCGTAGGCAGCCGCGACCTAAGTGATTTTATTATATCCTTTCTTGTCAGTTCCTCGACCTCCTTGCCACTGGGTGCCTTGGCGATGTAATCTACGTCGCATGCGCTCAATATACCCTTGATTATCATATCACCGCCGCGGTCTCCATCAACGAATAGCGTCGTGTCTTTCGATTTTGTCAGCTCAACTATCGTTTTCGGTATGCTACCGGTAGCCCCGCCAATTGCTATGCAGTTGGTTATATCGTTTTTGAGCAGGTTTATAACGTCAGCCCTGCCTTCTACTAGAACTATCTCGTCATTCGATGCGATGTCGGGTCCAGCGGGCAGGTTCTCTGGTCCGTATGTGCCCACCGTGCTGGCTTTCACATCAGTTTCAACCAGTTCGCTGAGCTCCTTGCTGTCTGGTATTTCTGTTGTGATAAGGGTCTTAAGCAGCTCTTTTGCCCTGTTTATTACCTTCTTCCTCTTCTCGTTTCGTGTATCCTCTATTTTCTCCACTTTGAGGGATGTGTCAAACGGGCCGACCCTGTCTACAGATTCTATAGCTGCAGCAAGTATGCAGGTTTCGACCCTGCCAAGAGACGAAGGGAGGTAAAGCTTCCCATAAGTCTTGTTCTGGGTAGTAGCCGATTCTATCTCTATACGCCCTATCTTTCCGCTTTTTTGCAGTTCGCGCAGGTCAAGGGCGCCGCCAAGCAGGCCTTCTGTCTGTCCAAAAACCGCTCCTATTATGTCAGGCTTCTCGACTAGCCCGGCTATCTCAAATCTGCATATTACCATATACTTTACTATGTCAATGTAAGTCTTTGCCATCAAATCACTCTATGTTAATATGGCAATGGCTATAGGAGAAGATTGCTGCTTTTAGCTTTCCAAGCATTGAGCGCCTAGGCGCACGTGAGCAAATAATACGCTTATACCACAAGCATAATTGAAAGCCATAAAGTATAACCTCTTACCTATCCATTGCTTCAATATTATTTGCATGTATAAAAATAAAAAGGTATCGTATTTATTTAAATTTTCAACACCCCCTATGAAAGCATCTGGCAGTAATGAGGCACGCGCCACAGCGAATGACTCAGCGCCGCTTCTGCTTGACGTGGTCAATAAGCAGAATGTTAATCTTGATTGCCTCAAGCGCCTGCTTTAGCGCACGATTAATATCCCTGCGCATGTTGCTTTTCTCCGAAAAGAACCTTATTATGTCCCTCTCCGTTTTGCTGTCCGCTATGGTCGAGAGTGCTGAGACATATCTGCCAAGCATGTGCGTGCCGCTGTCATATCTACCTTTTAACACTTGCCAGTTGCGCTTCGTCCACTTCCAAATAATGCGCTCTCCTACTGGATTAAATGACACCCTTGCGCTTACCACAAAAGAGTCCTGCAGCCTCACATCATTACTAATAGAGAAGTTCAGAGCCTTATTCAGCAGCTTCGTGTCCCTAAAATAGCCGATGCTGCTCAGAAGCTTCCTCTGCTCCTCCGGTAGTTGCTCCTTTTTGTAAAGCCCTGCAAGTTCATTGAAAGTTTCGCCGTTGCCGTTCCACGCAGCCGTTGAATACGCTATGCCGCTAAGATTGGAATCGATCGGCTTGCCGTGCAGCTTCGCTTTGTAAAGTCCGAGCATGCGCTTTGCTACGCGCCCGCCGCTATCCATCATCGCAAGGCCGGATATTGCAGCACTTCTCAGCAATGTTGTAGTATTTGGTTCGCCTTTCTTCTTTTCTATTCCAATCTTCGAAAGTATACTGTTGTAGTAGGGTATGCCAACCTTTTTTATCTTATCTGCCACGCTACCCTGCAGATAGAAGAGCCTGAACAGGTTAGAGATGTGACCGCTTATGCTGTAATTTAGCGGGTATCCGGCATTGCCACAGTAATCGCTGACAAAGTTCAAGTATCCTTCCATGTCGATGTTTCTAGATATGAGCAGCGCATATAAGTCATTTTCCACTCCCCATGCGTCAAGACCGCCAAGCCTACCTAGCTTAATCATCTCCCCCAGTTGCAGGAGAACCTCATCTGGATACCTGGCCCTATAAAAGCCCTTTTGGCCATAGTTCAGCTTTACGTAGTCGCCGCGCGCTTTGATTCGCTTGCTCTTTTGGTTGAACATTTCGAAATGTTTCCCATATCTGTCTATATAACGGAGTGGTATCGGCCAGGTACCTTTGTCATTTGATCCGAGCAGCGTGAAACGGTGCTGGATTGCATAGAAGTTGCCCCGAGCTTGGCGCAGTTCAATCATTGGGTATCCGCTCTTATCTATCCACGCTTGGGCCACACCGTTCACATTGAGGTGTTTTCTGGCCCTTTCTGCTGCCGTGTTCATGGCCCCCCAAAGGTCGTATTTAGTTGCATTTTGGTATGCATGCTTCTTAAGGTATAGATGGAGGCCCTGCCTGAATATGTCATAGCCCACATAGTCCTCTATCATCTTGAGTATGCTCCCCCCTTTCTCATAGCTTATTTCGTCAAATATCTCATCTATCTCGAACGGCGTGTCGACTTTAACGCTTATCGGGTGCGTGGCGTTGAGCTCGTCGGCCCCCAAGGCTATTGCATTTGTCTCAAGGAACGCTTGCGTGTCAATGTCCCATTTTGGAAACACGTTTGCCATCGCCTTGAAGCTCATGAACGTTGCAAAGCTCTCGTTGAGCCAGAGATCATTCCACCACTGCATAGTGACAAGGTCGCCGAACCACTGGTGTGCCAGCTCGTGTGCTAGCGTCTCTGCGATGCTCTGCAATATTGCCGTAGAACTTGTTTTTTCATCCCCCAGGATGGCGATCTCCCTAAACGTTATTGCACCCCAGTTTTCCATGGCGCCAGCCGCAAAATCAGGTATCGCTATCATGTCTAGCTTCGGCAGAGGGTATTCCACGCCGAAATAACCCTCATAGAATGCCACAAACTTCTTAGTCAGCGAGAGAGCCAGTTTGGCATATTTGATCTTGCTTGGAACTGTTACAACCCTTATAGGAAGCTTGCCCAGCTTGCCAGCCAGGTATTCAAATTTGCCGACCCCCATATAGACAAGGTATGTTGACATTTTGGGAGTTTTTTCAAATACAAACCTGTCTTTGCTCTTTTCGTGTATTATCCTGCCAACAGGCATATTGGATATGGCGTCGAGCCCTTTGTCAACGGCAATTTCAATACCAAAGGTTGCCTTGAATTCGGGCTCATCAAAGCACGGGAACGCGCTTCTTGCATCTGCGGCCTCAAACTGTGTGGTTAGCATGTATTCATCTCTGCCAGTCTTGCTGTTGTGGTACCTGCTTCTGTAGAAGCCGTACATCCTGTCATTGTTGATACCTGTAAATGCCATCCTTATGGTTGCGCTGCCGCTTATCCTCTTATTTATATGCAATGCGATCAGCTCGTTTTTCTTGTCAGCTTCTACTTTCGCTTCGTATAGTGTGCTATTGCTGGTGATTTCGGCTTTCCTTATGACCAGTTCCTTGGCGTTCATTATTATAGTATCGGTACTTTTTGCAATGCTTACATCCACTTCTTCGAAGCCTTCGAAAACGAAGTCCTTCATGTTGGTTTCTATCTTCAGCCTGTACTCTGCTGGGATTACATTTTTACCTATAGTTTCGTGCATCTCTGTGTTCATAATACACATCCTTTGCCTGGCGGCTTTATTTTCAGATACCAGATAGTTCAAAACCTATTCAAGTCTGCATCCTATGACGCAGTGGTAAATCGCAGGCAATATATTTATAGTATGTGGCAGTATAAATTATACCCGCTGATACGCTGATCGCATGAAAATTGCATTCGTTTCTGATGCGGCATACCCGTGGAATGTGGGCGGTCTTGAAGCGCTTGAGCATACCGAGGCCAAAAGCCTGGCGAAAGAGCACGAGGTCCACTTTTTCTCGTTTAGGTGGCCAGGCATGAGCAAATCGTTCAAAAACAATGGCATAGTGTATCATACGTACCACAGCATTACGAAGGACACCTTCTATAGGCATGGAAGGCGTTCCATCCGGGAAGCGATACTGTTCTCAATAGGTGTGGTGCGCCTTTTTAGATACAAGTTCGACGTTCTGCAGGCAAACGAATTTCCAATCCTTCACATACCGTTGCTGAAGCTGTACTGCATAGCAAGGCGCTGCAAGCTCGTGATCGACGTGGCAGAGGTATGGGATAGGGCATATTGGACCACTTACCTTGGTAGTGTGGCTGGCGTTCTCGCGCATGCGTACGCGAACATGGCGCTAAGAATGGGCGACGCGTATATAGCAAATTCCAGCAAGACGGGGCGCCTCATAGAAGAGCTTGGAGTGGACAGATCGAAGATAAGCGTTTTTTCCCCAGTGCTGGATACTGCAAAATTGGGCATGATAAAAGGCAGCGATACTGTGCAGAAACAGGTAATCTTTTCTGGTAGGCTTATAAAAGAGAAGGCGCTTGACGAATGGATAAAAGTGATAGCAAAGCTAAATAGGCTTGAAAAGGATTTTAAAGCCGTTATCATAGGCGAGGGCCCGGAAAAACAAAGACTCATACGTCTCGCAAGAGGCGCAGGCCTTGGTAATAAGATAGCGTTCAGGGATTTTTACAAGGAAAGCGAGAAGGGCAAGTTATATAGAGATATAAAGAATTCGAAGGTCCTTTTGAGCGTGTCGAAGAGGGAAGGGCTTGGCATAATAGTGCTGGAGAGCCTAGCGCTCGGGACTCCTGTTGTGCTACCAAGCCATTCGCCTATCCCAAGAGAAGTAAAGAGCATGTGCGTTGTAGAAAAGAGCGATCATATACCAGAAAGGCTCGCCGAGATCCTGCGGAGCGACGACAAGGCCAGGTACATAAGAAACAGCAGCAATTTGAACCTGTTCTCCATAGCTGGCACCAACCAATTTTATAACGGGCTTTTCAAAAAGCTTGGCGTTCATGAAGGCGCAAAGGGCTAAGCTATAAATTTATGCGTGCAAAATAGATATGATTCTATGGAGCTATTGAACCAGATGCCGCCATACAACCTTTTTGGGCTTGAAAATCAGACATACGAAGGCGCCAAGGTTATAACCATACCTGTGCCTTACGACTCAACCTCGAGCTACCGGTCGGGCTCCAGGGAGGGGCCGCATGCGATAATAGAAGCGAGCAGAAACCTCGAGCTGTACAACGAGGAAACAGGAAGCGATATCCGCAAAATAGGCATTTTTACAACGGAGGAGCTTGCGCCCGATCTCACTTCGCCAGAGTCGATGGTCAAAAGAATAAAAAAAGAGGTAAGTATCGTTGCAGAGCAGTCAAAGGTACCGCTGCTGCTTGGTGGCGAGCATACAATCACACTAGGAAGCGTGTCGGCGCTGCTTGAGAAGGACAGAGGGATTAGCGTGCTGTATTTCGATGCCCACTCGGATACAAGAGACACTTACCTGGGTGCAAAGGTGTGCCACGCCTGCGTGGCTAGGCGCATAATGGATCTTACTGAAAGCGTTTACATCATTGGGGTAAGGAGCGTGGACACTGAGAGCGCCCAAAAATACAGGAGCAAGATGCTGTATATGAAGGATATCCATGATAAAGATCGCAAGGAGATGATCGATACCATACTGAATACCCTTGGCGAGAAAGTGTACATATCCATAGACCTCGATGTGCTAGATCCGAGCGAGATGCCGAGCGTGGGCACGCCCGAACCGGACGGCCTGCATTTTAATGAACTTAAAGAGATAATAAAAGGCGTCCTTGAAAGGAAGACGCTCGTGGGGCTTGATGCCGTTGAGCTCAATCCCATACCGGGTCTGATTGCCCCCAATTATCTCGCAGCAAAGCTTATATATTTCGTAATCTCATATGCTTTCGGGGGTGTTTGAAATGTCAGATGCAGTAGAAGAGAAGTTTATCATATTACCGCCCAAGCAAGTGCGCTCCATGCTTAGAAAGCATCCAGAAGAGCTTGCCAAAATTGCAAATAGCAACGACCAGCATTGGGCAGCTCTCCCAGAAAACAAAGCGTTTTCAATCCAGCTCCATCTTGTCAAGCTGGTAAGCCAAGCAGCCACAATCCAAGCCCGCATCAAGAAAGACGAAGCGGCTTTTGCCGCTTTGAAGGCCGACATAATGAGCTTCATACAGGAGAACAAAAGTTTCTTCGAATCAAGCGGCGTGCTTTCATATGACAGATACGGAAACATGACCGTCAAGCTGAGCAAAACCACGTTGAATAAAAACCTGCACAACCTGCTGGGTGCCGATGCCTTAATGTCCGTATTCGAAAACATAATGCCTGTAGACAAAGAGGCCCAGAAAATTGTGCTGCAGATACTGGTGGAAGAGCTACACATGACACATCAAGATTTCATGGCAGTCTCTAATTTCAAGATAAGCGACGTGCTGAAGAGGCTCGAAGCAAGTCCTGACAAAGCACAGCGGGCGGTGTTTGACACCGTCTCGGGCATGGTAAGGAAGGAGAAAGTGGCAAGGCTTACCATGGGTAGCGATTACAAATAGAGAGGTGTGAGAGATGATAAAGAGAGCACTTGTACTAGTGAAACCAGACGGCGTATTTAGGGCGCTGGTTGGCAAGGCCATATCCACACTGGAAGAAGCTGGATTAAAGGTCATTGCGCTAAAGATGGTAAGGCCGGATAGGGACCTTGCAGCCAAGCACTACGTTGCAGATGAAGAATGGCTTACCTCGGTTGGTCGGAACACCAAGCTTTCATATGAGGAGCGGGGCATTAAAGTGGCCGAAACTGAGATTGAGATAGGCAAAAAGGTACACCAAATGCTCTTGGATTACTTAACAAGCGGGCCTGTAGTCGCCATTGTGGTAGAAGGCAACGAGGCGCCGTTTATAGCAAGGAAGCTCCTCGGCCCCACGGAGCCCAGAAAAGCTGATCCCTCGACATTCCGTGGCAGGTATTCTAGCGACTCCTATGACCTCGCCGATTCGAGGCACCATCCAGTGAAAAATCTGGTGCACATATCCGACGAGAAAGTGGCTGATAGGGAGATACACGTATGGTTCAAGGATAGCGAGATAAGCAGCTATAAGCGTGCAGACGAGGACGTGATCTACTAGATTGCTAGATCTACTGGTGCATGGACTTCAAATCGTCACTCATCATTTCCGTGGTCCACATTGGATCCCATACGAGGTCGAGGTCCACGTTCCCCACGCCAGGCAGCGCTTTGAGCCTAAGTTGCACGTCTGCAAGTATTATGCTTGTTACCGGGCACATGGGGGAAGTCATTGTGAGTTTTACCTTGACATCCTTGCCGTCTTTTATATCAATGCCATAGATAAGCCCCATATCCACGATGCTCGCCCCAAGCTCCGGATCCACGCAGTTGCGCAGGGCATCAACTACATCCTTTATTGTAATCATAATAAACGTTATACATGGAAGGTTTTTATATCTTGCAAAAAGCAAGGTGCATGAGCGTATAAATAGTGCCTGATTTGCAGTGCGTATTGCACCCATGCTACGGCGCTTGCCAAAGTTAAGCAGTTTTCATTTTGCCCTGCAATTTTGTTGCCTCCGAAGTAACAATCTCGTAAACTTCATTCCAGTCTCTAGCAAAAAACAGATTTCCGGCCCTCCCGTAAAATTCGTTTTTCTTAGAAAGCAAAATCCCTATTTTACCATGCTTTACGGCTTCATTTATCACGTCTGATCTATTGTCTATCAGTATATCGCAATGCCTCCATTTGTCGTTAGGCGGCGAGTAAATTATGCTATTGTAAGGGATGCCATTCGCTTTAAGCCATTTTTTTATATTCGCTTCTTTTCCAGATGTTGATGTCACGATCTCTATTCTGGCAAAAGTAGAAAACTTGCGTAATATTTCTGGTATGCTGTTGTCTAAAAGGTGAATGCCCCTCCAGTTCTCCCATTTCTCCTTGAAAAGCTCGTCAACTACGAGATCGGCTATCCTTTTCCTAGTACTTCCTGGCGAACCCCTTATTTTATTATATAAAGTTTCTGAATGATACGGGGTAAACACGGTTTCCCATGACCGCGACAGTACACCATCCAGGTCGATGCCAATAATTATCACAGTAACATTACAGTATTGAATTTTAAATACGTATCTTTTGCTGCGAAAATTGACTCTAGATAAGGCGCCGCTGTTTAGGCGTGCAGTAGTTGCTGGACTATGAGCTACACGCAATGAAATGGGCGCATGAAGTCAGCGCTCTGTGCAGGCGCTAAGGTGTCACTTTGTCTGCTTGCGCCCCCTGCTTGCTCTCGCTTCTATGGACATGCTCGCTATGCCAAGGTTGCAACTGTCGTGCGTTGAGCACCACGCCTGGCATTTCTCTGCGAGCTCTTTTGTGCTATAATTGAGTTTGCAGATTTCGCAGAAATAAGTGCCTTTTTCTTTGTTGTATCCCACCATCGCATAACAATATAGCATAAAAGCTTATATACATGAGCGTGAAAACCATACCTTGCATTGTTAATACCTGAGAGAATTCCCCAACTCCGTTGGGGTTGGATTTTATGTCATATTCTATAATCGGGAAAATGCCGCTGATCTACAACTATGCGCTCGCAGAAAGGCTTATCGCGCGCGGGGATGCCGCCAGCAATGTCTGCTGAGAGGACCTGCACGCGATAGGTTTATAAGGGCGAAGCCCTTATGTCATAAGGCCTTAGCCGGGAATCGGACCCGGTCCTGAAGGTCCACAGCCTTCCATGCGGCCATTACACTACTAAGGCCATAACTCATCCAGTAATGCTCGCCGCTTTACTGAAATATGGCTCACTGCTGCTGCGTATTGTAATAGTGCTGTTAGCTATATAAATACTTATGCCATCCTGCAGCGCGCAGGTCCTCACTGCGTTAAGCCAATTGTTGTATTGCAGCGTGTTCGATGGCTGCGTGTTCTCTATAACGGCATAAAAAGCGTTTACGCGTTGCATGTTGGTGTAAGCATTTTCTGCGTAGGCCATCATATTCAGAACATGCAGCATAATCGCTTCCTTAGCAAGCAGCAGCACTATCGAAATGCCTGCAACAGCTATAAGCATGCCGAAAAATCCCATATAGACACTAGCCGCATTCCTCGATGCATTCCACCGAGTAGTTTTGCCCTTCTATAAAGCATTCTGCATAGTACGTATTGCAGTGCGTGCTGTTGCCATAATGGCTGCTCGTGGCTCCAGAAATGGCCACGTAGCGCAATCCGTAAAGTTTTGAGAATGTTTCCAAAAGGGTTCCTTCACACGTGTTGTTGGCGCTTGTTACGCACTGTGATGTGCTCTTATTGTAATAGAACATTTCTATGAAGTCGAATGCTGCATTCGAGTAGCTTAATGTGCTTGCTGTTTGCGTTGTAGTATACGCGATGTTTGAGCAAAATGCGACAAAAACTGTCATGAGTACCGTACTGGCAATTGCCTCAATAATTGCTGCCTGCGCTTTTAAGTGGCCCATGGCATCAGCTCACGTTTATCATGCTACCTTCATAATCGATCTCTTGGGCACCCTTGTCATTATTTATAACGGCGTCTATAGTATAATAGAGGTACGGCAGCGGGGCGCAGCTCACCGAATTGCCTATAGCGGTGCAGCTGCTCACGCTCGCGCTTG
Source organism: Candidatus Micrarchaeia archaeon (assembly GCA_049966775.1). Lineage (GTDB taxonomy): Archaea > Micrarchaeota > Micrarchaeia > Micrarchaeales > Micrarchaeaceae > JAKAWW01. The sequence goes on from JBMFTZ010000008.1 coordinate 15,610, forward strand.
TTGTGTTAGAAAGCTCTTCGGCCTGGTTGTTCATTGAGCTTATGGCTTGGAGCACATACTGTAGTGAGCTCGACGACGTGTGGGTGTTGTTGTAGTAGGCTAGCATGCCTTCGGTGCTTGCCGACGCCTGGCTGTATGGCGCGTACTGGCTTGCGTTGATCATGTCCCCCTGTGACGATCCAGACTTGTGCAGAACAAGGTAGCCTTGGCTTAGGTCCTGCAAGGTGCCGCTCACGCTTGTCACCGTCGCATCGCCATATCCTGTTCCGCCTTCGAGCAGGCTTGCCTTATCTTCACTGCTGGAGAGCGAAGCGTTGAGGTCAAGTGTATCAAGTTTCAGCGCCAGCGAGATACTGTAGTTGTATGTGGCGTTCTGCGATATATGTGATATCGTTACGCCTGAGGGCTCTTTGTAGAAGCAATATGTCATGGTATCTGATTGCAATCCCTGGGCCCATGTGCAGTACCACGAGCTCACCCAAAAATACCAGCTCGCAGAGCTTCCGCACTCCTGCCCTAGCGAAAGCTCATTGGACCAAAAGCCCGTATAGCTGCAATGGTTCCATACACCTATGGTGTATATATTGCTTGCGCCGCCCGCTCCATAGTCTATGCTCTCGCTATCCCTCTTTATGCTGGCAAAGATCTGTGTGGTCGTGTTTTGCCCCTCCTGCCCGGTTACCGCACTTGCAACCGCGTATGAAAGCGCATAGGCGCTTTCTTTTTCTATAAGGCCGGAGTCGTTTACTACAGCAGTAAGATTGAATCCGACCGCGCCGCCACTCAGAGGAACCACGTCAAAAGACTCCACAACGGTGCCGTTACCCACGTTATAGCGCTTCGGCTGAGCCACGTACGCATTGCTCGCGTTGAGCTCTAGCATTTCTATCCGCTCGCTTTCAGGCACATATAAAACAGCTTGCAAAGTGGTCTCCACTCCAATATGGGTGGTGTTTTGCACAAGCGCAGCTATATAAAAGTCGCCTGCCGCAGCATCGAACAATGTGTTAGTGCCCGTACTGTTTGGCTCTATTATGCCGCCCATCTCCAGCAATGCGGACTTCTGCCCGTGCATAAAGCCGCTATATATTCCGAGCAGTATCGTGCTAAACGATGCCACTGCCGCAAGTAGCAAAACAAATTCAAGCGTTGTCTGTGCTTTCATCGCATCTCACCGCGTAAGCATAGCCGTCTGATACAATCACCCTGCTGATATTTCCAGCCCCGATTGTGCATAAGTCAAGCGAATCGAGCTTGTGCGCGCTGCATCCTGTAGCATTCCGAAGAGCCCCAATGACCACTTCACCCTGCATGCTGCTTCCATAGAACTTTTGCAGCGCCTCGTTCTCTGTGAGCTCGCTCGTGAACGAGTTAATTTTATGGGTGAGCACTGCTGTGCTTTCGGCGTATGTGACATAAAGCCCTTCCACTGCCAGTAAAACTATGACCATGGCTGCCATCTCCTCTATACCAAGCATTGCATCACTAGGTGTTGTTCAGCTCCGCTATCGCCGCATACAGGCCAGCCGTATTGCTCCTGTAAACTGTGTTGCTCGCCATTGCATTCATGATCTGGTATGTGGTTCCTATGAAAAGCAGTGCAATCAGCGCTACCACAAGCATCGAAAATGAAAGCTGCGCTTTCATCCGACCACCCTCAATATGAACGTGCCGTTCTGGACCCGCACAAGTTCTATGTCGCGCACCGAGCCCGCATAAGCGCAGAGATCGCCTGCCCCGTTTATGTCACCGCTGAATGTGTATACGCTGTTTGCATACTTTATCGCGCTTTGGTTTATTGACGCGCTGCATATGCCTTTTGGTACATATGCGGCGAATGTGCTCCTGGCATAGGCCGCATTTGCGTTTATTTCAGCAACCAGCGCGCCGATATAGCTGTCTGCGCTCGACCTATTGATGGCGTGCAATGCAGGTCCTGCAGCAGCGAGCACCATTACGAGTGAGGCCATTCCTGCCGCCATGTATACCATAAACTCCAGGGAAAGTTGAGCCCTCATTCTTCCGCCTTGCAAGCGCAGTAGCGCAAAGCTGTGCGCGATCTACTTCAGTCCCTCTGTCATGTTTGACAGCTGGTTAGCTATCTGCGAAGACACGCTCTGGCTGGAGTTGCCAAAGAACGCGTGCAGTGCCGTGCCTTTGAGCTGCGTTATCATAGCCAGAGCGATCACAATAATGATGCTGACCGCTGACAGCATCATTATGTATTCCAGCGAGCCCTGTGCCTTTTTGGCCTTGAGCAAGGCCAACAGAGTTTCGAATTGATCCTTGTAGATGTTCATCCTACCACCTTATTCCGCTGAGCGCAAACATGTAGCTCAATCTGAACAGCAGGGTACCCACAGCTATGTTGGCAAGGATGCCGCTTATTGCACCCCTGTCTAATGCACCATGTAGGCTGTTGTAGACGCTTATCTCTGACACGTAGAAAACTATCATAAACGCGTACGCAGCGAAGCCGATCGCGGCGTTGCCGCTTAGCCCAGAAGAGAAGCCCATGATATAATATGAGATGCCGGCGAATATCGGGAAGAAAACTACAGACCCCACGCTTACTATAGATAACGCGTTTGTCGCGCTCCCTACCGACCTGAGCTGGATGGCTTGCGCGCTGCTTATGTTCCTGTATAATTCTTTTATCGGCCCGAGCATGATGGTGCCGCTTTCAAGTGATTCTGAAAGCGCAAAGAACACCTCCTTGCAGAGCCTTGAGCTGCAGCAATCAGCCCAGGCAAAGGCGCGCTGTGCGTTGCCCGACAGCTCATACATATGCAGCGCGTCAGTTACCTTGTTATAAAATACAAGCCCCGGATCTAGTGAGCTCCTTATTATGCTCATGGTGCTCCTCCCTGGGGAGTAATTTGCAATCAGGTTACCCACAAATACGTGGAGGTCACTGAGCTCCAAAGCTTTGCTGCGACCAGACCACCTTGAATTGAATAGCAGCGATAGGGCAGCAGGAAGCACCGCAAGTAGGGGCATGCCCAGCAGTGCAAGAGAGAGTGACAAAACAGCACTGGCAATGCCGGCTGGAGCGAGCAGGCTAGAAGTAATTGTAAATCTCATTGACATGCACCCTTATTACGCTATATGCCAGGGGAAGCAGCACGGTTATAAGCAGCATGAATGCAAACGCCTGCGCCATTGACGGTGCAAGCATGGAATAGCCCACGAACGAAAAGAGCGCAAACGACGGCAGCACAGAGCTTACCAGCATGCCGAGCGTGAGGTATTTCTGCAGCGAGCCGCCCTTCCTCGAAGCTTCATAGCGATGCTCGGTGCGCAGCTTTTCAGAGAACGCCCTGAAGGGCTCTAGCGCGCTGCTGCTTGTGCTGCAGGCTTCAGCCATGCTGCGTAGCATTGTGCCTAATGAGCTCTTGGCGCTTGTGGCGCGCAGCGCTTCAGGTAGCTTCTGCCCCAGTGCTAGTCTACTGCGCAGCTCCTTTAGCGTGTCGCCTGGATGGCCTGTCCCGAATGCGTCCGCATATCTGTCTATGCTTTCAAGCAGCGACTTCTTGCCGTACTTCATTTCCATGTAGACGAGCTCCAGGGCCGATGCAAGATCGCTGCGCTCTCTTAGCGCAGAGGCGCGCTCTATCGATCTTGATTCTACCATGGTTGCAAGCGTGGCGGTGGGCAGCAGCACTGCAACTGCAAGCGGCAGCGGGGCTGTGCCGAATACCATATAAGTCATACCTAAAGCCGGACTGGCAATAAGCAAATGTTTTGCAAGTAAGCTTATCATCAAGCCACGCCATATCTCTCTATATAGGCGTATGCATCGATGTCGCCATGGAGCATCGCCTCTAGGAAAGTTGCGCGGCTTTTTAGCTCCCGCAAAGCGCTGCTGGCCTTCAGCATATGCAGGCCTGCATATCTTTCTATCACCTTAGACCCACCCAGTGTGCCGTTTACCAAGGAACCGCCGCTTGCCATCTCGGCTATGCTGTAAAGTTCCCCCCTTTCGGCGCTTATTTCACCCCTGTTGAGCCACCTGTATTCGTCTATGCTGTCAACGATCCTCGTGTTTGAAGAATTCTGGCGCATGAATACCGAAATGTCAAGCATCGATAGCAGCGAATCGTCTATGCTCATCGGCTTTGATCTAAGCCTTGAAATTATATACGCTCCGTTGCCGTTGCTGTGCATTGTTGTCATGAATGGCACCCCAAGGTTGGAGCCCGCCAGGATCTCTGCGGTTTCGCTGCCCCTGATCTCGCCCACTACAAGCCTGTCGGGCCTGAGGTGCAGGGCGTTTACTACCTGGTCGCGGGTTGTTACCGGACCTTTTTGGGATCCTTGCAGCTGCACCACATTCATAAAGTTGGCAAAGTACCTTATCTCGTTCATCTCTTCTTCGATAGTTATTACCCTCTCGTGCCTTGGTATGAAAGCGCTTAGTGCGGCAAGCAGCGTCGTCTTGCCCGATGACGGTGCCCCGGAGATTACGATATTGCATCTTGCGTCTATGGCAAGCCACAGATAAGCAAGCACATCAGGCGTTACAGTCTTTAGGGAGAGCAGCTTTTTCACGTCGAGGTTTTTCTTACCGCCTATGCGAATAGATGCGGCCGCGCCGGACAACGCATACGGTCTTATCTGCGCGTGTAGCCTTGAGCCCTGGCTTATCTCTGCGTCTATCACCGGATTGGAATCATTTAGCTCGCGCTCGGTGAAGCTGATGAGCTTGTTTATCATGAACCTGAAATCGGCTTCCGAAGCAAAGCGCATATTCGTATCACAGTATCCGTATATTGTGTGGTAAATGCCGATATCGCTGGTGGGCGCGTTGATCACTATCTCTTCTATGTTGCTGCGATCGTCAAGCAGTATGCTTAGCGGGCCATAACCGGCCACATCGTTTGCCACCAGATACGCGAGCACGCTCTTGCCGGTGCTAGTGCGCATGCCTTCAAGCGCGCTTTTGGCGATGCCCGCTGCGAGAGCCATGCCCTCCGCTGTGCCGCTCTCCGTGCCCCTGCTTAAAAGAGTGTTTATGACTATTGCTTTTGCGTCCGCCATGGCCGTTTCGTCATCACTGCTTAAATCCTGGCACGCCAGCGCGTATAGCATTCTGTTGCCCCGTTTGCCTATCACGATATTGTTGTATTCGTTTTTCTCAAGCACCTTGTCGGGAAACTCCCTTTCCACCACAAAAGACATGCTTGCTGCTGCGTATTGGTTTTTCTGCTGTTTCGAATTTATTTTTAGCATGCCCCCGAGCATAAAATCATTTATTATATTACTTTATATTTTATACAAGTAAAGATTTATATACTTTTGTATAATATGCACAATGGAGCCGCAAAGATTCAAACTTCACGGGAGAACTTGTAAACTAGTTACTTAATGTTGCTTTTAGGAAACATTTATAAATCTTAGTTCTCAATTATAAAATATGTCGAAGCAAGCAAAGGAAAGCGATGAGATATGGGCCTTTAGGAAAGTAATCAGCAGACCTAACTACGCAGTATTGAAGCTTCTTCTTGAAAAATCCCCGAGAACCACAAAAGAGTTATACGCCACGCTGGAAAAGACTTTTACAAGGAAAACGCTTATCATAACGCTGAGGAGCCTATCAATGGACCTTAATGCGATACAGCCTACCCACATACGCACCGAGAGAGGCTACGGGCTTGGCTATAAGCTCAACCCGAAGATAAAAGACATCGTGAAAAACGTGCAGAGATACGCAAAGGTCATAGACAGCATAAAAGAGATATAAGCGCGCTAGCTGTCCTCTATTCTTACCTTCTTCTGCTGCTTGAACATCTCTATCACTTCCTCGGTTGTTGTCGCATCCTCCGGGCCCTTATCTTTTCTTATCGCCTCTTCGCCAACCAGCCTCGGGAACCTTAGCGCGTAGCCCGCTTCTGTGCCATCAGGGAGCTTCTCCCTGCCACATGTGTGCGTCGGAGATTTTGTTATTTCGTCAGCCTTTACCACTACAACATACCTGGGCGTCACCCAAAAGTCCGGCGTTATAAGCGAATCGACCCTTGCAGGCTTGGACTTGAGCTTTATCTTGTCAAGCGTCTCCTTTAGCTCAGTCATCTGGGCTTCTGTGAAGCCCGTGCCCAGCTTCGTTATCGTTTCGAACATGTCCCTCTTCTTGTTATATGCGGCGCACAGAAGCCCGCCAAACGCGAACTCTGCCCTGCTTCCCCTGCCCAGGAAGTAGCCCACGATCGCAAGGTCGAGCGTATCAGTAAGCTCGCCCTTATAGCTGCGTTTCATCTTTATCCAGGAGAATTTCCTCGCGCCAGCGATATACTTTGCATTGAGATCCTTTGCCACAATGCCCTCAAGCCCGTTCTCTATTGATTTTTCGAAGAACTCCTCAAGCTCCTTGGGCGAGCTTGTTATGATCCTTGTGGTTGGCCTTATTATAGTACTCTTCTCGAGCAGATGCTCCAGGAGCTCGCGCCTCTTCTCATAGGGCTCGTTCAGGTAGTCCTTGCCCTCGTAATACATGATGTCGAATGCAAAGAGATGCAATGGCAACTCTTCCGCCTTCTGCTCTATGCCGTGCTTGCGCTTGCGCTGTATTGTTTCCTGGAACGGGAAGAGCTCCCCTGTGACTTCGTTATACGCTATCGCTTCGCCCTCGAAGATGATCTTTTTTGCTGGCACCTCCTCCCGGACAGCCTTAATTATATCGGGGAACATGCCTGTGGTGTTTTCCAGCCTTCTTGAATAGAGCTGTATGCTATCGCCGTCCTTGTGCACCTGCAGTCGGAAGCCGTCGTACTTCTGTTCTACAGCGGCCTTGCCGTTCATTTTCTCAAGTATCTCGCTTGCTGTGGGCAGCCTTTCAGCAAGCGCCGGTCTTATCGGCTTGAACAGTGTAACCTTGAATCCTGTTATTGCTTCCTTGCCCTTCTTGGCGATAGTGACGCCGACGTAGCTCAAGTCGCTGCAAATGTTGTAGGCACGCTCAAGCTGCCCCTTGAACTCCCTGGTGCCTGTATACGCTAGGGAAAGCGCCTCAAGTATGGTGGCGTCGCCCACGCCCATCCTGAGCTCTCCGAGCGGGTAGCGCACAAGGTATTTCACTTCTGCAGGACTCGAGTTTGCAATGATGTCAGCAAGCATCTTTATCTTCTGCGCCTTGCTGCCTGCGCCACCTGCGCTTGCTATCGCTCTCATTTTGGTGTACACCTCTTCGACAGTATAGTGGGAGCTCTTGAGGCTCTTGAGCCTGGTAGATTCCTTGAGTTCCTTCGCCACTATCCCGAGGTCGCCGCTCTTCTTGTAGCTCTTTTCCACCTCGTCTTTGGTGTAGCCGGTGGCTATCGCTATGGCCTCCTCAACAAGCTTGTCTGCCACGCCGAACTCCACGCCCTCAAAAGGCGGCGCCAGCACCCCCTGCGTTATATGTATAATATAACCCACCTCATCGTTGCCCGCTTTCTTGAATGTTTCGGTGAGTATCTCTATCATCTTTAGCCTTGACGATACCACTTCAAGCCTATCGTAATATCCGGCAAGCTCGCTAAAGAGCATTATACCACCATTGTCAGACGCAGCGCGGCGAAGTTACCCATTTGCAACCCTGGTTTGCCGCGCATAAATTGCCTCCAAGATCTGTATTGTTAGCGCTGCCCATCGCATTGTTCCTGCACGCGATGCCCCCCATGGATTCGAAGTTGTTGTTTTGGAACATGTTGAACACGGAGTTATTAAGCATAAATGCTATCGCGGCGTTTTGCAGCGCCAGGTTGCCGCTTATTTTAAAGCCGGTCGAGTTTCTCATCGCATATGCTACCGCGCCGCTGCCCGCCACGTTGTTGGCAAGCTCGCCATTTGCGCTGTTTGATATGCTTATGCCTGTGTAGGCGCTCACATTGTTGCCTATTATGTTCGGGCCGCTGGAGCCCGTTACGCTTATGCCTGTGCTCTTTGCACCGTTCGCTACGATAGTGTCATTCACTATGGATACGCTTGAGTTTACTGCTATTATGGGATCGGTAAAGCCCTTTAGCACGCAGTCTTCTATCACGCTGTGCTGCGAATTGTCGAACATCGCAAACGTTCCACCGTTTGTTGCTATCACCGTATGGCCGTTGCAGTCTATCGTAGTGCTATTTGCGGACACGCCAAAGCAGCTATAGCTATAAGGGTACGTACCGTCAGAAGATAAGGAGATGCTTGCGGGACTGCTTATACCTGCGCATGCCACATCTGGATTGCTTTGCGATAGGGCGGCAAGCCAGGCGCAGCCCTGCTTGGTGCTGCCATAATTTATGCCGCCCAGCTCAGAAGCGACTCCGCTGTTGCCTACGCATTTGTAATCCACGCTAGCGCTGTGTTCCATAATGTTGTTGTTTATGGTGTTGTTTTCGGAATGGCCGGTAATGAGCATGCCTATCGTGCTGCCGCTGGCGGCGTTGCCTTCTATCAGGTTGCTTCCCGAATTGTTTATCAACAGCGCCACGTTGCCCCCCGTAACATTTATGCCGCTAAGCCTATTGTATGACGAGCCGTTTAGGTATACACCAGCAACGCGCGGATTTCCCACGTTTGACACTGTTATAGACGAATCGCTAACGTTGCTGAGCACAAGGCCATATCCCGCTGAATCCGCATTCACGTCAGCAAGCTGGAGTGCGCTAGAGCTGCGCGCGTATACTGACATATTGAACGCGTTGATGTTACAATTACGCAATGTCACATTTGAGCTGCCTGCTATCTGAACGCCTGTGCCATATCCGTAGTGCGCAGAAGTGATTACGCCACCGTTGCAGTTAAGCTCCACGTTTTTTGCGCGTATCGTAATGCAGCCGCTTGGCGCATTGTATATGTCGTTTAGCATAGAATAGTTGCCCGCCTTTGTGATTGCCGCACACGAGATTAGCGGCGTATATGCCAAGCTAGGTGAAATATGTTCCGCACATGTGGCCCATGCCGCATTTGTATATGTGCATGTAGTAGCTTGCATGAGGTTATAAGTGGCGTTCTGCGAATCCGTAGCTGCATAAACATCAAGTTTTGTGTTGTTCCTTGCCACGCCGTCGTTGAAAGAATTCCCTATTGAGCCCACTATGTATATGCCAACATTATTATGCGATGCATTGAAGTTGCTGAAAAGGTCGCCATTGGAGCCTTTTATATATATGCCGTACGCATTTCCAAAGGCATTCAAGCCGCTGACCACATCGAGGGAGGTATTCTTGAGTGCAAGCCCCACAGTGCTGGCATAGACGCTTATGTTTGATACATGCACGCCTGAGGCGTTTGAAAGGAGAACGCCGAAGCTGGAGCTTTTAATACCGCAGTTCTCTATGGTCACATTGCCCACGTTGTCGGCCGTTATGGCCGCATAAGTGGCATTGCTAATGGCCTTAGAGTTGCAGTCCAGTGTGACGTTCCCTACGGCGATGTTTATGCACGGCATATCGTATTGCACCAGCAGCGGATTTGACGTATTCACATACTTGTTCATTGATAGGCCGCTTTCTAAGTAGTACGTTCCACTCTTTACAATGGAACCGCAGCTTCTGATCTCGTTCGGCAGGTATATCTGTGACAAATTGGTTGGTATATTTACGCCTTTGCACGAGAGAAAGCCGCAACCATTGTTATTATAGCAGGTGTTTCCCTCTCCAGTGCTCGAATTGGCAAGCCCGTATGCGCCCCTGCAGTAGAACGAATACGGCGTACCGTTGATATAGTTGTGCGTGTAGCTATTGCCTCCTGACCCTATGTACACGCCGTAATACCTGTTATACAACATTGTGTTGTTGTCTATGCTGTTTTCGTATGAGTTGTTTGATACATAGATAGAGCCAGTGGTGCCCGCGGAATAACTCAGGTAACTGTCCAATATCCTGCTGTGGGTTGTATTGCCAATATACACATTATTCATGTAGTTCTTGCTGATGTTGCTGTTTACTATAGATGCAAAGGATACATCTTTTAAATATACTCCATACGAGAAGTCCTTTATGTAGCAGCCGCTTATTGTAATGTTATCCCTGCCCGCCGCTTCTATGCCGTACGTGTACGGTGGTACATTAGTATACGGGCCAGAGCCTGTAAGCTTATTGCCATTGCAAACGATGTTTACGTTGTTTGCATCAACAGCAATGCACGCCCCGCTCGAAATCGATGTATTAATGTCGTTTTTTAAGTAATAGCTTCCTGGCGCCTTGATCGTGGTGCATTTTGTTATGAGGCTCACATTTATGCTTTCTATAGTGGTCGTAGGTGCTGTTGTTGTGGATGTTACGTACGGAATCTTTGTGACAACCACAGCAGCTGCGATGACGATTATTATTGCTATTGCGGTGAGAAGAAGCCTGCGCGAGCCAAGGCCGCTTTTTTTCCCGCCAGCCGCTGGAGCTTCCTTGGGCTGCTGGGCGATCAGCGGGCTTTGCGGTGTGACATCTACCCGCATTACACCCTGCTCGCCAGTGTCGCTGTTCTCTTGGGAGGGTGCTTCTTCCATATATTTACCCCTAAGCGCTATTCGCACTTCGAGTTACGCTTTGAGTTAATATTTAATAAATATGCAAATAAAGCTATAATAATATTGCCAAATTTGGGATTGAGGAATGAAGCAAGCCAAAGCGCCTTGGTAGCTCAGTGGTAGAGCGCCTGTCTCGTAAACTTCTTGGAAAGAGACTTAGCAAGAAGAGCAAGAAAACAGGAGGTCGAGGGTTCAATCCCCTCCCAAGGCTTGCATTTGCGGCTTCTCAGGATTCACACACAGCGATTATCCGGTTATGTGCGATCTAAGGTACCCTATGACCATCTTTCCATGGCCCAACCCGCTTTTACTTTCCTGCCACGCCTGCTCTCGTTCACTCTTCTGAAGAAGTTCT
>JBMFTZ010000009.1:0-24754 GCA_049966775.1 Candidatus Micrarchaeia archaeon
TCTGGTTTTGCATATGCCGCATTGTAATCATTCAATGCTGTCTGATTAGACGCTATTACGTAGCCCCCCCAGTTTGTAGACTGAAGGTTGCCTTCAACGCCACGCCCAGCGCTTATGAACCTGGAACTTTGTGCTCCTACCGCACCTGTCCCAAACGCAGCAGATATAAACAATAACGCTGTGATGAATACAGGTACTACAAGATACACTCTTTTTACGTACATTCCTTCACCAATTTCTTTTATGCTGAATTAATATTTAAAACTATAGCTCTTACTCATTGTGACTATGAGATTAAGATCTAACTGATTTAATATATTTGCTGTCCTTTTTGTTATTTCCACCACTCTATTGTAGCCGTACTTCATTATTTTTGATAACTCAAGCAGCAAATCTTCAACACTGATTTTTGATAACAAACCTTTTCCTCGTATCAAATTCATTACCTTGTAATACAAATACAAAGACAAAAAAGATGCAGCCTAATCACTAAAAACCTGTTCCAGATAAGGTTAGTCATTTTGTTCAATGCCGCAGGTCGGATTCGAACCGACGACATTCCGGTTTCTGTTCTTGATAAAACTTCTTCTTAAGAAGTTTCACTTCAGCCGGACGCTCTCCCACTGAGCTACTGCGGCACCGAAATAATCTTGTTTTTGCATTAATAAATATATGTTTTTGCTTTGTTCCCCTTTGCTATGATGGTCTCTGGTAGCGGCATTGCCCCATTTCGGAAGGGCCTAGCGTTATAGCCGAACTTGTTAAGGTTCACAGCAAATCTATCAGCATTTTGGCCGTATGTTAAGAGAAACTCCGGGTTTACCTCGTTTATATAATCAATGCTCTGCGCGAAATCAGCATGGTCGCTCAGGCTGAACTGCGCGTCTGTGCCAAAGTGCATAAAGCTTGCAAATCCGGTCACCATTGCGGTGTAGAACCTTCTGTGATGCACCGCTTCCAGCTTGCTCCCCAGCTCGGAGATCGACCGCTGCTCGCTTATTCCTACGAAATCGCCGCCAAGTACTTCCTCGTATCCCTCGCCATCGTATGCTGATACGTACGTAAGTCCCGCGTTATACCTGTTGTACACACTGCTTATGGCACTTATCTTCTTCGTGACCACCGGTACAATGCCTATATCGTTCATTATAGCCACCAGCTCCTGCGCCTTGCCCGTTGCGTATGCAGAGAAGAGCACGCTTCCTTTCCGCAGCGCCTTCTCTGTCCAGTCTTGTATTTCAGTTATAACCTCTTCCTTAATGCCAAAACTCACTGCAGGGCTTGGATATGTAGAGTCTATTATAAGCACATCTGCATTCTTGGTTACTATACTTTCTGCGGCCATCGATCTCTGCATCTGGAAATCGCCGCTGTACAAATAGCAAAAACCGCTGTTTCCATCGTGCGCATAGAGCTGCCTTGAGCCAAGTATGTGGCCCGCGGGCAGCAGCTCTATACCGCCGTGTGGGCTTGCATGGTTAGCGTGGATACCAAGCACATCGAGTATATCTATGGTCTGCATGCTGGCTATAATGTTGCTGGAGCGCTTCGCCGCGCCTATATGGTCGCTGTGCGCGTGCGAGACAAAATCGAGAGTGCTTCCGCTTTCTCTTCTGTCTAGCGATATCCGCTGGTCGCCTACACAGAGCATCAGGTCGCCACTCATAATTGTGTGGCAAGGTATAAAAAGATTTCAATGTGCGGCACGCAATGACCATTTCAAAGGCGCAGGCCTTACATTCCGCTGCGTGGCGGCGCGCTGCAATCTTTCAAAATGCACAGCAATCACGAGCGCTTTGCGCTAATCTGCATGACATGACGCATATGTAGCGTCGTCGGTCGCCGTCGCTATTTATTGTTCAGTTCCAGCTTCAGCTCCTCTATGAACTCCTTCACGAATTTCTCCCTCCTTTTTGCTATCTTTATTGCCGCTTCAGTATTGAGCGCCTCGTGTATCCTAACAATCTTGAGGAATATATGGTCAAGGCCCGATACCTTTGAATCGCCCTCCCTTCTCTCTAGGAAAGGATCGTCAAGATTGTATAATTGCCGGTTCATGCTTCCGCAAGAGCTGAACGTTCTCATTATACCAAGTGCGCCTGTTTCTATCCTATCCGCGTCTTGCAAGATCTTGGCCTCTAAAGTGGTGGGTCTTATCCCCTTGCTGTATGAGCATACTCCTATGGCGTAGGCTATATCTTTCAATTTTCCTTTATCATAGCCTATTTCTCTCAGGAGGCGCACCGCTTTTCTCGCGCTCTCCTCATGCTCGTGCTTTGATTTTTCGCTTCCTTTTTCGTACACAATCAGATCGTGAAAGAGCGCTGCAGGCACGAGCACGTCCATATCCGCATGGTATGTCTTGCCAAGCATTTCGGCGCTTTCGAGTACGCGCATGGCATGGCCAAAATCATGTGCCGGGTCGTTTTTGATGTGGCGTTTCGCTATCCCAATAAGCCTATCCCTCAATTTTTGATCCATGATCAAAATTATTAGTATAATTTATTATATATTTCGCGTTGGGAACCTGCTTTCTTGGTATTAGTATCGTGGTATTTCATGGCGCTCCTTTCGCGATTCCAGCAATTTTATGACCATGCTCGGTGTCGCCGCCATATGAAAAAGGAAAGGTCTATCAAGAAGGAATCGGCTGTGCGCTGTTTTTGGTACGCGCTTGTATCCGCAAGCCCTATACCAGGCCGTGGCTCTTGCATCGATCTTAGACACACTTGCCTTTATCTGTTTTATTCCCTTTTTCTTTGCCAGTTTTGCCACTTCCAGCATAAGAGCAGACCCCACGCCCATCCTAGGCTTCGATGCGTATATGAAATCCATGTATATAGTGCTGCCAACTGTGGCAAATGTGGCTATACCGATTAGCTTGCCTCTGTAGAGCAGTCCAAACCCGTCCAATCCTTTACTGATGTGCTTCATGATCCATTTTATGGTGCAGCTGCCCTTTGGCTTCTCCTCGGCCAAGCCCCTCTTGTATAGAAATGCGACTGCCCTTGCATCGAGCCTGCTTATATTCCTTATTTCAAAATGTTTTGCGCTGCTCATATCCTAACCTGCGGTGTAAAGTGCGGCAACATATGGATGTGGCCATGAAAGTCATAACGCATCTGCATCAGTGCGCTGTTTGTAGCGAAAGCGCCCGGCTTCATGTCCTGCCACGTACGCGCCTCTGCCGTGGGCCTAACTTTACTTTTCTTTGCCTAAGTATTCCAGCAAGCGGCTCATTTATAAGCACGCGTGCCTTTCTGAGCTCTTCTATGCTGCCGAAGCCTAGCTCTGCCATCCTGCTTCTCAGCTCGTCTTCAAGCGCTTTGATATAATCGTATACACCTTTGGCGCCGCCACGCAGCTCGGCCTTTAGCACCGGCTCTGCCATACTGCAAAGCTGCGCGCCGAGCGCTACGCCCTTGATAATATCTTCGCTGCTCCTTATACCGCCGCTTGCAATTACGGGGCCGTCGAATACGGAGAGCACCTCCATTGTAGAAAGCGCAGTTGGTATACCCCAGTCCCAGAACACAAGCCCTTCCTTGCTTTTGCTTCTATAGGTCTCTATGCCTATCCATGTGGTTCCGCCTGCGCCCTGCACATCTATCGCATAAATCCTGCCCCTGAACCTTTTTGCCACGTCCTTCGAAATGCCATTGCCTACCTCTTTGAGTATTACCGGTCGGTCTATGCTCCTTGCAAGCTCGCATATCCTCTCGTATGCTCCGCGAAAATCTATATCCCCTTCTGGTTGTACGCTCTCCTGGCCAGGGTTGGTATGCACAGCGATAGCGTCGGCGCTTATTGCTTCAAGCGCTTCTTTTATCCTTTTATCTTCATATACCGCGAGCTTTGATGCGCCGATGTTGCCTATCAGCAGCATGTTTCTGCGCCCTATCCCCCTTTTCACATCATATGTGTAAGCAAGGCGCGGGTTTTCAATCATCGCGCGCTGGCTTCCTACCCCCATGGGCACACCAAGCTTGGACACCGCGTCAGCTATATCCCTGTTAATTTTGAACAGGGCGTCATGGCCGCCAGTCATGCCGGATACTGCAATAGGCGCCTCTATCTCTTTGTGCAGATACTCAGTGCCCAAATTAACATCGCTTTCTTTCACTGCGCCGCCGTAGGGCAGAACCTCGATGCATTCGAAAAGGGTAGTCTTGTGCCTGTACTGCGTCTGTCTGTTTGCCACAATATCAATGTGCTGCACCTTCCTGTCCATCGTCTGTGCCGCTTCGTTGTTCACGGTATCATCCTTCATATATCGGTGCCCTCTTAAGCTCAGATATACTCTTTGAGTTGGTAAGGAACATAGCTATCTTGAGCTGTTTGAGTATCTCGCCGCTTCTGCGTGCCGTGCCTAGCGTTACATAAGGTATTGATTTTTTGTCTATGCGTATGACCTTAGCGGCTTCGAGGCCGTCGTTTACCTTGTGCAGCACATAGCCTCTAAGCAAAGTGCTCCTCCCGCTCTTGAATGCCCGCACCCCGCCCTTTGTGGCGAGTACCGCGTTCATCCCATACTTACGTTCGGCAAGCGCGGCTTCCCTTGCTTTATTTACCATAACTAGAACAGGAGCGTCAAGCGTTATACTACCAATGCGCATGCTCGTGTCCGCATCGCCCAGAGCCATGTCCGGCAGTGCGTAATGAACGAAATGAATGTCGTGATGATCCATCTTTCTTATAACCTTGTGCATATTCACCCGACAATCAGAATTTCTGCACATACTTATAAATAGCTTTTTTGCGCAAGCTAATAATGCAAATAACCTTTGTTCTATTGGGTGATGCAAAGTGGTAGAAGATTTGATAATAATCGGTGCAGGTCCTGCCGGATACACTGCTGCGATATATGCTGCAAGGGACAACTTCAAGCCGCTCGTCATAAGCGGGCTGGAACCTGGCGGGCAGCTTTTGCTTACAACCACAGTCGAGAACTATCCCGGATTTCCTGAGGGTGTTGAGGGCTCGCAGCTCATGGACCTCTTCAAAAAGCAGGCTGAGAAGTTTGGCTCTAGGTTTGTCTTTGACGAGGTAACTGATGTAGACTTCAGCACAAGGCCTTTCAAGGTAAGGACGGGCTCTTCAGAATATGAGGCAAACAGCATAATAATCGCCACCGGTGCCAAGGCGCGCTGGCTTGGCATAGAGTCGGAGAAGAAATTCATAGGCAAAGGCGTTAGCAGCTGTGCCACATGCGATGCAGCGTTCTTCAAAGGCAAGAATGTTATTGTAGTGGGCGGCGGCGATACCGCGATGGAGGATTCTATATACCTGACAAAATTTGCCAGCAGCGTTACTATTGTTCACAGGCGCGATCAGTTCAGAGCTAGCAAGATAATGCAGGATCGGGTTTTTGCAAATCCTGGCATAAAGGTGATATGGGACAGCGTTGTTGAAGAGATACTCGGGGACAAAAAGGTTACGGGCGTAAAGATAAGGAATGTCAAGACCAACGCCATAACAGAAATGCCTATTGATGGCGTATTCGTTGCCATAGGCTACGATCCTGTGACAAAGTTCATTGGCGACAAGCTTGATGTTGACGAGCTGGGGTATCTAAAGACAATTGATGATGTAAAGACAAAGATACCGGGCGTCTTTGTTGCGGGAGACGTTGCTGATCGTGTATACCGGCAGGCGATAACCGCAGCTGGAAGCGGAGCCAAGGCAGCGCTTGAGGTGCGCGCATATTTGCAAAGCCTGCACGAAAGTGGCGCAAAGCAGTCATGAAAATTAAGAGCAAAACCTTTCTATTGCAGGCATCGCTGCCATGGCGTTTGGCATACTGCTCACAATATACGGCTATGTAAACTCTTATGCAGCTCAATGCTACTGCCCATTTACCACTCGATGTTTGTGCATCAATACGTCTGCAAGGTTCTGCCTGGAAATAGGTAATGTATTGTCAATTGCAGTTGGCGCGTGGTGGCTTGTTCTTGCAATAACCGGTTCACACATCAAAAAGGAAAGCCGCTCTAAGCAGCGCTACCATAAGGCACAGCAAATAAAAGCTCAAGTCAAAGTTCTCTGCCCCTTCCTTGGAACAAGGCTGAAGACGCGCACGCCTATCTTTCTTATGCGCTTGCCTTTTTCCACGCTTGCGAGCATCCTCTTTGCGCTTTCGTATATGAGCTCCTTGGAGCCTTCATTGTTTGAGAAGCTCCTGTTCTTGATGTGCTCCGTAAAGTCGCTATAGCGCACCTTTAGCGAAACGCCCTTGAACCAGTAGCCCTGCTTTTCCAGCTCATTCCATACCTCATCAACAAGTTCGTGCAGCATCTTGTCGAGCGCTTCTGCGCTTGCCGCCCTAAAGCCTATGGTGCGCTCTCTGCTTATAGATAGCACCGCTCCCTGCTCGACCACCCTACTTGGATCCCTGCCCTTTGCAATAAGGTATATTTCCGTGCCAAAGGAGCCGAGCCTTGTCATGAGCAGCGTGGGATCGAGCTTTGCTATCTCACCTATGGTGTGCACGCCCATGCCATTAAGCACGCTTTCCGTCTTTTTGCCAATGCCGGGAAGCTCGCCTACGCTCTTGTCGCTTATGAAAGCAAGCACTTGGCTGTCCTCGATGACCAGCAGCCCGTCTGGCTTTGCTGCATCGCACGCCATCTTAGCATAAACCTTTGTGGAGCTAACGCCTACCGTGCACTTCAATCCAAAGTGGTCTGCTATGCCCGCTTTTACCTGCTTGGCAAGCTCCAGCGCTTCAGCATAGCTCATGTTGTCAAGGTCAAGCGCAGCTTCGTCAATGCTCATAATTTCCATCTTGAAGCCGTAGCCTTTGAGCAGCAACATTATCTGCGATGACATCTTCTCATAATAGCTTTCATCTGCTTCGAGGTAGCCTGCATCTGGCTTGAGCTTGAAAGCATCAGAAAGCGGCATGCCGCTGTGTATGCCGAATGCCCTTGCCTCGTAGTTGCATGTCTGTACAACACCACTTGATTTGCTGGCGGGCGGCGCAGTGCCCACTATGAGCGGCTTGCCCTTTAGCTCTGGATGCCGCAGCTCCTCGCAAGCCGCGTAGAAGTAATCCATATCTACAAGCATCACTGGCATACATATTGTAAAGCAAAATAATAATAAAAACTACATCGCATAATTACATATCGCATGTTTGACCGTGTTTGCATGGCAACTAGGCGCTATAGATTTGCAGGAAGCTTCTATCCCCAGTCAAAGGCAGAGTTAGCCGAGGTCGTGCGTGACGCGCTGAACAAAGCAACAGTGGACAAAGCGGTTGCTGAAGCTTCGCTTGCATATCAGGTGCCTCATGCAGGCTATGAGTATTCAGGGGGTACTGCCGCATTTACATACAAGGCGCTTTCGCTGAGCAAGCGCGTGCAGGGCATAGGCACCATCGTACTTGTAGGGCCGAATCACACCGGCTATGGCATGCCTCTGGCTGTGTCGGGCATGGACTGGGAGACACCTCTCGGTGTTGCAAAGAACGATCTTGAATTCTCCAACGCGTTGGCCGCGAGTGAAGGAATAGAGATGGACGATGTTGCGCATGCGGGCGAGCATTCCCTTGAAGTGCAGCTTCCATTCCTGCAGTATCTGTTCGGTGCCAACGTCGCCAAGAAATACGCGTTCATATGCATGGGCGACCAGAGCATTGAAGCAAGCATGCTGCTATTCGGGGCGCTGCAGAAGACTTTGAACAAGTTAAAGCGAAGCATAACAGTGATAGCCAGCTCTGACCTTAACCATTATGAGTCAGCAGAAACGGCAGCAAAGAAGGACAGCAAGCTGCTCAAGGCGATGGAAGAGATGGATCCAGTGAAGCTTAATAAACTTATCTATGAATTAGATATAAGCGCCTGCGGTTTTGGGCCTATTACAGTAGCAATGATGTACGCGAAGAGCGCGGGCGCCAAGAAGGGGGTAATACTGAAGTACAGTAACTCCGGTGATCAAACAGGCGATTATTCAAGCGTGGTTGAGTATTCAGCTACCGCCTTTATCTAGACTGGTAGGTGCATATGGCTGTTCTGGGCATAGGGGATTCGCATGATGCAGGATGTGCGGTGATAGCTGAAGGTATGCCCGTGAGCGCGGTGAACGAAGAGCGCTTCACAAAGAACAAGAACGAGGTGGGCTTTCCATACCATTCCATAAGGTATGCAACCCACGGAAGAATTGATGATATAGACGCGGTGGCGCTTGCTTGGATCGGCGGAAACGCGCTGATATCAAGGGTGATACCATCATGGGATGCAAAGCGCAGGAAGCTTTGGCGCAGGGAGCTGCCCAAGCCATCGAGGCTGAGCCTGCATGTGACAAACAGTATATACAAGCTCGTCCAGAACCAAAACCCTAAGGCGCTGTGGCGCGCCTTGGGCAATATGATAAGCTCAAGCATTACGCGGAAGCGCCTTGCGTCGATAAGTAAAGAGCTTGCAGAGAGGAAAATATACGTGGTGGAGCACCACCTCGCGCACGCAGCTGCAGCTTACTACGGCTCAGGCTTCAGGGAGGCGCTCGTGATAACACTTGATGGCGCCGGCGATGGGCTGAGCGGCACCGTGTCAATAGGAGAGAAGGGCCATCTGAAGCGTCTCGCGGCTTTCAAGGCGAGCGCCAGCTTGGGCATATTCTACGGCGCAGCCACAGTTGCCTGCGACCTCCGCTATAGCGAGGACGAGGGCAAGCTGATGAGCCTAGCCGCATACTCGTATCCAGCCAAAATAGAGGGGCTGGACAGATTTATACACTACAATGAAAAGACAAAGCAGCTCGAAAGCGATCAGGGCACTAGAAGCGAGCTGCTTCTTGCGGAATACATGAAAGACCATGTACTGTCCAATCACGACAGGGAGTCATTCGCGTACGCGGTGCAGAGGCACGTTGAGGAGCAGGTGCTGAAGATTGTGGAACAGTGGATTGCAGAGACGGGTATTCACAACGTGGCAGTGGGGGGCGGCTTTTTCTCCAATGTCATAACAAATATGCGCATAGAGCATATGCCTGAAGTGAAAAACTTTTTCGTCTTCCCGCATATGGGGGACGGTGGGCTTTCTTACGGCTCGGCATCCTACATAGATTTTATGCTTAATGGGAGGTTCCGCGGCAAGCAGATGGATCACGCATATTTTGGTCCTGAGTACAGCGACAGCGAAATAGAATCGTACGTGAAGCGCATAGACGGCAAAAAGCTGAACGTGGAGAGGCTCTCCGATCCCGTTGGATACGCGGCAGACCTGATACTTGCGAACAAGATCATACTGTGGTTCCAAGGCAGGATGGAATACGGCCCCAGGGCGCTCGGAAACAGGAGCGTGCTCGCGCTGCCCGATGATCCAGAGGCGAGAAACAACATAAACATAATAATAAAAAAGCGTCCGTACTACCAGCCCTTTGCCAGCACCGTGCTTGAGGAAGACGCACGCAAATTATTCGAAGATTATGTTGCTCCCAACAGGTTCATGACAAGCGCTAACACTGTAAGGGGGGAGCACAGGCAGTACATGGTCGCTGCTTCACACATAGACCACACAACGAGGCCGCAAGTGCTTGGTGCGGAAAACAGAATGTACAGGTCGCTCATAGCAAGAGTGAAGAAGCGCGCAGGCATAGGCGCTGTGCTCAACACGAGCTTCAACAAGCATGGCAAGCCCATTGTGATGAGCCCGGAAGACGCGATTTGGACGCTAGAGAACACGGGCGCTGACACGCTCATAATGGGAAACTACCTAATAGAAAAAAAGCGTCAGCAATAAATTGTTTGGCATGCATAGCAGTGCGGGCGCAACGGTGGTGGCTTGAAGCTAGGCATAACCGGCATATTCAATAGGGATAAGGCAGCGAGAACGGAAGTGACCACGCTTAACCTCAAGTGGCACGGCGAGACCCACCACGCACCGGGCCTGAAGACCAGCAGCAACATATTCGACGTCGTGATACCTTTTCATAACAGGCAGGAGGGCACGGACACGCTGCAGCAGATTCTGAAGAGCACAGTACTTGAAGATATAAGCGTGCAGGAGATAAGCGTGGGCGCGCCATTCCGGCTAGTGGGCATAGAGCCGAGGCCCCCGATCACAATAAAGTATGGCAACAAGGTGGACTTCAAGCTGGCGATCGAGGCGCCGCCATACAGCTTCAAGGGTCCTCTTGAGATATCCTTCATAGAGAACGAGCCGGACAAGGTGCGGGTCGAAATAAACCGCATAGTGCTTGTGCATGAAAGTAGGAATGTGCCCATACCAAGCACCGAGATGGCGATGAACATAAGGAAGAGCCAAGCCTTCAGGGTAAGCGTGCAGCTCTACAAGATTCTTTCATATGGAGACAAAGTGCATAGCATAAGCGTAAACGCGCCTTTCAAGTTCATCAGCAGCATGCCAGAGCCCCCTTTTACCATAGACAACAAGAATTCTTTCATGGTTACTATATTTGTGCAGGCGCCTGAGATCGGCTACGGCGGCCCGTTAGAAATAGAAATAAGATAGGAAGTGCGCAGCGCTACTTCCTCAGCGCTAGGCCTGCAAGCATCGCTTCAATCTGTATGCGCTCGTTGGCGCCCTCCACGATCCTGAAGTTGCACTCCGCGATTTCCTTTACAATCTCGAGCTTCATCCTCTCGTCGATGTTGAGGTTCTGCACCTCCCTGTAGCTTTGCGTTAGTATGTCTTCTGCACTCATGCCAAGCTTGAGCATTAGGCTGTCAAGCTCGTTCCTGGCATTTAAGAAATCCCCGCCTATGGCATATTTGAGCATCGATATTATCTCCTTAGGTCTCGCACGCGCTGCCACGTCATATATGCTGCTTTCAGTGATCTTTTTGCTCTGCATCGCTGCGCTCTGCATTATGTTGGTAAGCTTCCTCAAGTCGCCGTCGCTAACATAGATGAGCGCTTCGACAGCCTTCTCGTCAAGCTCTAGGCCCTCTCCCTTCTCTATGCGCGCTATGTACTCCCTCATCTCGCTCTCGTTGAGCGGCTTGAAGCGGAATACGACGCACCTGCTCTGTATAGGCTCTATGATCTTGCTGGCATAGTTGGCGCTGAGTATGAAGCGCGTTTCGGCAGCATACTTCTCCATCGTCCTCCTGAGCGCGTGCTGCGCGTCTGCAGTCAGCGCATCTGCCTCATCAAGGAATATAATCTTTGTTGACACATCGCCTATCGCAATTGTCTTTGCAAACTCTTTTACAGAGCCGCGTATCACGTCTATGCCCCGCTCGTCGCTCGCGTTCATCTCTTTGAACGAGCTGGGCATGTTATTCCCGTAAAGATCTCGCGCCATCGCAATGGCGCAGGCGGTCTTGCCCACACCAGGGCCCCCAGCAAATATCATATTCGGGAAGTTCTTGCGCTCCACGAAAGATCTTAGCCGCTCCACAATAACCTTCTGGCCTATCACTTCGCTGAGCGACTTGGGCCTATATTTTTCAGTCCAAGGCAAGTCAATATTCATCGAACCACAGTGTTTAGGGATTACACAAGTAACACATAATATTCTCCAATTATCTTTATATACTTTCTTTAACCTTTATTTTTAGGCGTGCCCAAAACAATGCAGAGGATTTAATGGAAAACAGAAGCCCTTATGGGAACCTTGGATTTAGCGTAAAATACATTGACTGGAAAGTCGATCCATTTGAAGATTTCTATATGTTTTCAAACGGCAAGTGGATTGGGACACACAAATTACCTCAGGACAAGACGGAACTTAGCTCTTTTTTCATGCTACAAGAAGCAAATCTAGCGAAACTTCATGGCATTGTGGAGAGTTGCAGGAGGTCTTCAGGCAAAAGAGCAGAAGAGAAACTTGTTGGCAATTTTTACACCTCATATATGGATTTGAAGAGCATCGAAAAGAATAAGTTCAATCCAATCATTCCTATTGTAGATTCGATAAAAAATACAAACAGCAAGGGAGACTTAACTCAATTAATCGCAAGCTTGTATATGAATGGCGTTTCAACTTTTATCATCCTCTTTTCTGACAGTGATAAAAAAAATAGCAGCATATATGCACTTTATGCATGGGAATTAGGCATAAACCTGCCAGATCGTGGTTATTATTTTGACAAGAGGTTTAAAAAAATCCGATTGGAATACAGGAACCACATTGAAAAGATGCTATCATTTTATGGATTTGGACAAAAAGAGAAAGAGCAAATGGCAGTGTCAATAATAGGTGTAGAAACAAAACTTGCAAAAGCGATGCGAACTAAGGCAGAAGAGCGCGACGAAGTAAAGAATTACAACAAGATAAGCATATTCGAATTAAGCAAGTATAAAAACTTCAATATAACTGCAATTTTTGGTAAACTTGGTCTAGTAAATCTAAGTTATGTGATAGTAAACAACCCGAAATACATAAAAGCGGTTGACTCTCTTATAGAAAAAGAGAAACTTAGCAGATTGAAGGCATACTTCATATGGAGCGTAATCAATTCATATGCATCGCTGCTCCATAAGGAAGCTAGGATGGAGCATTTTAGGTTTTATGGCACAGTGCTTTCAGGGCAAAAGAAAATAGATCCAAGATGGAAGAGGGGCATATATCGCATTAACAATATGATTGGAGATGCGCTTGACAGTTTATATATAAAGGAGTATTTTTCAGAGCATACAAAAATAAAGGCTGAGCTTTTGCTAGAAAGTCTGAAGAACGCATTTAGGAACCGTTTGCAAAATAATAAGTGGATGACCCCAAAAACAAAGAAATTGGCACTTGAAAAGCTCGATGCGATGGAATTTAAAGTAGGTTATCCAAAGCGCTTCAAGAAATATTCAGGTTTAATTATAGAAAAGAATGACCTTGTCGGCAATGTGATTAGGTCTTATCAGTACGAATTAAATCGCCAGTTCAAAAGAGTAGGCAAAAAAGTTGACAGAGAAGAATGGACTATGCCTGCTTCAGAAGTAAATGCAAACTACGATGATGTAAAAAACCAAGTTGAAATACCTGCAGGCATACTTGAACCTCCATTTTTCGATGCAGACGCAGACATCGCAATAAACTTGGGTGGCATAGGTGGTACCATAGGGCACGAAATGACCCATGGTTTTGACGATCAAGGGAGGCTTTTCGACAAGGATGGCAATTTAAGCAATTGGTGGACTCCGGAAGACAGGAAGCACTTTTTGGAATTCGCATCAAGAATAGAGAAACTTTATGGCTCTATTAGCATATTGCCAGGGTTAAATATAAACGGCAAGCTTACAATAGGCGAGAACATTGCCGATTTGGGCGGGATAAGCATAGCCTATGATGCTTTGAAAGCGCATGGTTTCCCCCAAGAAAAGGTAGAAGGTTTTACAGAAGAGCAGAGATTTTTCATTGCATGGGCACAAATATGGAAAAGCATAATTGCAAAGAAAACAAAAGAACTACGTGCATATGTTGATCCTCATTCGCCAGAAAACGTGCGAGGACTTGTTCCAGTTGTCAGTCATCCATCATTTGAGCAAGCTTTCCGACCACTAAGCAAGCTAAAAAGAGTCAAACAAGAATACAAGAATGTCAACCTGTGGTAATAATAAGCAAAAGGTATAAAACAATCGCAGCACAAATTTATTGATTATAAAGCTTGGGGAGCTACGCTAACCTGGCAGACTGCAAGCCTTGGGCGCTTGCTATAGGAGTTCAAATCTCCTGCTCCCCATTTTGTGCTTTTGGTAATCAGAAGGAGACCGGAAGTGCGACCATATACAAATGTCAGGAGAGAAGAAGCTATCGTGTGGCATGGTACAGTATAACTAAATAGGTTCTTCGTCCGGATTATTCGTTTGTAAGTAAGCGAATATAACTGTTATCTCCCTCTTTGGATAAGTCCCATTACTGCGCCGCTTTGGGAGACCGCTTGGGGTGCTTACCGCTTTCAACGCGCTGGATGTCGTGCTTTTTGAAAAGCAGCTTGTAGCTTATGCCGCTTGCCAGCTGGAAGATGCCCCCTATGAATATGGGAAACGGCAGCGAGTAGTCCATCAGGTAGCCGCTTGCGCCCGAGCTGAGTTGTGCAACCCGAGAAGCTACGCCCTGCACGCTCGTCGCGGTGCCGTAATCTTCGGTATCTATGCCCCTTACGTTTACGGTGGTCCTGCTAGGGCTTCCGAAGCCAGCTATTACGGCTCTTGCAATATACATTATGCCCGCTACTATGAGCGCAGGAGACAGCGCCATTGCAAAAAGGAGCACGCCGCTCAGCACTCTTGTATATGAAGCGATGTTGAGTGCGTTGAACCTGTGTGCAAGCCTTGAAGACACATACGAGCCGAGCGCTGTAGCCACATAAACGGAGCCAAATATGATCCCTATTTCAAGCGGCCCGGCATGATACGATAGCTTGAACCATAGCGGTAGGAGGGGCATCACCAGGCCCATGCCCACCCCTCCAATCGCGTTTGCGGTTATCACGCGAAGCGAATACGTCATGCTGCTCGCTTTCATCACCCTTGTTGTTTTCTTGGGCCTTTTGGCTTCGCTGAGCAGCATGAGCAGCAGCACAGAAACACCAAGCAGAAGCGCGGCAAGCATGAATAAATACCTGTACGCGTTGAGCACGCCAACATACTTGCTAAGAAGCGACACGCTGCTGAAAAGAAGGCTGCCGCCTATCGCAGAAGCCGAAGCCACCATAGTTATAACGGAATACTTGTGCACCCTCTCTTTCTCGTCGCTGTAGTTGTTGGCTATGAACGCGTTGGTCCCTGGCGAGAAGGCGCCGCGCATTCCGCCTGCGCCGCCGCTCAGGCCCGCAATCACCATGCCTATTATTATGAAAGCAACCGTGGTTGAAAGCGCTATCACGAGCGCGCCTATGAACGCTATTGCTTCGGCGACCACAAGCTCCACTTTGAAGCCCTTTCTGTCTCCCACGAAGCCCAGCAACATGGTGAGGAATATCATGAACAGCATTGCTACGGCTGCCACCAGGCCGACGCTTATCACGCTAAGGTGCAATGCGGTAAGGTATAGCGAAAACGCCAAGCCCATGTATATGAGCGCTATGCTCCTGAGCGCCCTGGAGTAAAGCAGATACGCGAACTTGCTGTCCACGCTTTTTTCATAAGCATCGGTTTCGTCTGCGCTTTCCATGCTACCAGCAAGATATGATAGAGTTGTTTGAAAGCGAAACATTTATACATATGTGTGTGAAAATATAACTAGATAATTGGCTTTTGCTTGCACGTAAGTGCTGAAGTTCAATGCTTTTGGTGCTATACAATACAGCAAGGCGCATACGAAGGTTATGTGATATGAAGACTTTTTCGGAACTTGGAATAAACAGCGAATTAGTGGCAAAACTTAACGCGATAGGCTTCGCAAGCCCAACCGAGGTGCAGGAAGCTACGATACCGCTCATCATGCAGGGCAAGGATGTGATAGTAAGGTCGAAGACGGGCTCGGGCAAGACCGGTGCATTCCTTATACCAATAATAAACGGCGCAAGGCCCGGTGATAGGATTTACGCGCTTATAATCGTTCCCACAAGGGAGCTCGCACTTCAGGTCTCGGCTGTCGCCTCAAAGCTCTGTACGGGCAGCCTGCGCGTAGCTACAGTATACGGTGGCGCCTCGATAAATGTACAGGTGCAGCTCATAAGGAACGGTGCCAATATAGTGGTGGGCACGCCAGGCAGGCTCCTCGATCTTTACGACAGGGGTGCCTTGAACCTTGGTGGCGTGCGCTATCTTGTGCTCGATGAAGCAGACATAATGCTGGACATGGGTTTCATAGACGACATAGGTGAGATCGTATCGAAGCTCAGCAGCAACAGGCAGACGATGTTATTCTCTGCCACCATGCCCCGCGACATACAGCTTATAGCGCAGAGGCACATGAACAGCTCCAGAACAAACGTCGAGTTAAGTAGCGACGACGACCTTACTGTGAACACGATAGTGCACAGATACGCTGTGGTGAGCAACAACGCAAAGTTTGCGGCGCTGCTGGCGTACATAGACGAGCACAAGCCCAAGAAGGCGATAATATTCGCAAACACCAAGTACGAGGCGGACAAGATCTATTGGCTGCTGCGCAATTCTGGAATGAACGCCATACTGATGCACGGCGGCCTTACCCAGGCAAAGAGGGAATACTCGCTGCGCATGTTCCGCGGAAACGCGCAGTTCCTTATATCTACAAACCTCGCATCAAGGGGCCTTGACATAGTGAGCGTTACGGACATAATAAACTTCGATGTGCCTGACATAGCAAACGTTTACATACACCGCACGGGCAGGACCGCAAGGCTTGGCAGGGAAGGCGCAGCGTTCACCATCGCCACGCCGCAGGAGCTTGGTATGATAAGCGACATAGAGTACAAGGCCAACATAAAGATGGAGCGCATAAGCCTGAACACCGGAAGGTTCGAGCAAGCGGTGAGGAATGCTGTCTCGCGCAGCCATTATAGGGACCACTTACAGTTGCATGGCCGTGGCCAAGGCGGTGAGGGTTTCAGAAGGCGCAGGCCTGGTGGCTTCAGGGGCGGCGACAATTTCTCAGCAAGGCACAGGCACAACGACTTCAGGCCCTGAATGCGCGCTTGTGGTACCTGTCAAGGCTTCTCAGCTTCTTCCAGTCAAGCGCTTTGCCGAGCTTCTTCAAGCTCTCAATACTTGCCTGTATGCCGAAGCTCTCCGCGTATACTTCATTTGAATAGAGCTTCTTCATGCTGTCCTTTTTGGCTGATGCCGCGGAATTCACGAAGCTTCTTACGTTTGCAAGCGACGCATATGTATTATTTTCAACAATGTCCATCCATTCGGGCACGCGCACGATGAAAGGCACGTGCACAAGCTCGTCGTCGAGCCTCACGCCGTGGCCTATGAAATTGTGCTCCCCGAATTCCTGTCCGTGATCTGAAGTGATTATCACAACGCTATCCGGATAGCTTTCAATCACGTATCTTGACAAGTCATACGCATACTGCAGCGCTTTCCTTGTGCCTATCGCGTATTTGCGCCTCCATGCATCGATTAGCTCCCTGTTTGGCTGCTCTTTCAGGAACGGCGTAGGCCAGTCAAAGTCCATGCCTTTCTTGCCTATATAAGGCTCGTGCGCCTCCATGAGGTTCAAGAACAGGAAGAACGGGCTCCTCGCCCCGAATGCCTCGAAACTGCCAAGCGCGTTCTTGCCGCCTTTCTCCAGCGGCCAGTCGTCAATCACTCTCGCCCTCGCCTTTTTTGCAAGGTTCTTGAGCGTTAGTGCACCAGTAAGCGGCAGGTTGACTATCTCTGTTATGAGCGCAGGGTCATCGCGCAGCATGGCAAAGCCTATCTTGAAGAAGCTGCCGCCATAGCGCTCCCTGTATTTTGCGAGAAGAGGCTTGAGCCTTTTAGGCGCCTCTATCGCATAGCCGTGCATGTCGGTGAAATAGCTCTCTTCCTTGAACTTGTCAAATCCCGTGAAGCCGTATACGGGATGCACGTACGGATTAGCTGAGATGCCGTATGTGTTGTAGCCAAGCGCCTTGAGGTCGCCTATGATTGTGTCCTTCCTTAGCCTTATGCCGTCGATGTCGAGCGCCTTGATGCTCTTTGTTTCGTGCGCGCCGTGTTCGCTCGGGTACATGCCTGTGAACAGTGAAGCGTGGGATGGCAGCGTCCAAGAAGCTGGTGCTATGCATTTGCGCAGTGCCGCAAGCTCGCCGAGCTTTGAAAATCTGCTTTTGGCAGAGTCGTAAGCGGCGCGGAACTCGTCGTAGCGCACAGCATCTAGCACTATGATAATTATGTTGGGCTTTTTGGCGTTAACAACCATGTGACCACGTATCATTTACTTATTGGAGCGACAACTATAAAAACAAATTATACCGGATCAGCCGTTTGCTGCTCGCGGCCGGCAGCACATATATAAGGCATGCGCGCTGTGCGAAAATCACGCTAGCCGCTACCGTTTCAGCAAAAGATAATGCCGCGTACAGTACACTCTCACTTCGCGGCTTCCAGCACGTACGCCATGAATGCGTCCTCAGGCAATGCCCCCTCAAAGGATACCGTGTCATTTATGACGATCTTGGGAACCGCCATCACTTCGTACTTGTTAGAAAGCGCCTCAAACTCCATTGCTTCGATCATAGCAGCCTTTATGTTCCTGTTTTCCATGGCGAACTGGTGTGCTGTGCGAACTGCCCTGGGGCAGTACGGGCACGTCGGGGTTACGAACACCTTTATGTCCATAGGCTTGTTTATGCCCTTGAGCTTTTCCTTGGTGGCCTGTTGCAGCCTTGTCGTGCCCTTCGATATATCCACTATGTCTTCGAGCAGAGCCGCAAATTCGTGCCCTGCGGGAATGCCGAAGTAGTATACGCCGTAGTTGGTCTTGCCCCACATGGTAAGGCTCGGCGTCTTGTCCACGCCCAGGAACTGGGCCTCCTTCTTGTTTGTGTTTATGTCGTAAACCTTCAGCTTCAGCTTCGGGTTCATCGATGCAAGCTCTTCCATGAGCTCCTTTGTCTCGCCGCAGTACATGCAGCGCTCCTTCGAATCGACAAAGAGCAGCATGTTCACCTCGTTTTCAAGGTTCTTCTCGAAAAGATCCTTCACATATTTCTTGTCCTCTTCTTTCATAAGTCCCATTGTAAGCACCTTATTAAGCATAAATCCGTATCTGTGCGCGCGTAGCGCCTGTACAAATAGACAATATAAATGCAACAAAGAAATATAAATATGCATACCCCTCAATAGTAAAACTTGTACAAATACATGCTGGCGGTCTGATGGATACCATAGTTGCGCTGCCTTTTGACGAGGAGCTTGCCAGATTCATAGGCAAGAAGGGCTCCGAGAACAGCATTACCTTTTACAACCGCAAGGTGGGCGGCGACGTTATAGTTACGCTCATGCCCAATCCTGAGAAGTTCTATTCTATGCTAGAGGTGCTCACCGTATCGGACCAGGCGCTCATAAGCACAAAAAACGTTGACAAGAGCGTGGGCGAGGTGATAATCGCATGCTCACTGCTGGGCAAGCGCGTCCTATTCACCAATGACAATGACATAAGTGCGCTGCTCGCCGGGCTCGGCATAAGCTACGAAGTGGCAGAGAGGAACAGCGTTGTGGAAAAGCTGATTGGGCAGGGCTCTAAGGTGGCGCGCGCAGACGGCGATGCAAGGGTAGACATAGACAAAGCTTTCAACGTAAAGGGCATAGGCACTGTTGTGCTCGGCATAGTAACAAGGGGCAAGGTGCGCGTGCATGATACGCTCTACCATGGCTCAGGTAAAAGTGCGTCAATACGCTCAATACAAAGCCAAGACGAAGACATAAGCGAAGCTGGTGCGGGCACGCGCGTAGGCCTTGCAATAAAAGGCATGGACTACAGTGAGATAAGCAAGGGCGATGTGCTTGCAAGCAAGCCCATAAGCCCTGTGAAGAGCATAAGGCTAGAGCTCAGCACGAGCACCCTTGCGGTCGAGCCGATAAGCAAAGGAGGCATGTATGGTATAGGATGCAACTTCTCCTATTCAAAAGCAACCGTTGAGAGCATAGAAGGCAACGAGTCGCTTTTCAGGCTCGAATCCCCCATGCCGATCGAGATAGGCGACAAGTGCCTGTTGGACAGGCAGGCGGTGCCAAGGATTTTTGCAGCAGGCAGGGTAAAAGGCTATGCGTAACCAGCTTCTACCGCGCCTGGAACGAATGGCGATTGGAACGTGCTGGCGGAAACCGCATACAAAGCTTTTTATTCTTTAATAGGCACATTCATACTGGGTGAATCAATGAATAAAGGTGGTCTCGCAGCAGGCATATTGCTGCTTATCATAATAATAGTCGCGGTGGCTATACTGGTACAGCCGCACAAGGCTCCCGTTTCAACAACGACCATACCCCCAGCATCGCTTGGAACGCTCACATTTCAGCTAACAGATCCGCCTGAAGTGCCTAATGGCACCCAAGCTCTTGTGATAAGCTATGCGTCGCTAAGTGCGCACTACATTGCCAAGAATGGCACTTCCTCATGGGCATCAGCGCAAGGCAGCGGCTCTGTAAACCTGCTTTCCGTGGTGGACGTCAGCCAAGTAATCGGCAAGGCAAGCATACCGCTGAATGCGACTGTGGACATGGTCCGATTTAACATAACCGGTGCCACAATAACGATAAGCAACGTTACATATAACGTCACGGTGCCGAGCCAGCAGCTCACCGTGCACGTCGCAAATGCAAACAGGGTCAACGGCACTAATAGCGCCCTGATAGACCTCACGCCCGTTGTTGCTGCAATATACACCTCGAATTCCACCATATTTGTGCTTGTGCCGTCGGTAAGGGCTATAGTTATAGGTAGTAGCAAGGCAAGCTCATCTGCGCGTGTGGGCGCCACAGTAGCCATAAACGCGACAGAGAAGCATGAGCTAGAGCTTTCAAGGCCGAGCATATCGGTAAGCAGCGGCTCGCTGAGCCAGATCGGCAACACCACCTCTCTCTCCGTAACTGTCGTAAACAACGCCAACACGAGCGTGAGCATAAAGCACATAGCCGTTTTCGGAAATTATACTGTTAAAATAAGCTATCAGGGTGTCAACGCCAATATAGAAAATGGCGAGATACACGTGCACAGCGATGTACAGGCAAACATAGGCAAAGTGGAGCCTTCCGCCGGCTACGGCTTTGGTGGCAACGGCAGCTTTGACATCGGCGCAGGGGCGGGCAGTGCCAATACGGTGTTCGGCCTCGGTGCTTCAGGGGAGAACTTAAGTAGCGTGATGGCAAACCTTTCCGCAAGGTTCGGCATCAACACAAGCGCAGCAAAGCTTGTAGCGAGCGCGCTGAACAAGAGCGAGATCGAAGGCATAAGCGGCTTTAACTTCAGCACGATGCACGGGTTCAACATGAGCATAAGCGAGTATTCAGATGTGATGGAGCATGCGCACATACCTAATGCAACCCTTGCAAGGCTATTCAACATGAGCAGCGAGCAGCAGGCGCGCATAGGTATCGGAATTGCGGCCATGCGCTTCAGGGTGCTCAACTTCTTCGTCGCCCAGAACGGCACGCTGGTGCTTCCGTTCGCCCAGGCAAGCGCCATGAGCGAATACGAGGGAGAAGGTTACACAATTCCAGCCCACACCTCGCATACATTCATGTTTACAGGAACTATAGGCTTCGCGAACGGCAACATGCGAATAGCAGTGATACCCGGCGATACCTACAACGTGAGCGTGGTGGGCAATGATGGCGCGAGAAGCTCCACAAGCATAACCGCAAGCTGACCTATTTCTTTTCCTTTTTTGTTTTGTATTATGCTCCTGCCATTAGTTTAGAGAATATCTAATAGCATAGAAATACTGCGGCACGCTCTACGCAATAAAAAGTCGCCTTAGTGTATAGCGCACAAGCTAAATACATATCTGGCATACGCCTGTTCACAGGTACTTCCTTAGCTTCTCCTCCGCGTCGTTCCAGTTCACGACATTCCACCATGCCCCTATGTAATCCGCTCTCTTGTTCTTGTACTGCAAGTAATAGGCATGCTCGAACTCGTCTGCAAGCATGAGTATAGGAAGCTCTGCGAGCTGGTTCTGGAAGTGGTTTTCAAAAGTCATGATCTGGAGGTTGCCGTTCTCCGTATCATAGTTCAGCGTGGTCCAGCCAGTGCCAGGAAGCGAGTTTGCCACTTCTGTAAAAAGCTGCTTGAACCTGTCGAACGAGCCGTACTGCTTTTCTATAAGGTCTGCAATCTTGCCGCCAGGCGCGCCACCACCCTTGCCTTCTGGTGCCATGTTGTTCCAGAACATGGTGTGCAGCTTGTGCCCATTAATGTTGAACACAAGCCCTCTCACTACACCTTGTATGTCGTATGTGCCGCTCTGCGCGTCGCCCTTTATTATCTTGGAGAACCTGTCTATGAGCGTGTTGCTCGTGTTCACGTAGCCCTTGTGATGGCCATTGTAGTGCACGTCCATTATGTCCTTGCTTATGTACGGCTCAAGCGCGTCAAGATTGTAAGGCAGTGGCTTAAGCTCATATTTCCTCAACTCTATGCCATTTGCATCCATCTTACCACCATTATAAGCTTGGCGCAAAGCTATTTATTCCTTTCAAGCAGTGCCTTGCACTGGATTACACAAAGTGGTATGCTTCTCAAAAGGATTTTAGCTTTTGCTACTCCAAAGTAAAACGATAGGATGAAGGCTGCACTATTATGCATAGCTTTTGCGCTTTTTGCAATGATTGTAGTGAGCTACGGCTCGCAAAGCTCATCCCTAAACGCTTCCGTCCAGGTCGAATGCCCTTTTGCCGTGAATCTAAGCATGCAGAGCGTTTACGTGCGACTGCCAAACCAGACAGCGAATTTCTCCGTGCACACGACAGTTAACTGCACGATACCTGCGATGAACGGAACGTTTGCCATCTTCGCAAGCAACGGCTCGCAGGTATATTCAATGCCTTTGAATGGCATATCAGCAAGCCAGCTATATCAAACACATAAATTTGAGTTTAATCCCAGCAACATAGCAGCTGGCGTATATAGCGCCAAGGCCTCTTTTACGTATTTCCATTTCTCAAACAGTTCTCATGCACAGGAGTTTATGCTTGGCAATCCTACCAATATAACAATAGAGAACTTCAGCACGAGCAACACGATAACGAGGTTTAGCACACAGAGCTTCTATATCTCGCTCAAGAACACTGGCAGCTTTGCTGTGCCCAACGCCATATCAATAAAAATATTGGCAACGGGTCCGTATACGTCTTCGCTTAAGCTGCCATACAACTACTCGCTGTCACCTTCCCAATACCTAAACATAACCGTTGCCATGTACAATTCGACGATCTTCCTTGGCACGTATAACGCGCTGCTCAGCGTTACCTATCCGATAAATGGCACCGGTGGAAAGTTCCTCAAAACCACATACAAAACAATAAACTACACAGTTGTGCCCCCACCACCTTCACCTCCCAAGCCGGTGCCAGTGCCCGTCTCGCCAATACCTGCGTTCTCATTGATGTCATTCCCATTTTTGGAATCACTTTTTGTAGGTCAGTCTACATCAGCTGTAATAGACATAAAGAACAACGGCAATACCACTGAGTACATCAACATTAGTGTGCCCAGTGCATACGGGCGCCTTATGCAGCTTTCGGCAACTAGGACATCCATACAGCCTAGGCAGACAATAGGCGTAACCGCTTTGCTGGCGGCGCCACCCTCGTTGCTTCCAGGTACATACGTGGTGCCCATAAACATCACTGCCGCAATAGGCAACTCGACATCTCAAGAAACAGCATATACAACCATATCCATATCTAATGCCACATCAGCTTCTGTATCGCCAAGCATAAGCCTGGCAAACAATACCTATGAAGCAAGTGCCACTGTGGAGATATACAATCCAACAGGTAAAAACCTGACAAACGTTGAAGCTAAAACAATATTGCCAGAGAGTGTTGCAAAGAGCGTCTCCTACATCAAACCTTATGGTGCTCCATATTCTATTAGCGCAGCAAATGGCAGCTACATCATAACGTGGTACGTAAGCTCGCTGCCCAGCCACTCCAGCCTGTACACATATTTCACAGTATCTAATGTCACAGCGCAAACGCTGTTGACGCATTTGACCACAATATTTTCAGCGCCTTCAGTAGCGACGCCTTCAAGCATACTTAAGATCATAGACATATCTGTGCCAACGTTCTATGCTGGCACCACAAACAGTATAAGTGTCACAGCATTCTATACTGGCACGAGCATACAGCGTATTGCAGTATACATATCTGCACCGCCCGGAGTTGCTGTATACAACTCCACCCAGTACATAATAAACGCAACGCCTAATACGGCGTTTACAATGAGCTTTCCTGTAACACCAGGCGCCACCGGCACAGTTCTGCTTGACCTTTACATAAGTACCCAAGGCGCAAACCTGAGCTACAGCATACCTGTGCTAGTGCTGTCGAAGCCGATTGTTGCAACCACAGCAACAACCACCATACCCATAACGCCAGTGCCCTCCATATCATACACATCGCTCATGGAATACGGGGCCATTGCCGCAAGTGTTTTAGTAATTGCCATCGCAATCATTATTGCAATCAGGATTCAAAAAAGGCCCAAATACGATCAGGAAAGGGCTGAAAAGCTCAGGCAGCTCAGGGAAACTATGAAGAGGTCAGAGTGATGCAGTTGCCTTATATAATAAGGATATCGTCGCAGAAGGGTGGAGTTGGTAAGACAACGATAGCAGTGAATCTTGCAGTTGCGCTGCAGAGGGAAGGCAACAAAGTGCTGCTGATAGATGGCGACACAGTGAACCCTTCCATAGGCTTCCATCTTGGTCTTGAAGACGTGAACATAGGCCTAAAGGAGCTTGTAACGGGAAAAACGAATCTCGTGAAAGTAAGGGTGGTCCACATCCCAACAGGCATGCACGTCGTTCCAGGGGTGCTCACCCAAAGGGAATACATGCAAACAGAGGAGATGCTCAAAAAGCTCTATGGAATAATAAGCAAGACCGCTTACAATTTTGTGATAATAGACACGATGCCCGGCTATACCATAGAGCATATAGGCAGCTACTATAATGAGGCGCTTCTCGTTTCAACTCCAGAGATGGCAAGCGTTGCAAATGTTGTCAGGCTTGCTACGTGGTTCGACAAGGAGCACCTCAAGCACAGCCTTGTGCTCAACAAAGTAAAGAACAGGCGTTACGAGCTCCACGAAAAGGAAATTGAAGAGATGTACGAAGGCAAGGTTGCCGCAAAGCTGCCAGATGACGAGATAGTGCCCATAAGCATAGAGGAGCACATCCCTGCATATATCTACAACAAAAGGG
>JBMFTZ010000010.1:0-4431 GCA_049966775.1 Candidatus Micrarchaeia archaeon
GGGGCAATGGCAACTATGACAAAACGACAAGCACGATAAAAAAGCTCATAGAATACCGTGGCAACTCAATGTTTCCTGCGATCAAAACAAATACAACATTTTCGCCTTTCATATTGGGCAGAATAGATGAGATGATAAGGGAGCTGCAGGATAATGTCGGAGTGGATGCAACAAGGCTTCAGCACCTATGGTTTACTGACAAGGAGCACGCAGAAGCACACAAGCGAGTTCTTCACGAAGTGCTTGGCACAAATGAAGGGGCAAACGTGGATTCGCACATAATACCAACACCCAGCAAGGAATATGTGGAAGCGCTTGCAGATGAGATAATAAAGATAGAGCATACAAAATACAAAAAGCCTGTCTATATACACCCAAGGATGGGCAAAGGAGAGATGGTTAGGTATTATACCGACTTGAACTACACACGAGCCCCTAGGTGCACCGTTGCCTGGAACAGCATATTTATAAGGGCTAACGGTGATGTTATGTTCTGCCCTGATGAGTGGATGGTTGACTTCAAGCTGGGCAACATAAGGGAGCACAGCATAGAAGAGCTTTGGAACAATGAAAAAGCCAAACAATTCAGGAGGGAGCTTTGGAAGCACAAGCTATATCCTGCGTGCGCGCGGTGCTGCTCTATAAACGGATAAATGCGTTGTTGCTCGCTTTTTTGGCAGTAGCTTGCAATATACCAATCTTTTTCTGAAAGCGTCTTCTACATGCAGAGACTATGCATAGATTAAGCAAGGCAGAGTTATTTTTGAATCATGTGTATTTGCATCTACAATCAAGCACAATTATTAGATTGAAAAATAATATAAAATATCATTAAATATTTTGCAATGCATACTTGCTTGTGGTATCATGAAAGCGGTGGTGCTTCACAAGCCTGCACCCATAGAAACAAAGCCTCTTCATCTTGAAAACGTCAAGCGCAGGCGCATTTCCGACAACGAGATACTTGTAAAGGTCATTGCTTGCGGTGTATGCAGGACCGACCTTCACATCGCAGAAGGCGACCTCAAGCCCATTCGAAAGAGCATAATACCAGGCCATGAGATTGTCGGCAAGGTGGTGCAAGCAGGCAGCAATTCAAGCTTCAAGAAGGGCGACATAGTTGGCGTGCCATGGCTCCACAGCACATGCCAGAGCTGCGAGTACTGCCTTTCTGGGAGGGAGAACCTTTGCGAAAGGAAAACATTTACAGGCTATACGGAAAACGGGGGCTATGCGGAATACGTAATTGCCAATTCTTCCTTTTCGTTTGGGCTTTGGCGTGGCAATCCTTTTGAGATTGCCCCGCTTCTCTGCGCTGGCATTATTGGCTACCGCGCTTTCAAGCTTGCAAGGCCTTCTTCTGGCACGATAGCCATGTTCGGCTTCGGCTCGTCTGCTCATTTGACAATGCAGCTCGCCCAAAAGCTCGGCTACGGCGTTGCTGTCGTGTCGCGCACGCCTTCGCACTTGGAGCTGGCAAGGAAGCTTGGAGCGGATTATGCCTATACATATGATAAGCTCAAGCACATTGATATGAAGTTCGATGGAGCCATAGTCTTCGCGCCTTCCGGCAGCGTTGCGCTGAGCGCGCTTTCGAGCGTGAAGAAAGGCGCAACTGTGGCTATTGCTGACATTTACTCAACGAATATACCAGAAATGCCATATGAGTACATCTTTGGCGAGAAAAGGCTTGTTGGCGTTGAAGCAAACGCGCGCCAGGATGCTATCGAATACCTTAGGCTTGCCCATAAATTTGGAATTAAGCCAAAAACCACTGTTTTGCCTCTTGAGAGGGCAAACGAAGCGCTGCTCATGGTTAAGAAAGGTGCTTCTGGATCTGTAGTGCTTAAGATTTAATTTGCTCGTTTCTTCAAAAACCAAACCGAAAATGTTTATTGCAAATTTGTTGATAATTTATCAAAAATGGTAATTAAACGAAATACAGCGGTGAAGTTAGGTTTATATATTTATTAAGCATACGTGGTATGGATATTTGTGGGGGGGAAAATGACCTACAAAGCTATAATAGGTATGGTAGGATTAGGAAAGCTGGGTTTAAGTATCGCTTCGTGCTTTGCATATAGAGGCTTTAGGGTATTCGGAGTGGATATCAATGAAAGCTCAGTGGCCAAGGTAAATGCAGGGAAAGCGCCATTTTATGAGACAGGATTGCAAGATTTGATTGGTAGATATGGAGGCAAAACCCTTACCGCCTCTACCGATTTTAGTATCCTCAAAGACGCGGATTATATATTTGTCATAGTGCCAACGCCGAGCACAGAAGATGATCGCTACTCAAACGACTACGTAATTCCGGCCGCCAAAAAGATAGCTGAAGTATTAAAGGAGAGCGATAAATACAAGGTAGTCTCAATCACCAGTACGGTGTTTCCAGGAACTATGGATGGCATAATAAAGCCTCTTTTAGAGACCACATCTGGCAAGAAGTGCGGGAGCGATTTTGGCCTTGTTTATAATCCGGAATTCATCGCTGTCGGAAGCTTAATAAGGGATTTCTTAAACCAGGAGATGGTACTTATAGGAGAAGATGATGAAAAGGCCGGGGAGAAGGTGGCATCCCTGTACAACGAGGTTCAAGAGACCAAGCCGAATGTAGCCAGAATGAGCATGCTCAATGCAGAGATAACCAAGATTGCATACAACTCTTTTATGACTACAAAGGTCACTTTCGCAAATATGCTGGCCGAGCTTTGCAGCAGGGTTCCAGGAGCAGATGTCGACAAAATAACATGGGCCTTGGGCATGGATAGCAGGGTTGGAAATAAGCTCATAAAAGGCAGCATAGGTTATGGAGGCCCTTGCTGGCCCAGGGATAACAAGGCGCTACTTAGGTTTGCCGAGGATTACAGGTATTCACCGCTGCTGCCAAAGGCGGTCGATGCAATGAACCTGTCAATACCTAGCTCCATAGCTGACGCTGTAGAAGTGATGGCTGACAAGGGTAAGGACAAAGTTGCTATATTGGGGATGAGCTATAAGCCGGGCACACCGCTTACTGTGGAATCGCAATCCGTTATGCTTGCAGAAAATCTTGCCAAAAGGGGATTAAAATTAATAGTGCACGATCCGCTGGTGGATCCAAGCTCTTTGAGCGAACTGAGCGAGAAATACGGGGTACAAATTGCACGCTCTTTGGAAGAATGCCTTAATGAGGGTACTTTCTTTGTGCTCGCCACGCCCCATCAGGGATACAAAAATCTTTCACCAGACAGCTTTAAAGAGGGCGCCACAATACTTGATTGCTGGAGGGCTATGGATCAAAAGTTTGAGGAGAGCAGGCGTGTAAAATACATCAAATGGGGCATTTCAGGTAGGGTGCCTGTAAAAGGGGCACTTTAAAAGGTGGCACCTAATTTCAATATATAGGCATTTGTGCAATAAAAAGGGGATTCAATGAGCGAAACTAGAAGTGGTCCGACAGGAAAGAGGATACTGATAACTGGCGCGGGTGGCTTCATAGGAGGGCATCTGGGGAGGGAGCTTGTCAAACGCGGCAATTTTGTAAGGGCGGTAGATGTCAAGTGGGATGGTTTCATAAAGGAACCTTATTATTCTGAAGCCTTGACATTGGATCTTAGGAAGGAGGAAAACGCAATGAAAGCCGCAGAAGGAATGGATTATATATTCAACCTCGCGGCAAACGTCGGAGGAATGGCGTGGATAACCAAGATAGCCGCGGAGATTATGCATGACAACCAGCTTATCAACATAAACATGCTCGAAGCTGCAAGGAGAAACGATGTAGAGAGGTTCTTCTTTTCATCAAGCGCATGTGTATACCCATACCAGCTGCAAGAGACCCCAGACATCACGCCGCTCAAGGAATCTGACATAAAGCCTTACGATCCAGATACATATTATGGATGGGAGAAGTTGCTTATGGAGAAGGAGTGCGAAGCATACACCAACGACTACGGCTTGAAGACACGAGTGGCAAGATTTCATACAATATACGGCGAAGGCAGCGCTCATGATGGCGTCAGAGACAAGGTGCCGGCAGCGCTCTGCAGGAAAGTAATACAGGCTAAGGATGGCGACTCCATAGAGATATGGGGCGACGGTAAGCAGACGCGCTCGTTCTTGTATGTGAGCGATTGCGTTGAGGCCGTGATAGCGCTGATGGAAAGCAACTACGGCCAGCCTATAAACATCGGCTCTGACAAGGCAATAACCATCGATGAGCTTGCCGACATGGTGATATCTTTCTCTGGTAAGAAGCTGGGCAAATATTATGATACTACGAAGCCTCAGGGGGTAAGAGGCAGATCTGCAGACATAACACTTGCAAAGAAGATACTTAATTGGAGCCCGAAGGTACCGCTAGAAGATGGCATGAAAAGGCTCTACAACCATGTGTATGGGCTGCTCAATTCAGACAAGCAGGCAGCACAAGACAGCACAATAAGATAG